>JAAZLQ010000358.1 GCA_012799255.1 Bacillota bacterium
TAACATGGACCGCTTTGGTTCCATGTTTTTTCTATTAAGTGCTATGCGGATCTAAATCTAATCACTAGGAGGTAGATTTGATGCGCAATAAGAATCTGCAGGTTATGATGGAAGTGTCGCTACTAGTTGGAGCCGCTTTGCTGTTGTCGTTCTTGAGGTTGTGGAGAATGCCTCAGGGAGGTAGTGTCTCGTTAGAAATGGTGCCTATTTTCATTTTGGCGTTTAGACATGGAGGCAAGATTGGCCTTCTAGGCGGGGCATTGCTTGGTTTTCTGAAACTTCTGTTGTCTCCTTACATTATTCATCCCGTTCAGGTTCTGCTGGATTATCCGGTACCCTTTATGCTCTTAGGTGTAGCTGGTTTTGGAATGTTTAGGAAAAGACGCCTGATCGGTGTGGTCACTGGTTCTCTTTTGCGATTAATCACCCATGTAATCGCAGGGATAGTGTTTTTTGCTGAGTATGCCCCTGAAGGTACACCGGTTGTCATTTATTCCTTAGGCTACAATGCCTCTTACTTGGTTGTAGAAACTGTACTTGTTGCGGTGATTATTCAACTCTTGAGTAGACGGAGGGAGATCTTTGAACCAGGATGGTAGTATGCACGCTTTGATCATTGGTTCTGGTGAAGATGTGCCTGCTCAGTTGCCCTCCATCGCGGCAGAAAGAGTAACTGTGATTTGTGCAGATGGGGGCGCGAGCTTGGCGCGTTTGTGGGGCGTCAGACCCCTGATTATCATTGGTGACCAAGACTCTTTGGATGAAGAAACAAAGCAGTACTGGGAGGTTCACAACGTTGTCTTTGAGCAGGTACCCACTAATAAGGATCAAACGGATTTGGAACTAGCAGTAGAATATGCCCTTCAACTTGGTGTCGACAGTGTAACACTGGTGGGTGCTTGGGGAAGTCGTCTAGACCACTCATTAGGCAACCTGGAAATCCTCTATCGTTTGGCCAAGCAGGGGGTAGTAAATCAGCTTCTAACCCAAAGCTACCGTTTTACTGCCTTTACCCGTACCTACCAGGAGCAAGTGAGAGAAGGAAGTATTGTGTCACTCATTCCTCTTAGCCCCATGGTTCACGTGGTGGGGACTAGTGGTCTTGGTTATCCCTTAGAAAGGAAAGACCTAAGCAAGGGTAATACCTTGACAATAAGTAATGTGGCGCAGAGTTCACTGATTTCTGTGCAGATTGGTAGTGGAGTTCTTTTGGCGATAACTGAACAATAAAATACCCCTAGGGATTTACCCTAGGGGTTTCATCTTCATCTTATCAGGGGCTAAGGCCTATAAGGCTCTCTCTACTTTTCCGCTCTTGAGACATCTTGTACATACATACGCCCGTTTAGGACTGCCTTGAACCATGATGCGAGCTTTCTGTAGGTTTGGTTTCCAAGTGCGGCGATTCTTATTCTCGGCGTGGCTTCTTAGGTTACCGGTTAGTGTACCTTTATCGCAAACAATGCACCTTCTGGCCATGTTTCTTACCCCCTTTGAACGAGTTTCAATAACGATTGTTATTGTAGCATAGGCAACAAGGAAATGCAAGGTGAAATTGCCGCACCATAGAAATTCCTTTACAATTAAGGTGCGAATGGGTAGAATAGGGATGATAGTCACTGGACCATTTTGGTAATGTGAAGGAGAGGGGGACAGTTGTGGCCCAAGAAATACAAGCTCAATTAGGTAAGATATCCATTCATGAACAAGTAATTGCTACAATTTCGGGCGTAGCCGCTATGGAATGCTATGGACTAGTTGGCATGGCCCCACGCAATATACAAGAAGAATTGACAGACTTGCTTCGCCGCGAGAACTTAGAGCGAGGTGTGGATGTCCAATTTAAAGAAGATAGCGTCAGTATTCAACTGTACATCGTGGTCGAATATGGTGTAAAGATATCTGAAGTGGCCAGAAATGTACAGGAGCGGGTAAAATATGTAGTCGAAACCATGCTGGGCCTTAACGTTGACCGGGTTAATGTTAAGGTTCAGAGTGTGCGCGTTACTGGCGCAAAGAGAAAGTGATCGGAGGAACTGTTTTGGACGTAATTACCGGTTTAACGTTTAAGAATATGTTGCTGACAGCTGCCTGCAAACTGGATCAGCAGAAAGAAGCAGTAAACGCTTTAAACGTTTTTCCCGTACCGGATGGTGACACGGGAACAAACATGTCTTTGACGCTGAATGCAGCTATAAAGGAATTGGAACTGGCAAATAGTGTGGAGATTAGACGTTTGTCATCCCTTTTAACGAGGGGCTCGCTCATGGGTGCCAGAGGCAACAGTGGAGTCATTCTCTCCCAGTTCTTCCGGGGTTTTTCTGATGGGCTAGCAAATGTGGATGACAAGATCACAGGTGAAGACTTGGCGAATGCATTTGTCACCGCTTCCCAGACCACCTATCGGGCTGTTATGAAACCAGTTGAGGGAACAATGCTCACTGTGGCTCGGGTTGCTGGAGAATATGCAGAACAGGCGGCCCAGGATGGAGCTAACGCCAAGGAAGTGTTGGAAGCAGCCGTTGAGGGAGCCAGGACAGCCCTAGCAGACACTCCCAATATTTTGCCCGTTTTAAAAGAGGCAGGCGTGGTTGATGCTGGCGGTCAAGGGTTACTTGTGATTTTTGAAGGTCTTATGACCGGAATGATTGCCACACCTGAAGAGTTGGAGCAGATTCTGGCTGATCAGGCACAACCAGAAGTAAAAGAAGTAGGTAAACCAAAGCTAACAGATGAGGTAATTGTCAATAAATACTGTACGGAGTTTATCATCCTAGGCGAGGGAATAGACACGACTAAGCTTAGAGCAAAGCTTGAGCCAAAGGGTGAGTCCTTGATTGTGGTGGGTGACGATGATGTGGTTAAAGTTCACATTCATACTGATCATCCTGGTGTTGTACTTCAGCTTTGTGGTGAACTCGGTAATTTGACTGAGATAGCTATTGACAATATGATGCTTCAAAATCAGGAGTTTCAGAGCCATGAAGAGAATCATCACTTGGATTTTGGCTTAGAAGAGAAAGTGGTAGATTTTCCCCAATCAGAACCCAAGGGAGAGCCTAAACCCTTAGGTATCGTGGCTGTTGTTCCAGGTGAAGGTCTAGCAGAGATCTTTACTAGCCTAGGCGTTGACTATGTAGTTGCTGGTGGGCAGACCATGAATCCTAGCACCGAGGATCTAGTCACAGCTGTGAACAGTGTCAATGCGGAAGCTGTGATCATCCTTCCTAACAATAAGAATGTGATCTTCTCGGCTCAACAAGTAAAAGAACTGGCCGATTGTAAGGTTGGGGTAGTACCGACGCGCTCTGTTCCACAAGGGATCAGTGCATTAATGTACTATGTGGCAGAGGATTCAATGGAAGATAATGTAGCCACTATGGAACAGGCTATGCGCGAAGTAAAAACTGGGGAAGTAACTTATGCCGTGCGCTCAACTGTGGCTGGTGATTTGCACATTGAGGAACGGGACATTATCGGATTAATCGACGGTAAGATTGCTGTAGTAGGTTCCACTCCCGGTGGGGTTGCCATGGATCTTTTAAAGAACATGGTTGACGAAGATTCATCAGTAATTAGTGTTTACTATGGCGCGGATCAAGATCCCGAGGGAGCTCAAGAACTCAACGCCCTGATTAGTGAGCAGTATCCAGAGTGTGAAGTGGAAGTTTATTCTGGCGGTCAACCGCTTTATTACTACATTGTTTCGGTAGAATAAGACGAGGAGGGATAACTGATGGCAAGAATCCACGTGGTCACGGACAGTGGAAGCGATCTTCCAATCGACGTTCGAGAGCGACTGGGTATAAATGTTGTACCTTTGACAGTTCAATTTGGCGATGAGATCTTTAGGGACGGGGAAGAAATTTCAACGGAGGAATTCTACAAAAGACTCAGATCTGATTCGTTGATCCCCAGTACATGCCAACCTTCGCCTGCTGATTTTGTGGCGATGTACGAAAAAATCGCTGAACCAGGCGATACTATCATTTCCATTCACTTAAGTAGTAAGCTCAGTGGAACTTATCAGTCTGCCGTTTTAGCCAGTACCATGATCGATCCCAAAATAAAGGTTGAAGCCATAGATAGTCGAGCTGCTTCCATGGGTATAGGATTAGTTGCAGTGGCTGCGGCCGAGGCGGTACAAGCCAATAAAGATCTGAATGAGATTCTTGAGGTTATCCAACACGCCATCGATCACCTCCAAGTTTATTTTGTTGTTGATACTCTAGAGTATTTACAGAAGAACGGTAGGATTGGATTGGCTTCAGCTCTGATGGGTACTTTACTCAACATCAAGCCGATTCTAACTTTGGTTGATGGTCAAGTGGCTCCTTTTGAGAAGGTACGTGGCAAGTCTAAAGCTTTACGGAGGATCCGTGAGTTATGTAGCGATTATGGACAGAAGCAACCAAATCGTAAATTGCGTGTAGGCATCAGTAATGCCGATAACCTTGATGGGGCAGTCAAGCTTGCCGCTGAGTTATCTGAGTTTCTTGACTTGGATGGCGAAGTGATGATTGGAGATATTGGCCCAACTATTGGAGTGCATACCGGACCAGGTGCGGTAGCCCTGTTTTTGTATGCCGTCTAAAGGTGGCCCCAGCAGAGGGCTGCGTTAGGAAAGAACGGCAACCCTTATCCTTAGAGCTGGCTGGGATAAGGGTTCTTTTCATTTGGGGGTGATGTGGTGAAAGGGCGGGAAAGCATCTTAAATGAGCCTGTTACTGTTTTGCCAGGAATCGGGGCTAAACGGGCCCAGGCAATTAAACCCCTGGGTCTGGAAACAGTTAGAGATGTATTGCTTAGTTTTCCGCGCGCTTACAAAGACTTTCAAAACGTTCTTGCCCCGCACGAGGTGGAGGTAGGAATTGTCCAACTTGTGCATGGACCTCTGCAAAACCTGCATGAAAGGCACATCTCCAAAGGACGTCGCTTGATTCAAGGAAGTTTGGGTGGAGTGTTAAACCTTACGTGGTTTGTCTTTCACCGGGGGCAGGGTACGAGTTTTCTGTATCGGAAGTTGCAAAAGGCCCAAAAAATCTGGGCTTATGGCATGGTCAAGCAGGCTTTGTTTGGTCCTGAAATGAGCTCACCAGAAGTTTTTTTTCGTCCACCTGCCCATCGGGGGTTGATGCCTGTTTACCCCTTGATCTCAGGTGTTTCTAATGAGCAAAGAGTAAACTGGATTCAGGCTGCCTTAATGTATCTTGACGAGCTCAAAGAATGCTTACCATCACAAATTCGCGGTGATTATCTAGATCGGCGTGAGGCAATCAGGCAAGTTCATTTCCCCCAAGATTGGCAAAGTTATAATAAGGCTCGTGAACGCTTGGTGTTTGAAGAGTTTTTTTTGTTCCATCTTGGATTGCAAAGAGGAAAGAAACAGAAACGGGGCGTCAGTCACGGACCTGATGGCCCGATGGTATCGAATTATCTGCAGAACTTACCGTTTGAGTTGACTAATGATCAAAAGGCTGCGCTAAAACAGGTGGCTCAAGATATGGAGTCTTCTCGTCCAATGCGGAGATTAATTCAAGGTGAGGTTGGTTCTGGCAAGACAATTGTTGCAGAATACGGTGCGGTTAAGGCTGTGGAAAGTGGCGGGCAAGTGGCCATGATGGTACCAACCGAAGTTTTAGCAAGACAAATGGCTGGACGTCTCAGAAGGGCGCTGGGACCCTTGGGGATTTCGGTTGCCCTTCTCGTGGGGAATATGAAGGGCAAGGAACAGGAATTAGTGCGAAACGCATTATCCCAGGGTGAGTTAGACGTGGTTGTGGGTACTCACGCTCTAATTACTGATAAGGTAAACTACCGTAATCTCACACTAGCAATCGTGGATGAACAACATAGGTTTGGGGTGAAGCAACGCTCCGCCCTTGTTCGCAAAGGTAACCCTGATTTGCTAGTGATGAGTGCAACCCCAATCCCCAGGTCTTTAGCACTTACTATCTACGGTGATTTAGAAACTACTGAGATTCGAGAGTTACCAGCTAATAGGCAGATGGTTGATACCCGCTTAATTGATCCACAAAGGCGAGATGATGTCTATCGGTTCGTACTTTCCAGGGTCCAGGCGGGAGAGCAAGCTTATGTGGTTTTTCCGCTGGTGGAGGAGTCGGAACATGTAGATCTTAAAGCTGCCACGCAAGAGATGGAAGAGCTTAAGAATGGTCTGCTGAAAAGCGCCCGGGTAGGTTTGCTCCACGGACAAATGGGCAAAGAAAAGGAAGAGATTTTCGAAGCTTTTTCTGAGCACAAAATTGATGTACTGATTGCTACGACTGTAATTGAAGTTGGCATGAATGTGCCTAACGCCACAGTTATGGTGATCGAAAACGCAGAACGCTTCGGTTTAGCCCAGCTCCATCAACTTAGGGGCAGGGTGGGGCGCGGTAGCAAACCGGGTATTTGTTTCTTATTAGCCTATAGTACTTCTCCCCATAGCAGAGCCCGTCTAGATGTGGTACGCAAGAGTAATGATGGCTTTTTCATTGCGGAAGAAGACTTGCGTCTGCGCGGTCCTGGTGATCTTTTAGGTATTCGTCAGTGGGGTCAACCCTTGTTCCGCCTGGGGGACTTGCAGGAAGATCGGGAGCTTTTGCAGCTAGCCGCAGAACAGGCTCAAGCACTTCTGAACTCTTGTTCAGGCTTAGAGGCATATCCAGACTTGCTTGACGAACTAGATGGTGACAAATGGTGATCTGATAGGAGAGTGCATACGATGCGGGTGATTTCAGGGGTAGCAAGGGGCACCAAACTGAGTAGCGTGCGAGGCATGAGTACAAGACCAACCGCGGATCGGGTGAAGGAGGCCCTATTCAACATACTAGGATCTGACATTGCTGGGAGCGCTTTTCTGGACCTTTATGCCGGAAGTGGCGCAGTGGGTCTGGAAGCGCTAAGTCGCGGTGCAGAATCAGTTGTCTGGGTTGATTCTAGTCGAGCTTGTACTAACCAGATCCAGGAGAACTTGGCTAAAACCCGTTTGCAGGGTGGTGTCATTTATACCAATGATGTGTCTCGGGCCCTAGTTCAGCTGGACAAACGTCAGCAGCAGTTTGACTTTATCTTTTTAGATCCTCCTTATAATCAAGGTTTGGTGAAAGGTACTCTTACCCAACTGGCGGGCTTAACTGTGTTAAGAAAGGATGGAATTATCATCGCCGAAGCCAGTAAAAAAGAGGAAGCTCCCCAGGCAGTGTCGAAACTCTGCTTAGAGAGCGTACGTAATTATGGAGATGCCACGCTTTTGTTCTATCGATGGGAGGAGTTGCAGTGAGAGTTGGAGTCTGCACCGGGACATTTGATCCAGTCACATATGGGCATCTAGATATCATTAGAAGAGCGTCTTTGCTCTTTGACCATGTTTTTTTGTGTGTTATGCATAATCCTGATAAGGTTCCCCTATTTAGCGTAGAAGAACGTCTGGAAATGTTGAAACATGAGGTAAGTGACATACACAATGTTAC
Source organism: Bacillota bacterium (assembly GCA_012799255.1). The sequence continues at coordinate 7,476 of JAAZLQ010000358.1, forward strand.
GGTGGAAACCTATTCAGGTTTGGCTGTGGAGTACGCCAGACAGAAGAATGCCATAGCTCTTGTCCGTGGTCTGAGAGCAGTCATGGACTTTGAGTTTGAGTTCAAGCTAGCTGCTATGAACCGCAGTCTCAATAGTTCGATTGAGACCGTGTTTATGATGACTAGTGGCAAATATTCGTTTATAAGTTCTTCTGCGGTTAAAGAAGTGGCTGAACTAGGTGGAGATGTTTCAAAGTGGGTGAGCCCCCATGTGGCCGATGCTTTACACAGGAAATTTTTGAATAGGGAGAGGTAGCAATGAACCGAGTGAATCTTCAGGTCTTAATCGACCAACTGGAAGCACTAGTGGAAAAGGCACCAGAGGTTCCTTTAATGGGTAAGGTTCTTGTGGATGCCGATGAACTCTTTGATCTACTCGACATTATCCGCACCGCCATCCCTGAAGAGGTGAAACGAGCCGAGGCGGTTTCATCTGAACGGGAAAAAATGATCGCTGATGGACAAGAACAGGCTGAACGTATGATTGCTAAGGCGGAGGAATACGCCGCCAAACTAGTTCGCAACAGTGAGATCTATCGCCAAGCAGAAGAAGAAAGTAAACTACTTTTAGAAGAGAGCAAGCGACGTGCCCAAGAAATTGAGCGTGGTGCGGAAGAGTATGCTCACCAGATTCTCTCTAACCTTCATGAGGCGCTAACTAGAACCCTTGTAGTGGTTGAACAGGGTCAAGAGGAACTGAAGAAACACCCTTAAGAACGGGTGCGAAACGAAATATAGATCATCCTTTTCAGTAACCAAACCACAGTTAGAATGCTCACGAGGATAAGTAGGAAGCTAGTTGCAAGACGGGCTGATGCCAAGAAACGGACTCCAAAACTACCGTTAAGATAAGATGAGGTACTTACAGCAGGCAGCGCTTTACTTATGGATGTAGGAATAAAGCTGGCTGGCCCCAATAATAATACTGTAAGGATAGCCGCAAACATCCCGTGTAGCAAACGGGAGAAAAGGTAAGGAGTAAACCGAATCTTGGTGTCTGTGATCATGGCCGCTACTTGACCATGAACTGACAGTCCGCTCCAGCCCATCACTAGGCTGGCAACTGTGACTTGGGCACCAATCGGGGCAACACTGCGACTAGCTGTTTGGGCACCGAGGGTTGTTTCGAAAAATCCGTTGATCACTGCACCGGCTAGGTTTGCATCTAGACCAGCAAATGTTAGAACGTGTCCCAGGAGAGCCTTTAGTGGATTTAATACACCGGTGGCACTAATAACGTGTACAAGGACAGAGAAGATCATTATGCAACCCCCGATAAAGAACATGGATTGGAAGGTGTTTCTCACAGTATCGCCAAAGAGTTTTCCAAATGAACGGCCATCTTCTTTACGAGCTTGGTCCATGGCCCTAAGTGCATTAGTCCAGATAGTTCCGGTTCTTTTTTGGGGAGGGCTTTCCGGTCCCTTATGAAGACGCATGCAAAAACCTACGAGTATGGCACCTAGATAGTGGGCCATAAGTAGGGTTGTACCTAATTCCGGTCTGCCGAACATCCCAACAGCTACAGCTCCCATCATAAACAAGGGAGACGCCGTATTGGCAAAACTCATCAGTCGTTCCGCCTCAGTTGTAGTAATCTGCTGTGCACGGGTTAAGTCACCGGTGATTTTTGCTCCTAAAGGGTATCCTGCAGCCAGTCCCATAGCTAAAGCGAATCCTCCCATGCCGGGAATTCTAAAAAGGGGCCGCATGATTGGTTCGAGTAATGAGCCTAAGAAGTGTACAACACCAAGTCCCATAAGTAGATCCGCCATGATAAAGAATGGTAAGACTGCCGGTAAGACAATTTCAAACCACAGTTTTAGGCCCTCCAGGGAGGCTCGAAAGGAAACTTCCGGGTAAATAATAATCACACAAGTAAGAAGCAATACTAGCAGAGCCAATCCGCGAGTACGGGTCATGAGAGACACCCTCCCTTGTCATTCTGCTAATTCATACTAGTTTGAGGTGAGATTTATGCCTAATCCAAAGATAGGGATAGCTCTAGGTTCTGGAGCGGCTAGGGGGTTAGCTAGTTTAGGTGTCCTTCAGGTTCTGGTTGAAGAGCAAATCCCGATCGACATAGTCTGTGGTACTAGTGCGGGTGCAGTTGTGGGCGGTCTTTATGCTTCTGGTTCTGATCTATATCTGTTAGGACGCATGGTCAACGAGCTGGATTGGAATGATCTAACTAGTTGGACTTTAAGATCGAGGGGACTAGTATCGTCGGACAAAATCCGCAATGTACTGCGCATGCTAACCCGTGATCAGCATTTCGAGGATCTTCCTGTTGCGGCAGCGGCAGTGGCCACGGATTTACTTACTGGCAAGGAAGTAGTTCTCAATTCAGGATCTGTAGCCGATGCGGTGACGGCAAGCCTTTCGATCCCAGCAGTTTTTGTTCCTGTTGAAAGGGACGGAATGCTGTTAGCTGATGGTGCACTAGTAAATCGCGTTCCCACAGATGTCTGTCGTAGAATTGGTGCCGATTTTGTTATTGCAGTAGATGTGGGATGGGCGCCACTGCGCAGTTCGATTCGTAACCTTCCCGATGTTATTATTCAGACTATTGATATCCTAAGTCGGCAAGCGGCCCTCTACCAAGGTAATGAAGCAGATGTATTGATTGAGCCTGATTTGGGTAATGTGACCTTAACTCAGTTAAACAGGTCTGAAGAAATTATCGCAAAAGGACGCCAAGCTACCCTGGCCGCGTTACCAGAACTTAGGAATAAACTGGGATATCACCTGGCAAGCAGTTGACAGTCTGCGGGAATCTTTGTATAATTTATGAGGTGATCAAGATGCGTCTTAATATCAGTTCTATCCAAGGTCGCAAAGGGACCTTTTTTCAGGTGAAGAGGGATATTCCCGCTGATTTTGTAGAAGAAATACCAGAAGTAAGTAAGGTTTTAGGACCCATTTCTGCCGAGTTAACGGTAACTAATACGGGCGATGCATACTTGGTCACGGGGATTTTATCCTTAGATGTGGAGCTTTATTGTAGTCGCTGTTTAAAGCCTCTGCAAACTAAGTTGGAAGCGTCCGTTGAGGAAGAGTTCTTCATGCATCCGCAAGAGCTGGACGAGGAAATGCCCTTCGATGATGATCTTGTGGTAGATGGTGATGAGCTAGATGCAACCAGCTTAATTGAAGAATCCATATTGATCAGTATTCCGATGAAAGCTGTATGCAGTCCCGATTGTCCTGGGCTTTGTCCCACTTGTGGGGCGGTACTTGCCGAGGAAAGTTGCGATTGCACAAGTACTGAGATTGACCTTCGATTAGCTCCTTTAAGCAAATTATTGAAAACGACCACCCCAGAGAGGAGGGACGACCATGGCAGTACCAAAGAGAAGACACTCAAAAGCAAGGACTAATTCTCGGAGAGCTAATTGGCTTCGTTTGGAGGCAAACGAGGCAAACATCTGTCCTAATTGTCGCGAGCCTAAATTGCCCCACCGAGCATGTCTTAGCTGTGGCACATATAAAGGACGTCAAGTGATTCAGGTAGAAGAAGCAAAGTAGAATATGGAGCAAATAAAGGTGTCTCGTTGAGGGGCATCTTTTTTTATGCGAAAAGGTTCTTTACTTTTCTGCTCCGATCTACTATACTCAAAAGTAGTTTATAACCTGGTACTAACACTTGGCGTTAAGGAGGACTTCCAGTGAAGCAAAAGCAGGGTCGTAAGGAAAGGCGAGAGGCACTCCAGGACCTTTTGAGGGAGGACCCGTTCTTAACAGACTGGCAGCTTGCGGACGAGTTGGGGGTTAGCGTCGCCACGATTCGACTGGATCGTATGGCGCTGGATATACCAGAACTGCGAGAACGGCAGAGAGCTATCGCCGCTAGCACCTATTCTGAGGTACGAGCGCTCCATGGTGAAGAGGTCATTGGGGAGTTGGTGGAACTAAACCTGGGAAAGGGTGGTACATCAGTCTTACATGTAACTGATCCCATGGTTTTTGCCAGAAATCAGATTTTGCGTGGTCATTTTCTCTTTGCACAAGGAAACTCATTGGCGGTGGCCCTGATCGATTCAGATCTAGTACTTACAAAAGATGCCCGGGTCAGATTTTATCGACCAGTTAGACTGGATGAGAGAGTAGTGGCTAAGGCCAGCATTACCTCGATCCAAGATCACCGCTATAGTGTAAGTGTGAACAGTTATGTCCATGATGAGTTGGTGTTTCGCGGAGAGTTTGTTGTAGTTGATGTGGCTCGAAGAGGAGGGGTTGACCGTGACTAGAATTGCAGTGGATGCGTTTGGCGGAGATTATGCTCCAGAGCAAATTGTGGAAGGTGCCTTACAGGCTGCCGAGCTAGACGGTATCTCAATTGTGCTTACAGGTGATGAAGCTCGCTTAAAATCACTGGTTTCAGGGAAGGCTGGGAGTAATCGGATTGAAATCGTGCATGCCCCTGAAGTGATTCAGATGGATGAGGCACCCGTAGATGCTGTACGTAAAAAGACTGAGTCATCTCTAGTCAAGGCTGCGCACTTGGTTAAGGACGGGCAAGCAGACGCTTTGGTTAGCGCGGGAAGTACGGGAGCTACCATGGCTGCGTCGCTCTTCGTGATCAGGCGGATCAAAGGAGTTGAAAGACCAGCCATTACCACTTTAATGCCGACCCGTACCGGGGTTGCTCTCGTTGTGGATGCAGGAGCGAACGTGGATTGTCGGCCAAATCAACTAGTACAGTTCGCCCAAATGGGTTCTATTTATGCTTCCGAGGTGCTCAAAGTACACAACCCCAGAGTAGGGCTTTTGAACATTGGACATGAACCTGGGAAGGGTAATCAGCTGGTGCAAGAGGTGTATCCACTGTTGCAGGCTGCTCCAATTAACTTTGTAGGTAATGCGGAAGGGCGCGACATTCCTCGTGGAGATATTGATGTTTTGGTTTGTGACGGTTTTGTGGGTAACGTAGTTTTGAAGTTTGCAGAAGGTTTGGGGGATGCGCTCTTTGGAATGATGAAAGAGGAGTTTACTCGTACCGTATCCTCGCAGATAGGAGCGTTGCTCTTAAAACCGGGTCTGAAGCGAATTAAGAAGAGAGTTGACTACACAGAATATGGTGGTGCTCCTTTACTCGGTGTAAATGGTGTGGTTATTATCGCCCATGGTGGTTCAAACGCTAAAGCAATTTATAACGCGATTCGCGTGGCCAAAGAGGGAGTAGAACAACAGATTGTTCAGACCATTGCAGAAAGAATGGCAACCTAGGTGGTGAGGCTTTGAAAAAGCAATTTGGGATCTGGGGCACAGGAATGGCAGTTCCAGAGCGTGTTTTGACTAACTTTGATTTGGAAACCATGGTTGACACTTCGGACGAATGGATTACTAGCAGGACCGGAATCAAGGAAAGGCGGATTGCCGGCGATGGAGATAGATCCTCTTCACTAGCGCATCAAGCGGCAGTGAACGCCCTGGAGAGTGCTAAGCTAAAGCCTGAGGATTTGGATGCCATTATTTGCGCCACCGTTACTCCTGATATGTCCTTTCCGTCTACAGCTTGTCTAGTACAAGATCTTTTGGGTCTGAAAGATATTCCTGCCTTTGATCTTTCCGCTGGTTGCAGTGGATTTGGTTATGCAATTTCGGTGGCGGAAGGATTGCTCAGCACAGGCCAGTATCAGCGGATTCTTGTCATTGGTGTGGATTTACTAAGCAAAATTACTGATTATAGTGATCGAGCCACCTGCGTCTTATTCGGAGATGGGGCCGGAGCAGTCATTTTAGGACCAGTACCCGATGGTTACGGCATTTTAGCTTCCGAGTTAGGGGCAGATGGTGCTAGTGGTAGCGTTTTGGAACTGCCAGCGGGAGGTTCTTTGCGTCCCACGTCTCTGACCACAATTAATGAACGGCAACATTACATTAAGATGCAGGGCAGTGAAGTCTTCAGGTTTGCAGTACGCATCATGGAAGACGCAACAAATCGCATTTTAACTAAGGTTGGGCTTGGTAAAGACGAGGTGCATTGGGTGGTACCTCATCAGGCGAATACAAGGATCATAGGTGCTGCAGCCACTCGCCTCGGTATTCCTGAGGAGCGTTTCTTTGTGAACGTAGATCGTTATGGTAATACCTCTGCGGCCAGTATTGGTTTGGCCCTTGATGAGTTGGCCCGTTCAGGAAAACTCAAGGATGGAGACCATGTTGTTTTGGTTGGTTTCGGTGCAGGCCTAACCTGGTCCGCCCTACTAATCAAATGGTGGGCAGGAGGTCAATTCCATGGTAAAGCATGACGTGGCCATTGCCTTCCCAGGCCAGGGAATTCAAAAGCCTGGAATGGCTTCCCCAATCATAGATAGCGCCGCTTGGCGATTATTCGATGAGGCCAGTGAACTAGTCAATTACGATTTGGGCAAGCTTGTCCTAAACGGACCTGCGGAAGCCCTAAACAACACCGCTTACGCACAGGTTGCAATTTTTGTTACTTGTTTTGCACTGTGGGAACTCAATAAGGAGCGTTTCGAGCCCAGTATTTTTCTGGGACACAGTCTGGGTGAGATTACTGCTTTGGCAGCGGCTGGTGCACTAACCTTTACAGATGCTGTCCGCCTGGTACAGGCACGGGGAGATATTATGACCGAAAGTATCCCTGGCGGTATGGTGGCAATAATAGGGCTTGACAGCACATCCATACATGAGTTATGTGTAAAGGTGCAAGCTAGGCGTTTTGTGCAGATCTCCAACGAAAACTCACCGGCTCAGACGGTTGTTAGTGGCACGGTTGAAGGGCTTGAGCTGTTAGCAAATTTGGCTCGAGAGAATGGTGCTAAGCGGGTTGTTCCCCTTAATGTGTCTGGTCCTTTCCATTCTCGACTAATGGAGCCCGCGGCTGAGAAGTTCTCACTTGTTGTTGAACAGCTCAACCTCAGCCCGTGTCATGTACCGGTCTTAAGTAATGATGGCGAAACCCTTCTGCACACGCCGGAAATGATCCGATCTGAACTGGTTGCACAGCTTACAAGCCCAGTGCGCTTTACTCAAGCTGTGCATAAGTTGGCTGAACTCGGGATTAAAGAATTCATTGAAGTTAGCCCAGAGAGCGTTTTGATTTCGCTTGCTAGGAGAACTGAAGGGAATTTGCAGTTTACCCTTGTCAGCAATGGAGGGATATAGTAGCATGAATATGCTTGGAAAGGTTGCCTTGGTTACTGGGGCCACCCGTGGAATAGGGAAATCCATCGCATCACGATTGCAGGATGCTGGTGCCCAGGTTGTGGTCACAGGACGAAACGAAGCTCTGCTCGAAACTTGGAGGAGAGAAGGAACTCTAGCCTTGGCTTGCGATGTAACTGAGGTAGAACAGGTAGATAAACTTGTGAAGACAATCCTTGAACACTATGGTCGTCTAGATGTGGTTGTAAACAACGCAGGAATCACCAAAGATGGACTGTTAATGCGAATGAGTGACGAGGATTGGAACCAGGTCCTTGATACCAATCTTACTGGCGTTTTTAATGTTTGCCGGGCAACTATTCGTCCCATGCTAAAACAACGCCAAGGAAAAATAGTGAATATCTCATCGGTGATTGGGGTTACTGGCAATGCCGGCCAGAGTAACTACGCGGCGTCTAAGGCAGGAGTGATTGGTTTTAGCAAGGCATTAGCTAAAGAAGTAGCCAGTCGCCAGGTCTTGGTCAATTGTGTGGCCCCCGGTTACATTGAAACCGAGATGACCCAGGCCCTAACCGAGCAACAGAGGGAAGGTATCGTGAAGATGATTCCTCTGGGCCGAACAGGTCAAGGGTCTGATGTGGCAGCTTTAGTGCACTTTTTAGTGTCAGACCTAAATTCGTATATTACTGGTCAAACCATTCATGTTGATGGCGGCTTAGTAATATAAACAGGATACAGGTAAGAAGGAGGTGACCTAGCATGGGAGATTTTGATGAGAAAATTTTTGAGAAGGTCAAGACTATAGTTGTAGAGCAATTGGGCATTAATGAGGCAGAGGTGACTGCAGACGCCTCTTTCGTGGAAGATTTGGGCGCCGATTCATTGGATGTGGTGGAGCTAGTTATGGCTCTCGAGGAAGAGTTTGATCTCAAGATTACCGATGAAGAAGCGGAACAACTTACCACAGTGCGCGATGCGGTGATATATATTTCTGAACAACTGTAGCACTTCGGTCCCAAAGTAGACTACTTTGGGACCACTTGATTATAAGGAGGCTACCATGAACCGAGTAGTAGTAACAGGCATTGGAATCGTTTCTCCCCTTGGAGGTAAGGACGAACTATGGAGAAACCTACTGAATGGTGTATCTGGAGTGGGACGTATTACCCGCTTTGATGCATCATCTCTGCCGGTACAAATCGGCGCAGAAGTTCGTGATTTTGATCCAACTGCCTATATGGAACGCAAAGAGGCGAAGCGCATGGATCGTTTTGCCCAATTTGCGGTTGCCGCAGCTAAAATGAGCCTCGCTGATGCCGGAATAAAGTTACCCTTCGCAGAGCCGAATCGCGTTGGTGTATTGATTGGATCAGGTATTGGTGGAATCGAAACGGTTCAGGAGCAAAGTCGGGTGCTATTTGAAAAAGGCGCCGAACGGGTCAGTCCTTTTTTTGTACCCATGATGATTCCTGATATGGCCAGTGGTCA
>JAAZLQ010000227.1 GCA_012799255.1 Bacillota bacterium
CCTTAAGTTTTTGGAGCCGAGAGTCGACTTTTTCGCAAAACACGAAAGCCAGCTAATGTAAGTTGGACATGGAATAGCGCCGGTTTAACCGGCGCTTGATTTATTAAACTGCGTGGATTATTCGTATATAACTCTCAATCCTTGAGCGCTGTCAGTGGTACGACATAAACGCCATCATCACGTTGATATGCGGCGTTTGACAATCCACAAATGACGCACAATACTGACGGTGAAACAGCATTTTTCTCCTTTGCCAGTTCATCCCGAATCTTTATAAGGTTATAAGCAGCCTCGTCAATCTGATTTGCCCCAAGTTTTATCTCAAAAGCACACCAGCGTCCATCCGGCAGACTAACAATAGCATCGATTTCGCGGTTACGGTAATCTTGATAATGATATAACTGACCACCAAAAGATTCCGCGTAAATTCTCAAGTCTCTTTCGCACAGGGCCTCAAATAATAACCCAAGGGTTTCAAGGTCGTTAAGTAGACTTTCAGGAGTGACCTTAAGCAATGCGCAGGCAAGAGACGGGTCGGAGAAATGACGCTTTTCAGCTTGCTTTATTCTAACAGATGAGCGGATATTAGCGGAAAATGGCGGCTGGTTGTCTATGAGAAATAGTCGTTTGAAAATATCGAGATAAGAAGCGACTGTTTCAACATTGATGTCCTCATCATCGACAGCCTTTATATCATTTTTCAAGGTTTTATTAGTAGCGGTCGTACTTTCATTTCGTGCAAGGGATCGCAATAGCAGCCACATTTTTTGCGTATTCCGCTTGATACCATCTATTCGGTACACGTCATCTTCAATAACAGCATTCAAATATTCAGATGGTAAAAGCGCAGCCTCATCAATCGGCAGATCAAGACTGCCAGGCCATCCACCGCGTACGATAAGCTCAATGAGTCTTTTTAAATCCACCTCTCCGGTCAGCGCAGGTTCCATCTTGCCATTACACAGCGATTGCAAAGAAACCTTACCGGAGGAATCGCCTGATTCGTATAGGGACATCGTACGCATACGCAACCTGGCAATCCGCCCCGCTCCGCTGTGAAGGATACCCTTATGATTTGGGGTTGCGAAACCTGTCAGGATGAAAAGTCCTTTATCGGTTGTCTGATCAACCTTGTGTCGAACGGCATCCCAAAGTTGCGGGACCTCCTGCCATTCGTCAACTAAACGAGGTGTTTCGCCCTCCAGCACCAAACTCGGAGATAGCCTTGCCAGCTCCCTATTTTGGAAATTCCCTGCAGGGTCACCTAGAAATATAGTACTTTTACTGTGAAAAAACGATGTCCATGTCTTTCCACACCATTTTGGCCCTTCAATACATATAGCACCAAATGTGGATAAATATTTATTAATACGCTTATCTATGATACGAGGACGATATTTTCGCATATCCATACAGTTCACCCCCACTTGAATTGTATCCCAATCCGATAGATTTTACAACTCGAATCCGATAGATTTATGTTTCCCGATCCGATAGATTTCATAAACTTGGTCTGATATATTTAATAAAATCAATCCGTTCAGTTTTATCTTTTCAATCCAATGGATTTCGCTTTATACATTTGACTTAGCTTGCCATGTATGGGTACTGTCTAATGGCCATTATCGCATTTGGGTTAATCAAAGCATGGTGGTTAATAATGTTCAGTATCATAATAACGCTGTATGTGACAATCAGCGAACCTCAAAGTCAAAAAAATTTAGACTCAAACGATAATTACGAATGCCTTTAATAATATGTGGTATAAGCATGGAATAGCGCCGGCTTAACCGGCGCTTGATTAATTGTGGATTGCATTATAGGCGTGTCAATCCTTCACGTGAGAGGATTATTTATTGGCCGCTTCATAAATTTTCAAAATGTCATCATAATCCAAAACCTTAAAGCTGCCAATTGTTCTGGATTTGCCGTATGTGCATTTGACGGCAAGCGCATCGAGTTCCGTATCGGATAAAATGCCAATCCCAAGCTCACTTAAGGTAATAGGCATTCCGATTTCACTGAAAAATTCAACGGTTTTCTCTATACCTTCTTCCGCTGTTTCAACTCCCCATACGTTCATGGCGTATTTTTCAAATCGGGAAGGGTTAGTTTTAAGCACATACCATGCCCAGCTTCCCCAAACAGCAGAAAGTGTTGCTGCGTGGGCTTTGTCGTAAATACCGCCTATCGCTTGTCCTAACTGATGGGCAGAAAAATCTTTCTCCCCGCCCAAGCCTGTAAGTCCATTGTGGGAGACACTTGAGCACCACATAATCTCACTCATGGCATCATAATCG
>JAAZLQ010000067.1 GCA_012799255.1 Bacillota bacterium
AAGCATTTTTTATTCACCTACTAGCTTTTCTATGAGAGTTGAAACTTTTATACTTCAAAAGTGCAATACAAAAAAACCAGTTGACAAAATATCAGGCATAGGTTTTACTGATAACTGGCAACTGGTAATTGGTAACTATAGTTTTATTAATTCCTGCACACGCTTTACTAGCTTTTCTTCCTCCTCTGTCTCCACGATGGGCTGGGACAAGTGATGGGGCATCTTCTTACCATTCTCGTCCACACACACAAAGGTGGTGAATCCATCGAGGAGTATCTTACCCCCATTGATGTTTCGAACCTTAGCATAGGTATGGATACTGGTTGTACCTACTGCCAGCACCTTGCTTTCCATCTCGATGATATCCCCCTTATTTACAGGGGTGGTAAATTTAAACCCATGCACCTTTACGCAAACGATATTTTGCGGATTTCCATAGTAGGCAGCAGCGGCAATGAAAGTGCTCTCTACGAACCATTCTGCCATTCTTCCTGCGAATAGGGTACCATGGTGATTCAAATCTTCAGATTTAATCAATCGAACGATGCTATGACTTTTCATACTATTCACTTCCATTCATTCTTATACTTTGAGATTACCTCCAATAGTTTAGCATAACCATAGGATTTATCATAGGTAAAAAGGGTACAAATTATTCTTGGTTGTTTTAGACCCTTATGGTAGTGAGGATACCTTTTTATTATGGTATCCGATTTAAAAATGTTATAATAATAGAAAATGATCAGTATTTTGGAGGTGAGGGAATGGACAGTGATAGGAGGAGAGAGGAGATCCTAAAGGTAATTCAAGGGAGAACCCAGCCCATCAAAGGGACCCAATTGGCGAAGTTATTCAATGTCAGCCGACAAGTCATCGTGCAGGATATTGCCATTTTAAGGGCAACCGGTGAGAATATATTGGCAACCCCCCAGGGATATATCTTTCCATTTTCAGCCACCCCACCAACCCTAAAGAGAACCATCCCCTGCCAGCATAAGGCCGATGAAATATTTCAAGAGCTGTCTATTATTGTGGATATGGGGGGAAAGGTTCTTGATGTGATTGTGGATCATCCGGTATATGGGGAGATTAAGGCAAATCTAATGATTAGTTCGAGAAAGGAACTCAATGATTTTATCCATACCTTTGAAAGGCTTCAAGCCGAACCCCTATCCTCTCTAACCGAGGGTACCCACCTTCACAATATTGAGGTGCCGAATGAGGAGGTCTATAGGGAAATCCTGAATAGATTGAAGGAGAAGGGATTTTTAGTAGAAGAATAAGTGTGAGGAGGAAATTATGAAGTTATATAGGAGTCATCGTCAAAAATCTATAGGGATTGTCATAGGAATTCTTATACTTATTGGAGCTATTCTATACAGTAGTACCGGCTTTATTGTGAACTACCAATGGTTCTCGGAGGTAGGGTATACTGAGGTATTTTTGAAGGGGATTGTGACTAAACTGAAATTGGGGATCCCACTTTTTATTATACTAACCCTGATCCTCTATATTTATTTTGCCCTTTTAAAGGCACTTTACAATAAGAATATGATGGTTTTTGGGTCTAAGGAGCAGAATCGAAGGGAAAACCGATGGGTACTTGCAGGTTCGGCCATCCTTTCCCTGATCCTATCAAGTATCATCACCTTTACTATTTGGTATGATCTATTGGAGTTTTTACATGCCACTCCCTTTAATATCAGTGATCCCATATTCTCTAGGGACATGTCCTTCTATATCTTTAAACTACCCCTATTTGAACAGCTATACTCTGTGGGTTTAACCGCCCTGGTATTTTTTGCTATCGCTTCCTTTGTTTTTTTCATCCTCATGTTTAGCCTGAAGGGGAAACAAGGGATCTTCCCAGAG
>JAAZLQ010000362.1 GCA_012799255.1 Bacillota bacterium
AACAAGCCACTCGACAGCAATGGTTTTCGATGGTGATCGACGTTTTGTCAGTTACGCGGGTGCTGAACTAACAGAGAGTGAACTCTTGGCTGAATGGGTAAAGCGCATGCCTAATCCTTTCGACGAGGTAAAGCTGATGCATATAGGATTGAGGGATGATTCTAAACTTCCCCAACTTTTGCAGGAAGTGCGCAGCCATGGGGTGTTGATTTCTTTAACCTGTGGGTGGCCTGCTGTGGAACGCTACAGAAATAGCCATGCTGAGTTGGTAGAAATATTGCGCCATACGGATCTATTATTTTGTAATGAAATTGAAGCTTTAGGTATCTCCGGGAAGTCGGAGATTAAAGATGCTCTACGGTTTTTTAAAAGTTTTGGCTGCAGACCGGTAATCACTCTCGGCGAAAAAGGGGCCATTACCCTACAAAGGGAGCAAGTTATCCACCAAGAGGCATTAAGTACCAAATTTGTAGATGCAACCGGTGCTGGCGATAGTTTTGCGACTGGTTTTCTGACAGGAATTATTTTGGGCTGGCCAATTTCCAGGGCGCTTAAGCTGGGAGTAGTATGCGGCTCCCTCTCCATTACTGCTCTAGGAGGGACAGAGGCCTTCCCCCAGAGTCTTGAGTCGATTCATCACTATTTGGGACAGTGAACTGAGAGGAGAATTGAGTATGAAAGTAGCCATCATAGGAGCTGCAGGTGTCAGGACGCCACAGTTAGTAAGAAGGCTTGTGAAGAGCACCAAAGAATTGGGCTTGCGGGAAATAGCGTTGATGGATATTGATGGTCATAATCTTTCCCTTATGCTAACCGTAATTGAAGATTTGGTGGAGATTCCTAGCGAAGTTAGCTTATCAAGCAGCACCGATGTTCGTGAAGCTTGCCTGGATGCTCAGTTTGTGATCCTTACTATACGTGTGGGTAACATCAAAGGGCGCATCCTCGATGAGCAAATTCCCCTGCGGCATGGTGTTCTCGGCCAAGAGACGACTGGACCAGGCGGCTTTGCCATGGCGGTACGTACCATCCCGGTTGTCTTGGAATATATGGAAGTCATCAAATCTGTTGCACCGCAGGCTTGGGTAGTTAACCTAACTAATCCATCGGGCCTAATTACGCAGGCAGTTACTGATGCCGGTTACTCAAACATTGTGGGTATCTGTGATGGTCCGACCGAGCTGTTAAAAGCGGTTTCTAGGGCAACGGGTCATCATGTAGATGAGTTGTGGTTTGACTACTATGGCATCAATCATCTAGGCTGGATCGGTGGGGTGCAGCATCAGGGTAGGGAGTTACTACCTGAGATTCTCCGGGACGAGCAGGCACTAGAAATTATTTCTGAACACTCGGTCGAGCCTGAGTTCATTCGTGATGTGGGTTTGCTGCCCAATGAGTACCTGATTTTCTTTTACAAACATCAGACAGTAGTGGAAAACATAAAGCAAGCGGGAATAACGCGGAGTGAGCAAATAGCAGCTTTGAATAAGATTCTGTTTGAGGAGTTGGAGCGGATTAAAGCTGGTGCACTAGATGAAAGACCAGGTAGAGCTTATCTCCGTTATTCAAGAGCCAGAAGTAGTTCTTACTTCCAGGTGGAACGGGAGGGCCGACCACCTGAATTAGTGGAGGACGAAAGTCTTAATCCGGAAGGCTATTCTGAAATTGCAGTTCAGGTGTTAGCAGCTCTAGCGGGCGCTGGATCGATCAATATTCCTATTAATGCCTTAAATGGAGGAACACTACCTTGTTTGGCACCTGATGACATTGTTGAGGTTCAATCCCGTGTGGATGAAAACGGTATTCATCCGTTTCGGGTAAGTGTCCCGATCCCACCCCACG
>JAAZLQ010000154.1 GCA_012799255.1 Bacillota bacterium
GATGATCACTTAATGGACAACTTGTTGAAACTAGACAGAATCACTTTACAACATAGCATTCGGACAAGCAAGTTAGCTGTAGTATTAGGTAAAAAATTGGGTCTGAGCAGTAAGGAGTTAGAGCTTTTAGGTCAAGGGGCTCTTTTTCATGACTTAGGTAAAGCTAGGATTCCTTTGGAAATTCTCAACAAGAAGGGGCAACTTACACCAGAGGAGTGGGGAATTCTACAAACTCACCCTCAGAAAGGGTGTGAAATCCTGAAGAATAGCAATGTGGGTGAAGTGGTTAGGCGAATTGTGCTTGAGCATCATCTTTGGGTCAACGGGGAAGGCGGCTATCCATTAAGTGGTGACGGAAAAATGCCTTGTCCTTTGACCCAGATTGTAATGGTTGCTGACGTGGTCGATGCCATGACCAGTGACCGTCCGTATCGCAGGGCCCACAGCGTTGAGAAGACTAAAGAATACCTTGAGGTTAAGGTTGGCTCCCAATTTAATGGAGAAGTCGTCAGTGCCTTTGGAAGATTAATTGCTAAATTTGATTAAGAGGGATGGTATGGATGAAATCTTTACGAACTAAGATTATGGTCTTACTTGGTTCCACTTTTGCATTTTTACTTTTGGTTATGACTGTTATCCTTTATTTTCAGATTTCAGGTCGGATTGTGCCATTGACAGAAGACTTTACTTTCGAAATAGCTGAAGCTGAAGCGGTTGCCTTGGGTAAGACGCTAGAAGGTGTGGTGTACGAATTAAGAGGCTTGGCGCAGCATCCAGTTTTCCAAGGGGGAAGTCAAGGGGAAAAAGAACAGCTTTTGCAGGAATTAACCCCTCAGTTAAGAGCTGGGTATGAGTTAGTGGCATTTGTTGATCTTAATGGTGAGTTTTATTCCTCTACAGGTGCCCGTGGAAATGTTGCTGATCGGGATTACTTTAGAGAGATCGTGTATAATAATGCAACCTTTTCGATTGGAGAAATGGTGGTTTCTAGGGCAACAGGTAAGCCAACTGTAACAGTTGGACATGTTGTGTGCGATGGGTCTAACCAGATTGCAGGGTTAGTAGCCTTTAGTATTTCCCTTGAGGTGTTGTCACAGTCTGTAGATGCGATTGAAGTTGGTAACGCGGGGTACGGTTTTATTGCGGATCAACGCGGGTTTATCCTGGCCCATCCCGACGAAAGTCTCAGGATGAGGCTGAATCTGTCCGAGTCATCCCAATTGGGGTATGTTGGGTTAGACGAGGTAGGTAGGAGGATGTCCCGTGATGAGTCTGGGGTACATAGAATCACTAAGCCGAACGGAGATAAAGAAATCATTGCTTATACCTCGATCCCCCATTCACCTGGTTGGGATTTAGGTGTGGTGATTCCGTTAAACCAACTAATGCAAGATGTTAATCACCTACTCAAGGTGACTATTGTCATCGTGCTCACGGTTCTTTTGATTTCCTTAGTACTGTCAGGTTGGTTATCAGGTACTATTGCACAGCCAATAACCCTTGTTTCAGAAAACTTAGGGGTTATGGCTGGAGGTGATTTTACCAGGAAGCTTGAGATTAAGTCAAAAGATGAAATTGGGCAGATGGGAGAAGCATACAATGCCATGGCCTCTGGGTTACGAGATATGGTTCGCTCCCTAATTGAAGTGGTAGAAAACTCCACTAGTTCTAGTCAAGAACTGTCTGCTACTAGTGAGGAGTATGTAGCTTCACTAGAAGAGGTAGCATCCACATTGAATGAATTCGCCCAGACTATCTCGAGGGTAAATAGCGATGCGGTGGAAATGAATTCTGCTGCGCAGCGTGTAGGTGCCTTATCTGATGAAGGTGCAGAAAAGATGCGCCATACAGGACAGAGTATGGAGCAAATTAGGGAATCCTCTCTAGAAAGCAAACGAGTGATGAATGAATTGGAGAGCTCCACATATGAAATTAATGAGGTAGTCTCTCTAATTTCCGCAATTGCGGAGCAGACAAATTTACTTGCACTCAATGCAGCTATAGAAGCTGCTCGAGCCGGCGAACATGGTCGTGGTTTTGCGGTTGTGGCGGATGAGGTCAGAAAACTAGCTGAACAGACCCAAACATCGATTGAGAGTATCGACCCGGTCGTAGAACGATTACGTAGAGGGATGCAGCAAGCTATGGCTTTGACAGATCGAACGAATGAAGATGTTGAAGTAGGATTCGAAGCACTAAACGCTGCTCAAGAGGCTTTTGGTGCCATTGAGAGGGATACAAGAGGTATGATCAGCTTAATTCGAGATGTAGCTGAAGCAACCGCCCAAATCGATAGCGGTGGTGAGGAGTTGGCTGCAACTGTAGAAGAGCAGTCCGCTTCAATGCAGCAAATTGCTAGTACAGCACAATCCTTGGCTGCCATAGCTGAACAGATTGATCAAATGGTTCGAGGCTTTACAATTGATTGATAGTATTGAGGTTCTTTCAACGCCAGAGTGACAGCTCTGGCGTTTTTTGAATGTGTGCCATGGATGGCGTAACTTCGAAGAGAGTTCACGATTATTTAAAAAAACATACCAAAAGTACATAAGTTGGAGGAATTCCCTGTACCGCGTCGAATTCTATAACACCGCATATATAATCTATATTATTGGGAGGTGGATAATATCGATAAAGTCATGTTTTGGGGAAAGTACAACGAAGAGGCGGGTAGCTTTCTTTCTTTGAGCGCACATAGCCTTGATGTTGCTATGGTTTTTCGTTCCTTATGTGATCTACGGGGTATACAAAGAATGCTTGAAAATTGTACTTCTCAAGACTTAACAGATGCACATCTTGATCGGTTAGCGGTTTTGGCTATGTTTCACGATGCGGGTAAAGCAAATCTGGGTTTCCAGAGAAAGGTATTCGACGAAAAAGCTCCTAGGGGGGGCCACATTAGGGAATTGTCGCCTGTTTTGACCGACGGGAAACTCGCCGAAATGTTCTTCGACGCTCTTCCGCGGGGCATAGGCACTTGGTTTGCTGATCCCATGTCAGCCAACAGCTATTTTTTTGCCGTGTTTTCTCATCATGGACGCCCGTTCGTCATAGATGAAAGCAAAATTGGTAACTATTGGCTGGCTAAAAACGAGTGGTGGTATCCGAAGGAAAATCGAAATCCGATGGAGGCGATTGCGGAAATCTCGGCTTTTGCAGAGTGGGCGTTCCCCAAAGCCTTTTCGAGCACAGAAGCAATGTTGCCCATTGAGCCAGGCTTTCATCATCGTTTTGCTGGTTTAGTAATGTTAGCAGACTGGATTGGTTCTCATCAGTATTGGTTTCCCATAGTTCCGACGTGCATAGAGGAGAGGTTTAAGAAAAACGACGCAATCATTCCGGCGTTATTGCGTTCCATCGGTCTTGATATAGAACCTTTACGCCCCATCCTGCGAAAAACGGGGAATAAATTTCAAAACAGGTTCGATTTCTCCCCTCTCCCTCTACAACAGGTCATAGATGAACTGAATCCGAATGATGCTAGAAACAAGCTGATTATTGCTGAATCCGAAACTGGCTCTGGCAAGACTGAGGCGGCCCTGAATTGGTTTTGTAAACTCTTTGAAGCAGGTGAAGTAGATAGCATGTACTTCGCATTACCAACTAGGGTCGCGGCTAGAGATTTGTACGAACGGGTGAATGCCTACGTACAGAATTGGTTCCCTGATGCAGAATTAAGACCGGTGACTTTACTGGCTGTACCAGGTTATGCACAGGTTGATGGATACCAAGTTAAGCAACTAATACCCGATTCCAATGTCGCTAATCTATGGCAGGAAGATCAAGAAACGATGTTCCGAGAAAGGCGCTGGGCTGCTGAAATGCCAAAGCGTTTTTTAGCTGCAACAATAGCAGTGGGGACAATTGACCAAGCTTTGCTGTCTACAATACAAACGTCTCACGCACACCTGAGATCGGTATGCCTTGATCGTAGTTTGTTGGTGGTGGACGAAGTCCATGCGTCGGATCTTTACATGTCCCGCCTACTGGAAAGTTTATTGAAACATCATTTGGGAATTGGTGGTAGCGCCATTCTGTTATCTGCCACTTTAGGATCTACAGCTGCAAATAGTTTCGTGGGAGCGGTACGAGCGACTGGAGCATCTCCAGATTTGCAAGAGGCGATTACTACTCCCTATCCTTTGGTGACCCTATCAAATGGTGAAAAATTGCCCACTTCAAGTGTTGGTAAATTGAAACGAGTAAAGTTTGATATTAGTCCTTTTGCTTTTTCTCCTGTAACCATTGTGGAGGCGGAAATTGTTCCAGCTCTTTGGGCGGGGGCCAGAGTTTTGGTCGTGATGAACACGGTGGATCGAGCAGTATCTTTATTTAAGGCGTTAGAAAGCCACCAGTCCATTTGTAGGGAGTGGTTGTTTAACTGCCGAGGGGAATTCTGTCCTCATCATGGACGTTTTTCTCCAGAGGATCGCTTGGTGCTAGATGGCACAATGCGCGAGCGCATGGGGAAGGGAAGTCCACAAGGACCAGTTGTAGTAGTAGGAACACAAACGCTCGAACAAAGCCTCGATATTGATGCGGATCTTCTTGTTACTGATTTAGCACCTGCCGATGTCTTGTTGCAGCGTGTGGGGCGTTTGCATCGGCATGAACGCGTACGTCCAAAAGGATACGAGATGCCACGTTGCTTGGTATTAGCTCCGCAGAAAGGCTTTGAGACAGCATTATCAGAAAAGGGCGACGTTTCTGGAGAATATAAAAAAGTTGGTTTTGGTAGTGTCTATGAGGATCTCGGATCCCTCGAGTTAACATTGAAGTTTCTTAAAGAGAACCCTGAGTTGACAATACCAAAGGACAATAGATTGTTCGTGGAAATGGCAACACATCCCGAGGCTCTAACTTCCTTAGTGGGTACAAAATGGGCAAGGCATCGCAACGATCTGGAAGGTCATAAGCTTGCCAAAAAGATTATTGCTGGGGAGATGACCTGCGACTACGATCAGTATTTCGGCGATTTCCAGTTCTATGACTTAGACCGATCGGTCTTTACAAGGCTGGGTGCCAACACTTTACGTTTCTGGCTGAGCGAAAAAGTCATCAGTCCCTTTGGGCAACAGTTATCCGACATATTTGTTCCCCAGCATTTGGCACCCGAGTCTTTGAATGAATCTGAAATGATAGTTGAAGAAAAAGGGGGTGGGGTTATAGTCATGCGATGTGCTGAACGCCGATATCGGTATAGTAGATATGGATTGGAGGTTATACAGTGAACTTGCTGATTGATCCACTATTTAGGGCCCAAACGGACCGTGGTTTAGAACAATTGAGCTTACCAGCATTGCTTGCCGGCTATGGTCAAGGGCGCGTACACCAGCTTGTGGGTATGCAAAGGCATCAACACGATTCTTTCCATGTCTTTTTATGCTATTTGGCTGGTGCAGTATTAACAAGGCTAAACGATCGAAACCCTGTACAGGATGAAGAGTATTGGAAAGATGGGTTATTATTCCTTGCTGGTGAGGCGGGGATGGATGCGTGGCGATTAGTCGTAGAAGATACAACGCGCCCCGGTTTCATGCAGGCACCATTGCCTAGCAATGGGCTAAGGCCCACATCAACGGTTACTACGCCAGATGAGCTTGACGTTCTACAGACAGCTAAGAACCATGATGTTAAACGGATGCGCGCCGGTGCGGCCAGTCTTGACACTTGGGTCTATAGCCTGATTAGCCTGCAGACTATGAGTGGCTTTCTTGGTAGAGGTAATCAAGGGATATCAAGGATGAACAAGGGGTTTGGGAATCGGCCGGTAGTGGAGGTTACTCGGACACGCAACCTAGGTGAGAGATGGTGTGATGCGGTACTACGGCTATTAGAGCACAGAAGAAAAGTGCTTAATCAGGCATTCGGTTTTGATCCTAATGGGTTAGTGCTAGTTTGGCTTGAACCTTGGGATGGGGAGAAATCCTTGGAGTTAAAGGAACTGGATCCCTTCTATGTGGAGGTTTGTCGTAGGGTAAGACTAAAAGGCAATGAAACAGGCCTGGTTGCCCAGTTGTATTCCGCAAACCAGCCGAGAATTGCCGCCAAGGAACTTGCCGGCGTTGTCGGAGATCCTTGGTTGCCGATAGAAGGTGCGACGGGGGGTATGAAGGCCTTGACATTTCCACCGGCTGGAATTACCGCAGAGCACATGCGCAGGATCTTGTTTTCGGATAACTTAGAATTGCACTCCTTGCAAAAACCACTGCCCTCATGGCAGGACGATCTTTGGCTTTCCGTATCCGTCTTGGTCAGGGGTCAGGGGATCACCGACGGTTTTTATGTGAAGGAAGTGCGTATCCCGAAACGGAAGGTGCCGCTGGTCTTTGGTGGTTCCGAAGAAAGTCATCAGCTCGCAGCCTTAAGCAAGGTGGGGATAGAGTATGCAGGGGCAATGAAAAACAAGGTCCTGAAAAACGCTGTCTTTTCGTACATCCTCGGGGCACCCACGGAGTTAAAGTGGGATCACAAATTTGCAGCATCAATTTGGCAGACTGTGGAGCGACGTTATGAAGCCTTGTGGTCAGATGAGTACTTTCCTTGGTTACTTTCCTTACCGGAAGATTTTGAAGAGGAAGAAGCCCTAAGATCTTGGTTGGAGATCTTAGAAACTCACGCTGTATCAATAATCCAAGACGTAGAAGAATCTCTTCCTAATCATACTGGACGTCAGTATCGGGTTAAAACCGAGATTAGAACCAGATTTTGGGGCGCATACTACCGAGTATTTCCGTTTATGAGGGGGGAAAGAGTTGAACAAATCATTAGTTGAAGAGAATTTGGGGCAACAAGTAGGGAGAATTGCCGGTGTTATTTGTAGTGACAATTTCTCTACCGGTGGAAGGGCTGCTTTGCGCCGCTTTACGCCTGGGGGACCATTAGCCATCGAATTTTATCGGTTTGCATATCGTTACTTGCCGGCTGGTTGGGAAAGTTCGATGGATGAATGGTCTACCTTGGTAGCGGGAATCGCTTTGATGAGCCCGAATGCCTATGATCCACGAGTTCGTTATGGTACGGCGTTGGCTGAGTCTGGATATTCGGATTTGAGACTAGAGCGCCTTCTTCAAGCCAATGGAGAGGTGCAGAGGGTACTGTTCTTACGTTCCATTCGCTTTTTGTCCCAGAAATCTAGACCATTTAACTGGACAGACGGTGCCCGCTTCCTTTTAACCCGTGATGCCTCTAAACGAGAGGTGATTAATTCGAGCATTGCTCGGGATTATTACGCAAAAATTGATAAGGAGTGAAAACATGTTCTTACAAGTTCATTTTCTAACTAGCTACCATGCGACTTTGTTGAACAGGGATGATGTTGGGTTGGCCAAAAGGATTAGTTTTGGAGGAAAGCCAAGGCTACGGGTATCAAGTCAATGTCAAAAACGGCATTGGAGAGAATGGATGCTTGATCATACTGACTTACCAAGGGGATACCGCACAAGGCATTTCTTTAGCCGCGTTGTAAAGCAGCGACTAGTTGATGCAGGTATGGACGAAACCCTTGCTACTAACTTGACTTTTGAGTTAGGAAAGGGTTTAGACTTGCTTTCCGGTTCCGATCCCACGGTTTTGGCCATGAAACAGCCAGTTTTATTTGGTAAACCCGAGGCGGATTTCCTTGTAGAGTTGGTACAAGAGGCCGCTACTCAAGGTGACGAAAAGGCCGCTAAAGAATATATAGAACAACAATTGAAGCTGGGTAAGAAGAACTTTACGGCAATGTTGGAGCAAGCGGGTTATTCTGACCCCGCGGTGGGATTTGAGGGAGCACTATTCGGGCGTTTTGTTACGTCGGATATTATGGCACGAGTAGATGCCCCAGTGCACGTGGCTCATGCTTTTACGACTCACGCTCTGGATACTGAAGTTGACTTTTTTACTGTAGTTGATGACTTAGCAGGTGATGAGACAGGTGCTGCGCATGCTAATGATATGGAGTTGGGTGGGGGCATCTATTACGGCTATGTAGTTGTAGATATCCCTCTACTTGTATCGAATCTTACTGGGTGCGAACGCAAAGACTGGTCAAACCAGGATTTTGATGAGGCCCGAGGTCTTTTGAATCTTTTAGTTCATGCCATTGCACAGGTAAGCCCGGGAGCGAAACTTGGTGCCACTGCACCCTATGCCAAAGCTGAATGCGTTTTGCTGGAAGTAGGAGATAGGCAACCTCGCAGCTTGGCGAATGCTTTCCTAAGGCCAATCAATGATTCAAATAAAGAAGCTCAAGCCATGGAGCTTTCAATCACCGCCTTAAGAGCATATATGGAGGCATTAGATCAGATGTATGGCACTGACAACGAAAAACGTTTCATGTCTTTGTTACCCATCTACGATTGGACAAGCCCCACACTATCGTTACAGGAGGCCATTGATCAGAGTCTTGATGCGATTTTTGGTGAGTTATCATGAAGGCATTGATCTTGCGCATGGATGCACCAATGATGAGTTTTGGGTCGGTAATGGTGGATCACCACGGTTTTATCGATCCCTTTCCAGGTATTTCCGCCTTAACGGGAATGTTTGCTAATGCTCTAGGTTGGCATCATTCCAATTTTGATGCTTTGCAAGAACTACAGGATCGTCTTGATTTCGCGGCTCGTTGGGATATACGCCCGGAACGAATGATAGATTATCATACTGTAGATCTAGGGGCGCCAAAAATGAGAATGCCTTCTTGGACAACACGCGGGGAGGTGGAGCATCGCGCAGGTGGTGAAGCGGCGAAACGCGGAACACATCAACGCTATAGACATTACTGGGTGGATGGACTGATGACTCTTGCAGTTGGTCTTTTAGAAAGTGGGATACCGGATCTAGAGGATATCAAAGATGCTTTAGAAAAGCCCTCCCGGCCTCTGTTTTTGGGTCGAAAAACATGTTTGCCCGCCCGACCCCTCTTGGATCCACTGACACCGATCTTGGAGGGACAGGATCTTTTGTCCATCCTGGAGCAGGTTCCCGTTTGGGAACGAAATGGTGAAATACAGCAGAACAAAGGGGCCACTTGGGCTTGCTGGACTCCGGCGAATGTTGAAGAGCAAAACGGTGAAAATCGCTTAGTTTACGACCTAAGAGACTGGCACAATCAGTTGCCTGCGGGCGGACGATGGCGAGCGGAAGGCATGATTGGGGGAGAAAAATGAATCCACTCTATATGCTTGAATTACAGATAGATGTTATGGCACTACACCGATTCTTGCACTACCAAGGGTTATCGGGAAGGGAAGATGAGACAGATTTGGGTTATGGTGTACATGCTTGGTTAGCGGCGGCTTTCGGGGAGCTAGCACCTAAACCTTGGAGGCTGCTAATGGATAGCAGACGTCCCACTAGAATACTGGGCTATTCCGAACACGATGCTGTGGTCCTTCGCCAGAGATTAGTTGAATTCGCCGACCCAAGTGTATTGAGCGTGTGCCCAGAACCGCAGATGATAGCTAGTCGGCAGATGCCACAATTTCCAGAAGAGCGCAGACTGGGTTTCCAGGTTCTTTGCTGTCCCGTTGGACGAAAAGCGAGAAGCGGAGTGGAGAAGGATCTTTTTTTACTGAAGGCGGATGCGGTTAATCGAAACACTAAATTATCTCGCGAACTCGTCTATGGAGAATGGGCGGCAAGCAAGTTGTTAGAGTACGATATCATAGTGGAGTCGATTGAACTTTCTGGTTTCCGTTTGGTCAAACAAATACGTCGGACTCAGGGTGTTGCCGGCAACAGGAAGGAAAGTCGAATTATTCGTCCCCAAGCTTTACTCGAAGGCGAACTAATTACTGGAGATCCTGATAGATTGGCTGAACTCTTAGGACACGGCTTAGGGCGCCATCGTTCATTTGGCTATGGAATGGTTCTTTTGAGGCCAGCATTATGAGTGGCGCGGTATTTGCGGGAAGATTGGGATTAGCCAAGGCACGTATTCCGCATGTGGATCGTCACGGTCTACTATGGTTGAGCAGAGGTAATTTGTATGTTCAAGATGGGACTTTGCGTTTCAGGGCTGCCGGTAGCGATGATTTGGAGCCTGGCGATTATGCAATCCCGTATCAAACAGTGTCAATGATACTGTTGGCGCCTGGAACTAGTGTTACCCATGATGTCTTAAGGATTCTAGCTCATCAAGGTACGTTACTGGCTGCCGTAGGGGAGGGAGGGGTGAAGTTTTACACTGCTCCTCCCATGGGTGCTGGACGTTCTAAGATAGCTCGAGCTCATGCCCGTTTGTGGGCGGATGAGGAAGAGCGGATAAAGGTTGCTAGGCGGATGTATGGATATCGCTTTCAAAGTGTATTTCCAAATGAGGATATAAGTGTCTTACGTGGGATGGAGGGGGCGAGACTAAAACAGACGTACAAGATTATAGCGCATCAATATGGTGTGAAGTGGGAAGGGCGGAGATATGATAGGAAAAATCCTACCGCTGCAGACATACCCAATCAGGCAATTAATCATGCGGCTACCTTTGTAGAAGCTGCTGCCGACATAGCGGTGGCGGCTGTAGGAGCTCTTCCTCCTTTGGGGTTTATTCACGAAGACTCTAGCAATGCCTTCACTCTTGACATTGCTGACTTGTGGAGGGCGGAAATTACGTTACCTCTTGCATTTTCTGTTGCTGGAAGAGCGGGAGGCATACCGGAAAGTATGCTAGAAAGAGAAATTCGATATGAGGCCGCCCGGTGGTTCAAAAAACATCAACTTATCCCTAAAATGATTAACCGAATAAAGGAGCTGTTGGAAATCGATGACAGTGGTAGTGACACGTAATGTTCCTGATAGGATGCGTGGTTTTCTTGCTTCGTCCATGCTCGAAATAGGCCCAGGGATCTATACGGCTGCAAGGATTTCAGTTGCCGTTCGGGAGAGAATTTGGGTTGTGCTCGAGGAATGGTTTTCTGGAGCAGATTCGAGTATCGTTATGGTGTGGAGTGATTCGCGGGTCCCTGGCGGACAAGCGGTAAGAGTACTGGGGTCTCCACCAATTGATCTAGTCGAGGTCGACGGCATGGTATTGGCAAGAAAAAGGCTTTCTAACGGCGCTTAACTTTGTGTGACTTTACGTTTTGCATCTAAATTGTCATAATTGTGTCTGAGAGGCTACCCCGTATGCACGGGGATCGACCCTAGCCTTGCGTAGCCTCTTTGAGGGCCTCTTGGGCTACCCCGTATGCACGGGGATCGACCTGAAGATGTTATTGGTTAAGGGTGGATTCAGGCGGCTACCCCGTATGCACGGGGATCGACCTCACGCAGGAAGGACAAGGAAGGACA
>JAAZLQ010000129.1 GCA_012799255.1 Bacillota bacterium
ATACAGTAGCTGTGGACTACGATAATGAGTATGTATGCGAAAGCTGCGCCGATAACTACCATATATGCGACCACTGTGGCGGCCTATTCAGCAACCGCTATATTGCCGTCAACAGTTTCAGCATAACATTGTGTAATGAGTGCTATAGCGAATATTACTTTACGTGCCCAGAATGTAATGAAATTTATCACCAAGAGGATGGCGAATATATTGACGGCGAGCTTTATTGCGAGTCTTGCGCCGAAGATCGCAGAGACTCTATTTTCCCCTATGGTTACAAGCCTACTCCGATATTCTACGGCGGCAATGCCGGCTACGGTGTAGAGCTGGAAATAGATGACGGCAAATATAAAGAAGAGGCAGCCGAATATATTAGCAAGGCCGGCATAGATCACATTTATCTAAAAGAGGATGGCAGCCTATCTCATGCCGGATTTGAAATAGTGACACATCCTGCGACGCTAGATTATCATGTTAACCGCTTCCCTTGGACCGACATTTGCGAAGCTGCCTTGTTCTACGGATACCGCTCACACGATACAGATACCTGCGGCCTACACATTCATGCCAGCCGGTCACTTTTCGGCACAACCCAGATGGAACAGGATTTAACAATTGCTAAGATAATACTCTTAATCGATCGCTGGTATGATAGCCATATTGTACGATTCGCCAGACGGGATATTAATAAGATGCGCCAATGGGCAGACAAGCCAAATGCCGACATACGACCGGAAGATTGCGACTTCGACGCCGTGTACAAATCGAAAAAGAGCGCGGATACCCGATATAAAGCCGTCAACCTGTGTAATTATAATACAGTAGAATTCCGATTTTTCAAAGGCACGTTAAAGCGGAATACCATTATTGCAAGTATCCAATGGGTAGACACGATTATAAAATATTGCTGCAGGACGCCGTTGAAAGACTTGTTCGGCACCACTTGGGACAATATCTTTGGCAATACCGGATATAAAGAACTAACAGATTACCTAAAGCAACGCAATCTATACAAGGTAAAGGAGGAAAACTAGCATGTGCATAATAGCAATTAAACAGGCCGGCATAAAGATGCCGGCCACGACCACGATTGAAAACATGTGGCACAACAACCGAGACGGCGCAGGCTTTATGTACGCTAAAGACGGCAACGTGCACATCGAAAAAGGCTTTATGACCTTAAAAGACTTGAAAAAGGCTTTGAAACGACTTGAGAAAACTACTGACGTAGTTAATACGCCGGTAGTGCTACACTTTCGAATTACCACGCACGGGGAAACATCGCCAGAAAATTGCCATCCGTTTCCTGTCACCGAAAAACTACCGCTGCTCCAAATGACAAAGAGCAAAGCACCGCTGGCCGTAGCACATAATGGGATCATAGACATTAAGCCGTCGCAGAAAGATGTTTCGGATACGATGGAATATATTATAACTCAACTTGCGCCGCTATACCAGCTGAAAAAAGACTTTTACAGGCAACCCGCCGGCAAAAAACTGATATATAATTTTATCAAATCCAAGATGGTTTTCCTAGACGCCGCCGGCAGGATCGAGACAATTGGAGATTTTATAACCGGCAAGGATGGCATACTGTACTCTAACACGTCTTACAAAGCAAGGACAATTTATTACAATTGGGATATTTGGGAAGATTTTTCCATCCAATGGTACGAGTCCGAGCACGGGAAATATTTGTCGTGGCTGACCGAGGATGACGGTTATATACTAAGCGGCGAGA
>JAAZLQ010000004.1 GCA_012799255.1 Bacillota bacterium
CAATAACGCTCTTCTTGTACGTAATTTTCAACTTTGCCACAACATTCGCCCCCTAACC
Organism: Bacillota bacterium; assembly: GCA_012799255.1. Next base: position 59 of record JAAZLQ010000004.1, read on the forward strand.
TAAGATTTCCCCAGGAGTTTTCCCGCGAAGCCGGGCCACATCTTCCACGGTTCTTAGGCTGCTAAGTCCTTCAAGTGTAGCTCTTACAACGTTAATGGGATTGGCAGAGCCTAAGGACTTAGTCAAGACATCCCTTACACCGGCAGATTCCAAAACAGCACGTACTGGTCCGCCAGCGATTACTCCTGTACCTTCAGATGCTGGCTTTAAGAGCACCCGGGCACCACCATAAGTCTCGGTAACCTCATGGGGAATTGTTGTTCCAACCATGGGTACGGTAATCATGTTTCTTTTGGCCTCTTCAGTAGCTTTACGAATGGCCTCAGGTACCTCTTTGGCTTTACCCAGACCCATACCTACTCGGCCGTTTCCGTCTCCAACAACCACCAAGGCGCTAAAGGAACGGGTCCGACCACCTTTGACAGTCTTAGAAACAGGGTTAATGTTAACTAAGCGCTCTTGCAACTCTACGCCACTAGTTTCATTTCTTTTTGACAAGTTCGTTTCCCTCCCTTGCACCTAGAATTCTAGGCCACCTTCACGGGCACCGTCTGCCAAAGAGGCAATCCTGCCGTGATAAATGTAGCCACCACGATCAAATGCAACTTTTGTAATGCCTTTTTCTTTCGCACGTTGAGCAATCACAAGACCAATTTCTCTGGCCGCATCCTTGTTCCCTGTGGATCCCAATTTTGCACGTAGCTCAGGTTCTACAGAGGAGGCGGAAACCAAAGTATGTCCAACGCTGTCATCGATAATTTGAGCGTGAATGTGATGCAAGCTGCGATAAACATTAAGTCTTGGGCGCTCGGGGGTTCCAACCACACGTTGCCGTAAGCGCTGATGTCTACGCTTTCTTGCTTCACGCCGATTTATTTTGGCCATAATGTACCCTCCTTCCAGCTCTAAGCTTTACCTGCTTTACCTGCTTTTCTACGCACTCTTTCGCCCTCATAACGAATACCCTTTCCTAGATAGGGTTCAGGTCTTCTAAAGTCGCGAATGTTGGCCGCCGTTTGCCCCACCAATTCCTTGTCAATACCTTTGACAGAAATCTTAGTAGGGGCAGGTACTTCAATTTCAATACCTGGCGCAGGCTCTACTTCAATGGGATGAGAATAACCGAGAGACAACACTAGTTTATTACCTTGTTTAGCTGCTCTGTATCCTACCCCAACAATTTCTAGGTTACGAGTGAATCCCTCCGTTACCCCTTGAACCATGTTCGCAATAAGTGTACGAGTTAAACCATGGAGGGAACGGTGCTCTTTATCGTCGCTGGGTCTGGTCACCACGATGGCGCCGTCCGTCAGCTCAACTTGCATCTCAGGATGGAATTCTCTGCTGAGCTGTCCTTTTGGACCTTTGACGTCAATAACGTGACCGTTAATCGTGACCTCAACGCCAGCTGGAATCTCAATTGGAGCTCTTCCTATTCTGGACATCTACTTTCCCTCCTTTACCAAACGTAGCAAATAACTTCGCCACCGATGCCCTCTTTCCGAGCTATACGGTCGGTGACGATACCTTGTGAAGTGGATAGAATGGCCACTCCAAGACCACCTAACACTCTAGGCACTTCATCTTTATTAGCATAGACGCGTAGGCCAGGTTTGCTAATGCGTTTAATTCCTTGAATAACTGGACCCTTGTCAGAATCGTACTTAAGGTAAACGCGAATAGTACCCTGCTTGTCGTCTTCTAAGACTTTATATTCCTTGATGAATCCCTCGTCCTTAAGGATCCGAGCCAATTCTTCCTTAAGCTTGGAACGGGGAATATCTACCGATTCATGCTTCACGGAGCTTGCATTCCGAATCCGTGTGAGCATATCCGCGATTGGATCTGTCATTACCATACAGGAAACCTCCTTTCGGATGCTACATCCCCAAGATGATACATCCCTACCAACTGGATTTTGTTACTCCAGGAATTTGCCCTTCATTAGCATACTTCCGGAAGCATACACGGCACATTTGAAAACGGCGCATGTACCCACGGGGACGCCCGCAGACTCTACAACGATTAACCTGACGCACTTTAAACTTAGGATTACGCTGCGCCTTGACGATCATTGATTTCTTCGCCACAATATCTCTCCTTTCAGCTTCTAAATGGCATACCCATCAGCTTCAAGAGTTCGTACGCTTCCTCATCAGTCTCGGCAGTGGTGCCAATGGTGACCATGAGGCCTCTGACCTTATCAATCTTATCGTACTCAATTTCCGGGAAAACCAGCTGCTCACGTAAGCCAAGGCTGTAATTGCCGCGGCCATCAAACGATTTTTCCGAAACGCCCCGGAAGTCACGAATACGTGGTAGCGTTATGCTGATTAGCCGATCGAGAAACTCAAACATACGGTCACCGCGCAAGGTTACTTTGCACCCAATGGCCATTCCCTCGCGGAGCTTGTAGGCAGCTACTGACTTTTTAGCATAGGTAATTATAGGCTTTTGGCCGGAAATGATTTCTAGGTCACGGGTGGCTGCTTCCAATGCCTTCGGATCTTGCACAGCTTCGCCCACACCAATATTTAGTACAATTTTATCGAACCTGGGTACTTGCATGATGTTTTCATAGCCAAAACGCTCAATCAACGCAGGTACCACCTCGGTTTGGTATTTCTCCTTAAACCGTGCCAAAACTACTCCCCCCTTCTCAAACAGATCAAACAACTATATCTTAATCGATGGCTTTACCACATTTCTTGCATTGGCGTTCTAACTTACCGTTCGCCTGCCGTTCGCGTCTGGCTTTGGTTACTTGCTTACAACTTGGGCAAACCAGGGCAACGTTAGAAGCATCGATGGGTCCCGGTGTCTCAATGATTCCTCCCTGTGGATTGGTTTGAGTCGGCTTGGTATGCTTCTTGCGAATGTTTACGCCATCTACAATAACCCTGCCAGTCTTGGGTTGAACCTCGAGCACTTTACCTTTCTTGCCACTATCATCACCGGAAATTACTGTTACGGTATCTCCGCGTTTTACATGAATTTTAGCCATTCCCCATCCTCCTTTCTTCTAGAGAACTTCAGGAGCCAGAGAGACGATCTTCATGAAGTCTTTTTCACGCAATTCTCTAGCCACAGGGCCGAAAATACGAGTCCCTCTAGGATTGTTCTGATCGTTTATAATTACAGCTGCATTCTCATCAAAACGAATGTAAGAACCATCCTTGCGGCCATATTGCTTTTTCGTTCTTACTACGACAGCTCTCACAATGTCGCCCTTCTTAACAACGCCACCAGGAGTCGCGTGTTTGACAGAAGCAATGATCACATCACCCACACGGGCATAACGCCGTCCAGAGCCGCCTAAAACACGGATGCATAAGATTTCTCTTGCGCCAGTATTATCAGCAACCTTCAAACGACTCTCTTGCTGGATCATTTTAGCTCCTCCTCCCTTGCCTATATTGTTTGAAACTAACGGGCTTTCTCGATAATCTCCATTACCCGCCAGCGTTTTTGCTTACTTAGGGGTCTGGTCTGCATAATGCGTACCCGATCACCCACACCACATTCGTTTAACTCGTCATGTGCCTTAAAAGTAGCACTTCTCCGCAGAGTCTTTCCATACAGTGGATGACGAACCGTTTGCTCCACAGAGACTACTACGGTTTTATCCATCTTATCACTGACGACAACTCCCACTCGAGTCCGTCTCATGTTTCTCTCGTTGTCCACCTGCGTTCCTCCCTTCCCATACCTTTAGGGATCTTAAGCCTGCCTGATGTTTAATTCCCGTTCACGCATGACAGTCTTAACCCGTGCAATATCTTTCCGCACAGCACTGATGCGCATTGGATTATCTAATTGACCAGTAGCCAGTTGAAACCTAAGGTTAAAGAGTTCTTCTTTTAATTCGCCTAATCTAACTTCCAACTCGTTTGCAGAAAGTTCACGAATATCTTTAGCCTTCATTTGCGTCACCACCTGCCACTGTTCGAGATACAAACTTGCATTTGACAGGCAGTTTGTGGGCTGCTAGGCGCATAGCTTCACGAGCTAACTCCTCAGAAACGCCACCAATCTCGAACATAATTCGCCCTGGCTTTACCACTGCTACCCAATGTTCGGGAGCACCTTTACCGGAACCCATACGAGTTTCGGCAGGTTTTTGGGTTACAGGTTTGTCAGGGAAAATCCTAATCCAAACCTTTCCACCTCTCCGAATATGACGGGTCATGGCAATACGGGCTGCTTCAATCTGTGTATTTTTAATCCACCCTGGTTCTAAAG
>JAAZLQ010000292.1 GCA_012799255.1 Bacillota bacterium
ATAGCCGTAAACCTGAGTAAATCTGCCAAACCAATATCATTTTGAACGGCACTTGCCAAAACGGTTTCCGCAAAAATATCAATAATTGCCCTGTCAATCCTTCTCTCAAAGCGCAAAAGCATCTTACTCAATATATCCGCAATCTGGCCACGCAAAGCTATATGGTGTTTTCCAAATCTGCCAATAATGTTACCCGAATAATCCATCCAGATAGGCTCGTATTTTTTTGAAAATGCCTCGATTCCTTCATATATAGCCCTAATCCCTGATGCAATATCGGATGCCAAGTCACAGTCCCTCTTTATATCCTCAAGATAATCTGCCCAATCCTTAGCTATTATCGAGGCAATCAGCATCTCTTTGCTCGCAAAGTAGTTGAATATAGTTCCGGTAGCAATGCCGCAACGACTTGCCACTTCCCGTATTTTGAAACCCTTATAACCCACCTCGAACAAAAGCTTTTCGGATGTTTCTAGGATTAGTTCTCTTGCATTCTCAATCAGCTTAGGCATACGTTTCCTTTCTCTATCTCTTTTATGAACGTGTTCATAACATAAACATTATAATCCACATTATTCCTATCGTCAAGATATTAACAAAGGTTTTTTATGTAACATTAAATATGGACGAAGCAGTACTAATATGATATAGTTTTACCACCTTCGATATGAGGTGCTGCAAAATGTTCAAGGTTGTCGATAAATAGGAAATTGATGAGGAAATGATATGGATAATGCAAGCACACCAAGGCAGTTCGACATGCTAAAAAAGCCAGTCCGGCAGATGAGTGTTTTGAGACCAATAACATGGGCTGCAAGCTTTCCGGTTGTATGGAAAGCTAGACTGAAAATTAACAAAGTCGGTATGGAGGGGTTAAAGCCACCCTATCTCTTATTGTGCACACATATGGCGTTTCAGGATTTCATGGTTACAACAGCTGCAATATTTCCGCATCGGGCAAACTACGTCATCGCCATTGATGGCTTCATCGGGCGAGAATGGCTTCTCCGGGCTGTTGGTGGCATCTGCAAACGCAAGTTTACAAACGACATAAAACTCATCAAGCATATTAACCATGTCGTAAATGTCAACAAGGATATACTGGTTCTCTATCCTGAAGCCCGATATTCACTGATCGGTACAAATGCAGTACTTCCCGCTTCACTTGGCAAGTTGGCAAAAATGCTGAAGGTTCCTGTGGTTACATTACGTATGCACGGAAACTATCTTAACTCACCTGTCTGGAATCTCAAAAAGAGGAAAAACCGAATTGAAGCGGATATGACACTCCTTTTCACAGGCGAGCAGGCCGCTGAGCTTCCTGTAGATGAAATCAACGACAAGATTAACGAAGCTTTCTATTATGATGAGTATAAGTGGCAATGGGAAAACAAAATTAGGATCACCTATAAAGATAACGCAAAAGGCATCCATAAAGTTTTATATAAATGCCCAAGTTGTATGACGGAGTATCGGATGACCTCCTACGGAACAACCATAGAATGCAAACACTGCCTCAAAAAGTGGGAGTTGACCGAATACGGTGAGTTGAAAGCCCATGACGGTATAACAGAATTTCAATTCCCATCGCAATGGTATGAATTTGAGCGGGAGGAAGTGCGCAAGGAAATTGAGACCGGTACTTATTTCTTTGAAGACGAGGTGA
>JAAZLQ010000308.1 GCA_012799255.1 Bacillota bacterium
ACGCTTTCTTCGGTTGTCAGGAGCTTGAAACCATCGTGATCCCTAACAGTGTAGAAGAGATCGGAGACAACGCCTTCGGGCGCTGTATGAAGCTGAAGGACGTGGATCTTCCCAGTATCGGTTAAATCGATCGGTGAGAATCTTGCATGATTTCCTCTGCTTCTTCTCGTGTAATAAGATCACACCAACAATCTCCCATGGAGAATGCCCTCATAGTATCGACTGCGAACCCATTCGCCATCTTTGTAGACGAAAAACCAAACCCCATCATCTTTTACGAGACGTTTGCGCTCTGGGTCAAAGTAGATTTTTTCTTTTTCTATAATCATCTTGTTTAGTCCTTTCAGGTACCTGCATCGTATCACTATGTATTGGCATCGGTGTTTAATAGTGACACCGATGGTAAGAATATACGATGGAGAATTGAAATTATCGAATCGGAAAGAAGTGAAATTCCTGAAATTCCGACCACAGGTTCAAAGAGACATTTTAAATGCCACTTTGGATGTCACTTGAATGGAACAGAGAAAGCGGTTTATGCTGTGTTAAAACAAAAACCGGATTCTTCAAGAGAAGAAATAGCTGAAATGATACTATGCGTAAAACTTTTGAAAAATAAAAGTTTTACGCATATAATGTGTTAGGGAGGTCGCCATGTATATTCAAAGAAAAAACCTGCTTAACACACTTATCCGTTATAGACACAAGGATTTGGTCAAAATCATAACCGGTGTCAGACGCTGTGGTAAATCAGTCTTATTAAACGAACTGTTTTACCGCTATTTGCTTGATGATGGAGTTCAAGCTGACCATATCATAAGAATTGCCTTTGATATGAAAAAATGGGAGAACTTGCGTAAGTCCGACGAGTTATATTTATATTTACTAGGTCAATTTGCGGATGATGAGAAGTATTATCTTCTGCTCGATGAAATTCAAATGGTTGAAGGCTTTGAGGAAGTTCTCAATGAAATTCGCAGTGAATATAACACCGATATCTATGTAACGGGTTCAAATTCAAAGCTGCTTTCGAGTGATATCAACACAATATTCCGAGGCAGAGGTATAGAAATAAAATGCTTCCCTCTATCATTTCAAGAGTTTTATTCTTTTCGTAAAGGTGATAAAAGAGAAGCCTTAGATGAATATATTTTATTCGGTTCTTTGCCGTATGCTGTTACAGAGCCGGATGCTCCCGCTAAAAGAGATTATTTGGACATGGTGGCAAACACCGTTATAACGAGGGATATGATCGATCGTTATGATATACGAAATGAAGAAGTTTTCCGCGGGGTGATTCATGTTCTTTGCTCGTCCATCGGTTCGCCTGTCTCGCCGAATAAAATAGCGAATACACTGCAAAGCAGCGGATATAAATCTGTTGATAATGAGACAGTGAGTCGTTATCTAAAACACATAGCGGATGCTTTTCTTTTTTACAAAGTAGGTCGCTATGATCTCAAGGGAAGAGCCTATCTCAAAACACAAAATAAGTATTATGTCTGTGATATGGGTCTTCGCAATGCTCTTATTCAGTACCGTCAGCTTGAAGTTTCCCGTGCGATAGAAAACATCG
>JAAZLQ010000375.1 GCA_012799255.1 Bacillota bacterium
GAGTGGAGCGTGGGAACGGTCAATGTTACCACCAAGCGAACATGGACTTCCACAGAAAAGAACGCTCTGTCCATCCTCCGCAGCGTTGCCAACCTTCACGGTGGTGACCTCGTTTTTGACTGTCCGAACCGACTGGTGCATCTGCTGACGCTAAATGGCAAAGACAGCGGTGCCTTGTTTGCCTACAAGAAGAACATGAAAAGCATCGAGCGTGTGGTGGACACCCGCTCCCTTGTAACAAGGCTTTATGCGGTTGGTGCCAACGGCATGACATTTGCTGACATCAACGGTGGCAAGCCTTACCTTGAGGATTTTACCTATTCCAAGGAAGTGCGTATTACCACTCTGGATTGTTCTTCTTTTACCAACCCATATCAGATGAAGGAGTACACGGCCATGCGCCTTGCGGAATACTGCAAGCCTTCCGTTTCCTATGTGCTGAATGCGATGGACTTGTCCGTTCTGACGGGCTATGAGCATGAAGCCTGGAACCTTGGCGATTATGTCCGTGTGGAAGATAAGGATTTGGGACTTTCCGTTACCACCCGTATCGTGCGCCGTGAATATAACCTGCAGGAGCCTTGGAACACGGTATTGGAACTTTCCACTACGCTGAAAAATCTCGGCAGTTCGGTCAGTTCCATTGATACCATTGCAGATGCATTGGAAGGTACAGGAATGGTATCCAACAACGATATCCGTGAATTGGTGCCATTCAACCATCTGCGAAACTCCCGTGCCGATGACGGCCTTGCTTATTGGGTCAGTTCCGGCTTTGAGGCTGACGGAGAAAACGGTGCATCCGGCACGGCTTCCTTCAAGGCTGTGGGTGTGGAAGGCATGACATTGAGCCTTGCCCAGACCGTATATCCTTCCAACCGTGGCAGTTATACGCTGTCAGCGCAGATTGCTTCTGACGATTTGGAGAAGCTGGGCAGTGACTCCCAGGTCGGTATTGAGGTAGTCATCGAATACGAGGACGGCAGCATTGAGTCCCGTTTCATCGATCTTTATTGATGGAGGTGCTCTATGGCTTACTTTTCTAAAACCTCGGAGAAGATCACGCCGGAAAGCTACTTCTCCAAGGTCAAATCAATTACGGTGCGTGTGTGCATTACCAACTGCACAGGCACTTTCTATATTACTGACCTCTTGCTGCAGCCCGGTTCTGTAGCCACGGGATGGGTAGGTCATCCCTGCGAGATAAAGTGGGTACTGGATGGCTAATCCTGTATTCATCCGTCTGGCGGAGGTTATAAACAAGAAACAGGATATGCGTGTCATGAGTGTAACGGTGAAGCCTACCGTCACCAACTGCTCCGGCACGATTTGGTTTACTGACCTTATGCTACAAGAGGGACCGGCACTAACAGGCTATGTGCCACATACCGAAAGTCGGCTCGTGGAGGGCGACAAGGTGTGGTTCAATGGCGTGGTTCGCTCTGCGGAAACGGTCATCATCTGCAATGTCGGTGATACCTCCGGCGGTCTGGACATCCATATCTACCCCAAATCCGATATGGCGGCAGGCTCGGTTCAGCTTGCCCAGGGTGTTGGTGGACAGCGGGTCGTATTTCCAAATGCCCTCGCTGCGGAAGATGACCTTGCCCTACTTGCATCGGTGCGGGAATGCACCAAAAACGGCATTCAAGAGCCGAAAGAGGGCTTTTACCAATATAGCGCCGCTTGGGATTCCAAGCACAAAGTCACCTTGGAGGACGGCAAGTCAGCCAGGGTGCTTTTTGAATTGCAGCAGATGTCGGATGGAGGTGTTTCGATTTGAGGGATAAATTAAAAGGCAAACGCATCATGGTGTGGACATTCATGGGCAATTCCAGAATGTACGAAGCCTTGCGTGATTACGGTGACCGTATCGACACTATCGGTCTGTTTTCTTTTAAAGTGGATGCCACAGGAACGATTACGGAGAGTGGTGTTCCCATCAGCAATATGCTGACCTATATTAACAAATGGCCGCATATCCGATGGTTGCTAACCGTTGCTAACGATGGTGCAAATTCTATCTTTAAGGCTTTGCGTAATAATACGAATGGCGCACAGGACACCTTCTGTTCCGAACTTGTCCGAATCATGGAGAAATACCCGTGGTGCAATGGCGTGGATATCGACCTGGAAAAGGGTGATGATTATTCTACCCATGCAGCGTCCACAGCTATGTTCAAGCATATCTACGAAACCGTAAAAGCCTACGATTCTACCAAGGAAATGAACATCTGCCTTCCGGGTATGACCTCGGTTAACGGCTCGGTTGGTGGCGAAAACTGGTGCGTATATGGTGATTTGGATAAATACTGTGATACGGCTTCCATTATGAGTTACGGTATGGCTTGGGCGGGTTCTGCTCCCGGTCCTGTTTCTCCGAGGAGCTGGCTTGAGGGCATTTATGATTATGCAACGAAAGTTATGAATCCCGACAAGGTATTCCTCGGTATGCCTGCCTACGGTTGGAATTGGCAGATTTATGACACGCCGGAGAACCTGGGCAAATATTACCGAGGCACATCTCATACCTATTATGCAGCGAAATACTGGATGCAGGGTGTTTACAATTTTACCGATGATGCACCTCCACAGCCGTTCATTCCTATAGTTTCCTATTGGGATGATTACGATATGGGGCCGTGGGCATTGCCCCATGTGTACGATTATATGGAAGGAAGAGATGCAACGGATTATTCTTATCCGCTGATGACCGAAACCTATAACCGCAGACGATATCTGAC
>JAAZLQ010000050.1 GCA_012799255.1 Bacillota bacterium
CAAGGATTTCACTGACAAACGCCGTCGCTTTGAGAACATCAACTTTCAGATTCGGTCCGGTGAAATTGTTGCTCTTGCAGGGCTAAATGGCCCGGCAAAACGGGTCTGGCCAAGAGTTTTTATCGGGGGCTGGGCAGGAAGCGGTTGTGCTCGTTGGTTATGGCAAATTGTTCCCTTGGAGCATCAGCTGAAGCTCAGGCTAGAGTGGCTAAGGCTTTTGAAATCCAGGCTAATCAACTTGGTGCAAATTAAAAATGATGCAGTTGCGATGGCCATTGGTCACCCGGGCGGTATCAAGGGTGCGGGGGATGAGGTAGTTGAGGTCGGCTCCTAATCGCGACTGACTCAGGGGTAAACCCCTTTTGACTCACTAGGACTATCAAGCGGGCCTCTCACTCGGGTTTGATTTAGCCGTCCCGAACAAGAGATTCCATTCTGGTCTTACCTCAGGACATTTCCATTCCAGCTTGCCCCATAAAGTCCCTAGTGATGGTAATCAGTTATAATCAGTAAGGGCCCTCCCCGAAGCGAATAGTCCGCTTATAATACAGGACCTCCCAACCAGTCGGTAGGAAGTTCTGTAACTCGTAATGCAAAGAGGAAACACAGGATTCACTGCGAAGAGGTAAGGGACTCTGGTAAAGTTAGGCTTGAGGATGTTACCGGATGTCGATGCGTCCGTGCAGCTTGAAGTAGCGGAGGGAGGTTTAGCTGTTGGCAACAGTACACTTATTTGTTGATACCAACTTCTTGATTCAGTGTAAGAAGTATGACCAGATTAACTGGAAAATCGGTGAGCTAGAAGATGTAACCGAGATCGTTCTTCTGATTTCCCAGGCCGTGATATCCGAAGTCGACAGACAAAAGCACGATGGAAATTCCAGGCGAGCGCGGAAAGCCAGGGCGGCAAATTCTTTGTTTGGTCAAATGCTTGAAGATAAGGAGTTGGTGAGCAAAGTTGGCTGCAAACAGATAATTTTGAAGTTCGCGCCAAGCTATAAGCTTGAGGAGTTGAAAAAGGAAGTACCTGAATTGGATGTTGACCGGAAGGATGATGAATTAGTTGCTGCAGCTTGGCTTTATGGGCAGCAAGATCAGAGTCTTGATGTACGTGTCTTGACACATGATATAGGTGTGGCGCTGAGTGCTGCCCGATGTGGCATAGAGTATATCATGATACCAGATGCTTGGTTATTACCACCAGAGAACGATGACAAAGACAGAAAGATTGCCAAGTTGCAGGAGGAGTTAAGGCTCCTTAGCCAGCAGCTTCCAATGATAGAGCTCAAAGAGTGCTCTGTTTCGGGTCAAGAACCGGTTCTCTTAGGTGAACTAACAGAGAACATGCTTGATCAGCTGGAAGATTATGTTAAGGAATTCTATCCGTTGGAAGTGGAATCCCCCAATGCAGAGTTTCTGAAAAGTGCTCTGTTCCCAGGTTCTTTATACAAAGTGATTCCTCCCACAGCAGAAGAAATCACTAGGTACGAAGATCGCAATGAGGAATGGCTGCAGAGTTTCCGGGATTGGGTGCAGCAAGCATTTGCTATCGTCCGAGAACGAAAGGTGCTGTGTCCGATTGAGTTCGTGCTTACCAATGAAGCCGGTGCCCCGGTGGAGAACTTAGTTATTGAAATAACCACACACGGAAATGTGGAGATGGCACCGCCATCGTATACTGAAAACGAAAACGGACTTGGGTTGCCCGAGATCCCGCTTCCCCCATCTGCGCCAAAAGGAAGGGTCGTTTCGCGCCTAGATTCGGGATTCGCAGGATTGGGGACGATTGAGCTTCCTTCTTACGACTTCGGATCGTCCGACCCTATCTATGCGAAATTAGGCAAAGAACCTACAAAGGACAGAAACGGCTTCTACTGGAAAGCTGGACGACCCGATCAATTTAGCAAGAAGTGGGTTTTGGAGTGTGAGGAGTTTCGGCATAAGATGGAAGGTGAGTATTTCGAGATTCTGGTGAGAGGAGACACTGACAACATACAGGGGGCGATATCTGTAGTAGTATCGGGTGCGAACCTACGGGTGCCATATAAACGAACGATACCGGTAAACCAGCCTGTAATCAATCAAGAGCCTTACTCAGTGATGCTGGATATTGTTAGAGAATGCCTCCGGCGAGAACGAGATTAGCGAAGAGGCGTTGGTTATAGATCTTTTTTTGTATCAGTACAGAATCTTGTGAAACGGAAGAAATGTCTACATAATCAATACACTTTTAGCTGTGCCTTTGTGGCGCCAACTGTATGGGCGCTATAACTTAACCTAACTCTACGGACCAGATTTCGACCTATCCTCATTTGAGGTTTCCAGGGATCAGGAAAGTGCCCTTCTCGATGGCTGTACAGAGGCTGGAACGTTCAATTCCAACGTTTGGGTACAGGCGATTCAGGTTGGACTTAGGTAAAGAACAAACATTAACATGATTCCTGTTCTGATCGTCTTTTTCAAACATCAGGAGCTGTAAAATGACAAGAGTTAGAGTAACACTGAAGGATATTGTCAAAGCAGCTGGAGTATCCACCGCCACTGTTTCCCATGTGCTGAATAACACGGCGCCCATCAGCCCGGAAACCTCAACGAGGGTTTTGGAGGTTGTGCGGGACTTAAACTATGAACCGAATGTGGTGGCCAGGAATTTGCGCAAACAGGAGACAAGAACCGTCGGTTTCATAGCGAATACGGTGATGAGCGATTTGGTGCCTGATATGATGGGCGGGGCAATGCAGGCTGCGATGGACCGAGGGTATAATCTGATCGTTGGCGAATCCCGGCAAAAAGCTGAATCCATGAACTTCCATGAATGGCTGGTCCGCAGCCGCCAAGTGGGAGGTCTGCTTTTTTGCAGCAACTGGGTGACGGAAGTGGATTATCCCGTTCCTGCCCATACTCCGACGGTCTATCTCTATTGTTTTTCGAAAAAGGAGCCCCGCAGCACCGTGCTGCCGGACAGTGTCAAGGGGGGTTATACCGCGACAGAGCATCTTTTGAAGCTTGGCCGCAGGCACATCGCTTATATTGGAGGAAAACCCAACTGGAGATGTACAAAGGATCGCTTGCAGGGGTATCTGATGGCCCATGCTGATGCAAAGATGCCCGATGGGGGACTTGTGCAATATGGCGACTGGACGATCAAGACCAGCTAATTAAAGTCAAGCATTAATTTGATTTTCCGCGTAGAATGAGAAATGCAACTCTAAATGAAACGGATTTTTCTCATTTCCCCTCTTAAACAATGAAGGTTGTTTCCGATCAGTGATCGTCCCA
>JAAZLQ010000072.1 GCA_012799255.1 Bacillota bacterium
CCGTAACAACGGAAGAATGGTCGTCGTGGCAAAGAAAGTGGCTGAGTAAGGAGGGATAAGCCTTGTATGATTAGTTTGATAAATTTAGCGGTGTTGTTCGTAGCTAAGGTTGCGGACAACGCCCTTAGTACAACAAAAACAATATTGGTACAGAGAAGTCGGTGGATACTTGCAGGCATTGCGGTTATCATATCCGACTTTATTTATTTTTGGATAACGAAAAGAGTTGTTTCTGCGAATAACGAGATTGCAATGCTCGTTGTTGCCGTTGCAGGTGGTGCCGGTTGTTCTCTCGCCTGCATTATCAATGAGAAAATGTCAAAGGACAGAACCTATGTGAATGTGATTATGTCCGATGACCTTGAAGAAATGAAGCGTTTACGAGATTTCCTTGCACAGCACCACATCACGAATGTTGCAAGCGACAGCTACACTCTTGACTGGAACGCAAAGACAATCTCTATTACCGCTTATCCCGAAACAAAAGCAGAAAGCCGATTGATTAACGAGTATATTGCCGACAGTTCGACAAAATTCAAGAGAGTGATTCAACCGGCTTAGGAAGGAGGTTTGATGTGGCTGATATTAAAACAAGAGAAACAGTCAAAGGCACGATAAAGACTTTGGATAAAGCTGCCATTGCCGGTCAGAAAATGAAACAGGCATATATCGCCACAAAGGACAAAGCAGAACATTCGGTAAATACAAATGAGAATACTGCGGAAGAATATGCTGCCGATAAGACGGAAGCCGGAATTGATGAAATCGCACATAAAGGTGCGTATGCTTTTGATAAAGCTGGACGAAAAGGCGTTCAGGAAACAAAGCAGAATATTCAATCTGCTAAAGAGGGCATACAGCGTTTCAAACAACAGAGAGCAGAAAAGGCAATGAACGCTCAGAAAACGCAAGGTAGACCTACAACGGTTGGTAGTTCTTCAGCACAGACGCAAACAACATCGGCAATCAGGACACTTGAAAAGCCGGAGAAAATGGTTAAACAATCTGCGACTTCCGCAGGAAAGAAGAATATTAAACTTGCAGGTAAGGAAGCGGCAAAAACAACGCAGAGGTCTGTTAAGACTGCTGAGCATACCGCAAGGGCAAGTATTAAGACCAGTCAGCAGACGGCAAAAGCCACACAGAAAACCGCTCAGGCGACGGTTAAGGCTTCACAGAAAGCAGCTCAGGCGGCAAAGAAAGCGGCAAAAGCTACAGCAGATACCGTCAAAGCCACAGCGAAAGCTACCGTTGCGACAGTCAAAGCGATTATTGCAGGGACAAAAGCACTTGTAGCAGCAATCGCCGCAGGCGGTTGGATAGCGGTGCTGATTATTATGATTGTCGTGTTGTTTGGTGCTGCCGTAGCAATGTTTGGAGGAGGAAGTGACAGTAATTCCTATACTCCGGTAAGTGCAGAGGTAGAAGCCTATGAACCTATCATACAGAAATATGCCAAAGAGTACGGCATTCCTGAGTATGTAGAACTTATCAAGGCTGTTATGATGCAGGAAAGTGGGGGCAGAGGACTTGACCCTATGCAGGCAGCAGAAGGAAGTTTTAATACGAAGTATCCGCACGAACCTAATGGAATTAAAGACCCTGAATATTCTATCCAGTGTGGTGTTCAGGAATTGAAAGCGGCTCTTACTTCGGCAGGGGTGGAAAGTCCGATAGATATGGAGCATATTAAACTTGCTTTGCAAGGCTACAACTTTGGTAACGGATATATCTCTTGGGCAAAATCAAAGTATGGCGGTTATTCTTATGCCAATGCAGTGGAGTTTTCCACTCAGCAGGCACAAAGGCTTGGTTGGGACAGTTATGGAGATACCCAATATCCGGCTCACGTTCTGAGGTACTATCCGTATGGACGAGCCTTTACTGCCGGAGGTAATCAGGCGATTGTTGAGGTTGCCTTGACGCAGGTAGGCAATCAGGGCGGACAACCTTACTGGAGTTGGTATGGTTTTGACAGTCGAGTGGAATGGTGTGCCTGCTTCGTATCTTGGTGTGCTGACCAATGCGGGTATATTGAAAACGGACTTGTTCCGAAATTTGCAGGTTGTGTGGACGGTGCAAACTGGTTTAAGTCAAATGGAAAATGGCAAAACCGCACTTATGAACCAAAGGCAGGAGATATTATCTTCTTTGATTGGGAGGGCGATGGTACAACAGACCATGTTGGTATCGTAGAGAAGTGTGAGAATGGCACAGTTTATACCGTAGAGGGTAACTCAGGCGACGCCTGCAAGCAAAGACAGTACGCAGTCGGAAGCAGCAATATCTATGGATACGGTATCCCGGCATATTAAAAATTCCAGACGGTGTCTGGAAAATCGAAAAGATGGCTGCTCAGTTGAGTAGCCATCAGGTACATTATGAGAAATCGGTTGTTTCTCTGTTATTCAGGAAAATATGGTGTGTGTGATAAGTGAAGCTGAAAAGCATATCGGCATCTTCTTTACTGCCATCTAAAAAGGAAATATCATCGGCAAGGATAAAAAGAATTGCTAATAACTTCTTGATATATCCAGTGTAGCAGGCATAATCTACATAGATGTTGGCGGTATATCCCTCGGCAAATTCTATCAGGTCAGCGTCAATTTCAAAGCTGTTGGATAGCTCGTAAACGGTCTTGATGAATTTATCCTTGTCAGCAATTCGCTCTTTACTTGGAACACTTCTGCGGTTCTTCTGTATGAATTTCAAAAAATCATCAGCTTCCGTAAAGTCGGGAGTGATTGAGCTGTCAGTTTCCCAATCTGTTTTGTAATCCTCAAATTTCTCTTTTTCAAACCGATTACTGAATATTATCTTTTGTTCGTCCATTCCTTTTTACCCCTAAGTTTATTCTATGGAGATTGCTTAACGTGGCTCTTGGGTTGTGATTTGTCTTTCGCCATTAACAATCGTGAATTGCTACTTTTATAGTATAACATAAAAATAGTTGGAAATCATTACTGATAGTTGGTTTGACTTCCTTTTGGTGCGTGTGATTTGAAATTGACTTAACCTATACTATTAGTTATGGAAACACACTAAGGGAGGTGATGCGATGAAGCTCGATACAATCGGCAAGAATATAAGGAAGTTCCGACTTGCGAGGAAATTACGCCAAGAAGATTTGGCTGAGAAAACAGATTTGACAACAAACTATATTGGTATGGTTGAGCGTGGAGAGAAAATTCCGTCACTCGAAACTTTCATAAAGATAGTAAATGCTTTAGGTGTATCATCGGATATGGTTCTTACAGATGTTCTGGAAACCGGATATACAGTCAAGAACTCTATGCTGAATGAGAAGCTTGAAAAGCTTGCTCCTGAAGATAGAAACAGAATTTATGAAGTCATAGATACACTTGTAAAGCAATCAAAGCAAATACTTCCATAAAACACAGAAGTTCGTCCTAATCGACGAGCTTTCTTTTTTTCAGTATAAAAAAATTCTGCTATCGACAAATTTTTCGGGACTTCGACAGAGAGAATATGCTATAACAACAATTGTTAGTGATAGACACATACTAATAGACATAGGAGGAAGTAGAAGTGAACGACATTTTCAGACAAATAGCAAAAGAAAATGGAACAACCGAAAAAGCAGTAAAAGAGGAAATGCAGTTTGCCATTCGGGAAGCAATGAAAAGTGCTGAACCGGAAGCAATCGCTTTTTGGAAAGC
>JAAZLQ010000402.1 GCA_012799255.1 Bacillota bacterium
AAGTGAGCAAAATCATTCATAGCTTCGAGTTCTCCCTTGCATGAAAGTCCAGAATGTGGTATCTTAAATACCAATACCCCCTAGGGGTACAATTGTGACGGACTATGATCAAGAGGAGGAACAAGAAACAATGTCATCTACTGTGCTCAAGTCGACATCTCGGAGGGATTCTATTCAGAAGTACACCTGGCCATTTACGTTGGTGGTCGCTGTAGGCGGATTGTGGTGGCCACGCCTAGGCCTGTTAGTACTTCCTATTATGCTCTCCCTGGCAATCATCTCTTTCTTTAGGGGGAGATTTTGGTGTGGCAATGTCTGCTCCCACGGTAGCCTGTATGATTTTGTGCTTGGTCCATTCAGCCGGCACCGAAACATACCAAGGTTTCTGAAGTCTCCCGTTATGGTGTGGTTTTTCTTTGGCTTTTTCGGCTACAACATAACAAGACGTGTGGTTGCAGTAGCAGGGTTATGGGGAACGCAAACCTTTTGGGATCGCTTAGGGTTCATCTTTGTCATAAGCTACCTTATGGTGCTCTTGGTGGGAGGAACTTTGGCGGTGTTCATTCGCCCCCGCACCTGGTGCAACTTTTGTCCCATGGGCACGATGGAAAAGTTGTCTTACAAGTTAGGTAAGCTATCTGGGGTGGCTGCCAGGACTGATCAAAAAGTGACCATTTCTGATCTGGACAAGTGCCGCGCCTGTGGAAAGTGTGCCAAGGTGTGTCCCATGCAACTGAGCCCCCATCTTGGTTTCGCAGACACTGGGCAGTTTGAGCATGAAGACTGTATTCGCTGTGGAGCCTGTGTTGAAGCTTGCCCATTTAACCTGCTAAGCATCTCCAAGGCATCTTCTGGATTTTAAGTAGCTCGCAGGTTTATTAACCTCCTTATGGAAGTAAGGCTTACGACAAGCATATTTCTTTGGAGGGTTTTAATGTACAAGTTATTAGCCATTGATTTAGACGGAACCTTGCTTTCGGAACGGAAAACAATTAGTCGGGAAAACCACTATTGGCTTCAAAAGGCAGCAGATGCAGGAATGATCATTAGTTTTGCCACAGGTAGGGGTATTCCCACTGTAGAAAAATACCTGGCAGAGTTGAAGATTGATGTGGCAATGGTTTTGACCAATGGTGCAGAAATCTGGGCAAACCGCAATCAACTCCTAGAACGCCATTTTATCGACGAGGAAGATATTAGGCGTTTACATCAGTTGGCCACCGAACACAAAGCCCACTATTGGGGTTATAGTACGGATGGAATGTATCGGCGTCAGAACTGGAAAAAGAAGTTGTTCGCCTATCCATGGTTGAAGTTTGGGATCCGGCATAATGATCTCAATGTAATAGAGGAGTTAAGAGAAACTGTTCGCCAGTGGGGTACGCTCGAAGTGACCTACGCCGCGCCAGTTAATATGGAGCTTACAGCTAAGGGGATTAGCAAAGCTTCTGGTGTGGCTAGGCTTTGTCAGCATCTAGGGATAACTATGGACGAAGTGATCGCGATAGGTGATAGCCATAATGATGCGGCGTTGTTCCAAGAAGTGGGGTTGGCTGTCGCGATGGGCAATGCGGAACCACAGATCAAGCAGATCGCGCATCTAGAAACTTTATCTGAAAACGAAAGCGGGGTAGCCCACGCGATCGAACACTTTGTTTTAGGAAAATCCAGCTAGAAGTTTTGTGTATTTTTGACAGAACCAGATTGTTAGGGTAAAATATATTGTACAAACGTTAATGGCCATGACGTTATAGAGAATGATGCTAAAGGGAGTTATGGTATGAGACGAAAATTATCTATTTTGTTACTTAGTGCCATCTTAGTTTTATCTGCGTTCGGGTTTGTCAGTGCAAACCCGTATGAAGTGACTGAGCCAATTACTATTACCTGGTGGCACGCCCACGAAAAGCAATGGCATGATACCCTTAATTACATGGTCGAGAAGTTCAATGCTGAAAATCCCTTAATTACTGTTGAGCCTGTTTACATCGGCAACTACAGAGAAGTTCAAACTCGCTTGATTGCAGCAGTTGCTTCCGGTGATGTTCCAGCCCTGGCCACAAGTAATACTGCTTATCCAGCAGCTTTTGGTGCAGCTGGTATCTGTGAAATCTTAGATCCTTATATTGAAGCCTTTGATTTTAATCTCAACGACTATGGCGAGGGTTTGGTTAACTCCACCATCTTTGAGGGAGAGGTAATCACCTTACCTTACCTAACTTCTACCCAAGTTATGTACTACAACAAAACCGCGGCTGAAGCAGAAGGAATCGAAATGCCTCGTACCTTTGCAGATATGGATGCCTTCCTTGAGAAAGCCACCATCTTTAACGAAGATGGTACAACTGCCCGTTATGGTACAGTCTTTGGTGGCTGGGACTACATCTACTTTGAAATGATTTACCGCAACAACGGTGTAAAGCTTGTTCTTGAAGATGGTCTGTCTACTGACGTTAACAGCGAAATGTCCGTTTATATCACCACCAAGATCAAAGAGTGGATCGACAAAGGTTATGCCTACTTTGCCTATGGTACAGGATCTTCTAGTGCTATGAGGCAACGTTTCTGGGATGGAGAAGCTTTCAGCGTATTCCATACAAGTTCCTTGTATGATACCTATGTTGAGAACATTGGCGGCAAGTTCGAAGTTGGTATTGCTTGGACTCCTGGCAGCATCGATGGTCAGAACTTCTACAGCCAAGTTAGTGGTTCCACGATCTTAATTCCTGCAGTTGCTTCGCAGCGGCAAAAGAACGCTGCTTGGCAGTTTATGATGTTTATGGCCAGTCCTGAAATGAATCTTTACTGGGCAGACGAAACTGGTTATTTCCCAACCAGAAGAAGTCTCATTGGTACACCTGAATACGAAGAGTACTTAGAGCGTAAACCAGCTATGGAAACTGTAGTCAACATGAGTAACTGGATTGTTGGCCGCAACAACCATCCTGCCTTTGACTCTTGTGCTCTGCAATGGCGTGATGCCTTAGCGACCATCTTTAATGAGGGGGCACCTGTGCAAGCTACCCTGGATCGCTTAGCAGATTCTATCGTAGAGACCTTAGAAGACTTCTAATAACCACAAAAGTAGTGACCTGGGGATTTACCTCAGGTCACTTTTTGGTTCTATGGCATAACTACCCCGCTCAGTACTCAGATGTAAGCTGTAATCATCAATGGCACTAAACCATCGATCTGTGAGAGCAATTTCATAGGTTTGCCCAGGTAACTCTTCTATGCCGCTTTCTGTGGCTATCGTTCCTTCGCCTAAAAGTAACAAGGCTTGGGAGGATAGATAGTCCTCAGTATCTTCGTGGCGG
>JAAZLQ010000248.1 GCA_012799255.1 Bacillota bacterium
AATAGGTGAGAGAGGAGTGGGTTACATATGGGACTCCTCCCCAAAGAGTAATCATATTATAATATGCAATGGATCTGAATAATTCTACAGGAACTATGAAAGCCGCATCTCTTTCTAAATCAAAGTCCGAAACAGTATTAATGCGATCAAGGGCTCTGTAGTAGTTGTAATACAAGTTTGAAATTAGGGAACTCTTTGGATCCATTAAATCATACCAAGATCTATCTTCTTTTTCGCCATAGTTGTTAACGTAGTTTACCATGTATTTCATGGCTGACATCATAGAAGAATAACCAGATGCTACAACACTTTGTGCATCATTACCCATGCGTGGGGCTGGAAGTTCAGGATTACCTTCTTGTATTAAATTTAAACATGCCACATCATAACCAGAGTAATCGTAAAGCCTAATCTCAGTAATATGGCGCCTTCTTGATTTAGTTTCAGAAACACTAATTTTTAAAGAGTCACCACTAAGAGTTGCCTCGATTATTCCGGGATTCATGTCACGATCGTACAGATCAGACCAAAAGTTATCCAATGTGACTTCGTTTAATGAATTAAGTTGTGCGGTATAAAGCTTAATTTCTGATTCAATAGTAATTAAATATTGACCTCCTTCCTTTGGAACGATTATTTCTTTAGCACTCAAAGTTGGTGGGTTATCATCTTTATCATAAAATTCGTTTCCTGCAATCCCATCATCATCCCAGTCGTAATAATAGTATAATGGTAAGACAGTAACAGCTTGACCAAGTTCCTCATATCTCTTAATAATGTTTTCGCTAATGGAGGGGGTTGTATTCCATCTAATATTTCCAAGGATTTTGTAGATGGCCTCTCTGTCTTTCTTGATTATCTCCTTGGTTTCTACGCTAAAAGCACCCATCTCTCCAAACTCATTGCTTAGTTTTGCTAGGTATTCGCTCATTTGCGCCTCATTCCTGTTTATCATTATAAGAGAAGAAATAGCTATTAAAGCTCCAGCCTCTGGCGTGCCAGATGAAATGCTGATATTAGAAACATCAGTATCAGCATATCTCTGCAGGCCAAATGCTCCAAGTAGTTCTTCTTGGGCCTGCTTATTTGCTTCCTTATAAGACTTCTTATCTTTTTCAATAAGATCTAAGACACGCGCATATTTTAAGTGTGTCAACACATTAATATTTACTGAGGATTGATCAGCTAGATTAACTAAAGCTCTAAGCGATAGAGTTCCATTAGACAAATTGCCGGAAATCTCATTGTAGAAATACCCGTTTGCAGTCAATTGGACGTAGGGTGTTTCGAGAGTGGTGGTGTTGAATGCGTAGTTTCCGGCATTATCTGTTACCAGTGTTGTATAAGTACTTCCATTAGGGGATAGTTTTGCATTCATAGGCTGGAGGTTGATTGTTGAGCCGCTAATAAACGGCCCTTTCTCAACCTTACCCTTCACTGTATAGTCAGTGGGCTCAAAGTCGCCTTCCAGATTTTCATTATCACAAGAGATAATGCCTAGGGTAAGAGCAACAATAGATGATAGAGTAATAATCCTTTTCATATCATATCTTAAATTCTATTAGTAAACGCAATTTTTTGCGGAGGTACTTGTTCATATTTTTTTCGGACAAA
>JAAZLQ010000229.1 GCA_012799255.1 Bacillota bacterium
AAGACATCCCAAAGGCAGTTTGATATTGTCTGGGATCACGACCCGGGAGAGTCACTTCCACTTATACCATTTTCGCATTAATAATTTTGATTACGATAAAGTACTTTTCTGGTTTTCTATTATAGGATGGCGCGTGCGAAAGAGAAGATTCGTGTCGGGTACCTTGAGGAAGGTGAACTTGGGAAGCACCTCATTTGGAGTGCTACTATTACTGACCGCATGGATTATTGTATAGCTTGTCCATTCCCTTTATGCATAGACCCCATTCAGGGTTAGTCTTCTTTTCGCGCTTAGTCAGTCCCTTAACGGCGATGTAGGCTAGTGTTTTGACTTCACCTCGGTCATCTTTATTGTTAAGAAGAGGGTCGTATTGTGTAAGCGGATATATTTTCTCCTCGATGGAGTCTCTCAGTACTCTTTCTGTCGGAGTAAGGGTGGAATCCCTATGAATGATTAAACGAGGCGGGGTAGCGTCTGTCAATGTCTGTACAAAGAGTTTGACAGCTGGTGAGACAAGTTCATCGTATACAGCTTCGTGGATAGCTAAGTTGGGGAAAACTTGGAAAATAGGATCCAACCACATGTGCTGAAATCTCGGAAAATCAAAGCTTGTAGTGGTTAATCTATGTCTATCTGGAGGTTTAAGAAAGTTGGCATCTAGTGTAATAATCTGTTTTGGATCATTAAAAATGCTCTTTAAGGCAGGGTTTTCAGAGGTCAGGTTCACTTTCATTCCTTACCTCCCCATCGAAGAAAGCTTCAAGTTCATCCATGTCCTCCTCGGAAATTGTGTAGCCGTATCCGAAGTCCTCGGGACTTTTACCAAATAAGCTTAGTGTATCGGCAAACTTATCTTCGTCGATCAGTTCGTCTTCAAAGTTGCGTACGATTACTTCAATGCTTTTCGGTGAGGCGCTAATATTTCTGGTCCGAGTGTTTAGTTTGGTAAAAACCTCACTATTAATCGCTTTACCTATTCGGCCATACTCTCCATCCATGTCACGTTCATTAATACTATAAAGGGTCTCGTATTGCTGATCATCAATGGCCTTAATCTCTTGGAGTCTTTTGACCAATGAACGGTATTGGAGCCACCACGTACACTGCAATCTAGCGATGAAACGTAAAATTGTCTTCATTGGTATTTCTTGAAGCGAGGACCGTTTGAACTCATTGAGGACTATGCTTTTCAGCACGGTTTCTGGCAACAAGAATTCTGCAGCGAAACGGTTAGCCATAGCTTCGATTAGGTCGGTTTCTTCATCTGCACGACTAAGGTGCGAACCAGTCTTGGTATAGAAATGGTAGAGTTCATGAGCGATGGCAAAGATTTGTTTATCAAAATAATCAGCAGTATTCAGGCCAATAAAGACCAGTTCTTCGCCATCTTCGTTTGAATACATCATCGCAGCGGAGAAGGCAGATCCATTGTCGTTAGATTGGATTGGAAATTCCAAAAGGATGATATTCATTCTTTCTAGAATGGTGAAGATATCTCCAGCTATAGGCGTCTCGCCAACAAAACCTAGAACACGGCGTTTTTCTTTAGCTAGCCTTGTTATTGTATTAATTTGCAACTCATTAAGCATTATTGCTGACTTCATTTTCGAACTTCCTCCTCAGTAGAATCTGCTGTCTCAGCGTCAACATCATTGAAAACAGTTGATCAACGCCCTCTTTTTCGCTTTCGCTTAAGGCTTCGCCACGCAGTGCTACAAAGGAGTTACTTTCCGGCTTATCTACGAACATGTCGGTGATATCGAAATCGAGGACATGGGCGAGCATCTCAAACTGAGGAATGGATGGGATGAAGTTTTCTCGTTCAATTCGACCTATCATTATGCGGTTAATCCCTGTGAGGTTGCTAAGTTCTTCTTGAGTCAACCCTTTTTCCTCTCGCTTTATCTTTACTGTTTCTGCTAGCTTTTTGGTTGACAATCTTTTCACTTTTTACCCCTCCCTTCAAGTCATAGTATGCCTTTTAGTGATTTAATGATACTAAAAATAACAATACAAGTCAACATGACCCCAAAAAACACTATTATTGTGGGTTAGTGAAATATATAGTTACATAAAAACGATAGTTCAGGATATACTTGGAGCCATAGGAGTGTAGATCATGGGTGGATACAGCCAGCATTTATCAAACAAAGGGTGAATATCTTTACCTGCTAATTCAGGTACAATACCATTAATTTGGCTCGGACTACATCGAAGTCATGATCCCATTTAAGCACTACACTCTCAGTCAGGTACCGCATGGGAAAGCAACACCGCTGGCGCCGTGTTAACAGATGTAACAGTGAACTCCATATACTCTGATAAGGGCTTACCGTCAAACTCCGCCATGATAACTCTCTGCTCTACTGTATTGTCACATCGTATTGATAGGCAGAAAATATCAG
>JAAZLQ010000099.1 GCA_012799255.1 Bacillota bacterium
TAATGAATTTTGTAAGGCTCAAGAGGCGTAGCACCCCAACTGTTGACACAGGCCAGACCATACTGGGCATTATCGATGTGTACAACCGTAAAGGGACGCGGGGTCAGATCTCCCGCATGCAAGTTGCGCTTGGCCATACCCTCGTCAAGGTCCTCGGTCAGATAGTTGAGCGAAGACATGCTGAGCGGAGCGGGAGCAGTGAATTCAAGTCCTTTGCCACTGGCATCGACAACGCGCCACCAGCGCACATCGGTCTTATTGCCCGTCTCCTGAGGACGTATGTAAGGATAATACTGTTCGGCAACCGTCTGCCGGAAAAGACCTATCCACTGCGAACTGTTGCGGTCACTGTAGTTCTCAATCGGTCCGCGGCCGTAATATTCCACCCGGTCATAGTCGCCCTCCATTACCATTGTCATACCGAACCTGAAGAGGTCGGGATGGCGAGTTTCGGTATCCAAAGCCTTCATGGTCTGCTTGACCTCCAGCTGACCGTCAGGACTGATGAGATACTCAAGGCTGATCTGTGAATTGGGAGATTCTATCTCATATTCCACTGAAATTTTGCCGTAACCATCTTCGACAGAGCATTTGAAGGAGGTTGTTCTGAGCTGCGGATTACGCCAGACAGCCATGCGGCGCTGCAAATTGGCGCCGAAGTCGTTGTCGGTGGGAGCACGCCAGAAATCGGTCTTTAGGCTGTAACCGTTACGGGTTACCTGACGGCCGTCCACATCGATGTAGTCGAGCCATCCGCTCCTCTTATTGAAGGTGTATACAACGCCAGCAGCCTCCATGCTCACCCAGGCTACGGCCTCGTCCATCTTGACAGACTCATCGGCCTTGACTGTTTCGGCCGATTCGGCATAGGTGGAGAAGTCGTAGTCGGTAACGGCAAACTGGTTACGTGCCACAACGAAGTCCTTTGGAAGCAGAGGCTCAGCCTCGTTGAGCAGGAACTCAACTCCAATCAGGATCTCCTTGTCGGCAGGAGCCTGCTTCAAAGCATTGGCAATGGCCGATACGGTGGTCTTGACACGCTGTTGGGCACCTATTTTTGGAAGTTTGTAAGTACCGCGGGCAAACTCAACGCCATCGGCAGTGAGTACATATTCCATACGGTAAGTCGAGAGGTCGATAAAGAAGTTTTCATTGTATATCTCAAGCTGACCCTTGCCGAGGTCAATGGGAGTTACCCAGATGTTCTGGTAGAAATACTGAGCCTCGTATGCATGAGGATTCCAGCGGCGGTCAGGGGCTATGAGTCCGTTACAGTTGAAATTACCGTCGCTTACCGGATAACGTCCGGCATCGCCGCCATACTGGAAAATGACATTTCCCTCTTCGTTTGTGCCATATACGGCCTGGTCAACGAAGTCCCAGACGAATGCGCCCTGAACCGAACGGCAGTCACGGATTATGTCCCAATACTCCTTAAAGCCGCCAAGAGAGTTACCCATTGCATGAGAGTATTCACACAGGATCATGGGACGCGGGTCGTTGCCCCGCTCATGACGCTGCATTGCGCCGTAGTCGGCATACATCGGGCAATGGATGTCACAGTGGTCAGGTGAGTTGGTGGCGCCCTCGTACTGTACCGGACGGGTCTTGTCATACTCCTTGATCCACTTATAACAGGTCACTATATTCTGACCGTCACCATCTTCGTTTCCGATAGACCAGACGATGATTGAAGGATGGTTCTTATAGGTGATGACATTGGATTGGTTGCGCTCCAGATGTGCCAGCTCATAGTCCGGGTTGCGGGCCAGAGGGTTGGGACCGTACATCATTCCGTGTCCCTCGACGTTGGCCTCGGCCACCATATAGATACCGTATTTGTCGCACAGGTCATACCAGCGCGGGTCATTGGGATAGTGGCTGGTACGGACGGCGTTTATGTTCATCTCTTTCATTATGGTGATGTCCTGCATCATACGTTCGAGCGAAACGACATATCCGTAGTCGGGGTCCATATCATGGCGGTTGACACCTTTTATAAGGACAGGCTGACCGTTGACCAGCAACTGGCGGTCCCTGATCTCCACCTTGCGGAAGCCCACTTTCTGAGGGATGACCTCAATCAGACTGCCGTCAGGATCGGACAGAGTAAGGTAGAGTGTATAGAGATAGGGTGTCTCGGCAGTCCATTTGTTGGGATTTTTGATTGAAGCCGATGCGGTAACGGCACCCTCTTTGACGGTCTGCTTATCGGACCAAACCTCCTTGCCCGAAGCGTCAACCAGCCTGAGGGCGACTGAACGGCCGTCGGCATTGTTAAGAGAGGCCTCGAACTGCAAGACGGCATTTTTGTATGCGGCATCCAAATCGGTGGTTACGCGGTAATCGTCAATATGTGCCTGAGGACGGCAGTAGAGAAATGCCTCACGTGCTATTCCGGTAAAACGCCAGAAGTCCTGGTCCTCGAGATAGCTGCCGTCACACCAGCGCATGATCTGCATGGCAAACAGGTTACTGCGACCGAATTCGACAAAATCGGTTATATCGAATTCGGCCTCCATCTTGCTGTCCTCGCTGTAACCCACATAACGGCCGTTGATCCAGACCTTAAGGTTCGATGTTGCCGAACCTATGTGCATGAAGATACGCTGACCTCTCCA
>JAAZLQ010000165.1 GCA_012799255.1 Bacillota bacterium
TGTGGATTGCAACTTTAAATGAAACGCTTCCCTGACAATGTAAGCGCTCTGTTTCTCTCAGACCGCCCGGGCGGTCTGAGAGAAATCCGCGGCCGGTAATCCCCCCAGAATTCTCCGGGGATACATGTTAATCCATTCTTGCAATTCATGTATGTCCTTTCGGGTGTACTGGCTAAGTCGGGTGCCCTTGGAAATCGAGTAGCGAATAAACCCGTTCAGGTTCTCATTACTCCCGCGCTCCCACGAACTGTACGGGTGCGCATAATAGATTCTCGTCCGCTGCCTCTTACCCAGCGCCGACTGTTCAAGCGCTTGCCAGTTCCAAAACTCAGCTCCGTTATCAACCGTAATACTCTTAAAACGGCCACGAAAACCGCTTAACCCCATTTGACGCTCTAATCCGTTTAGCGCCCGTAAGACCGCCTGCTGCGTCTGTGACGTCAGCTTGAGCAAAACCGCTTCGCGTGTCATGCGGTCGACCAAGGTCAGAATGCACGTTCGGTCGCCCTTGACCGACTCAATGCAATCCATCTCCCAGTGCCCTGCTTCTGAACGCGACTCAGCCGCTTCAGGGCGGTCTTCGATCTGACGACCAGTAGGAACCTTGTTGGTGCGGCGGACTCGACGATGACGGCGCTTAGAACCCCTGCCACCGCGCGGTAAATCTTTTTGCGTCACACCGAAGAATACATCTTTCTCAATATAAGAATAGAGCGTGCGCGTACATATCCTTGTTGCTGTCGGCCAGCCTCTATGCTCAAAATGCATGATCACCGCGTCCGGGGAATAGGGGCGAACCTTCTTCCCATCTTCACCCAGACCAAGAAGAAGACGCTCACAGTGTTCGGCAAGTTTGTGATCATTTCCGATCTTTAAACCCGGACCTTTTCGACTCGATTTCCGATCATAATCTGCCTGGGCAACGTCAGCAGAATAACTCGTGTATTCGGTCAAATCTGAACGCCGCTGGATAACTGCGCCACGATGTAACTCACGACTTAATGTCGATTCACTGATGCCAAGTTCTTTCGCCATCATGCTCTGTGTCTTCCGATCTCGTCGTGGTCGTTTTTCGTTTGTCCTGTAGACATGCTCGATCAGTTGACGATCCGTGTACCGTAAATGCTTGCCAGGCTTTCGTTTCCTGTTAAACTGTAAGTGGCTCAATGCTGTTCCTCCTTGTTTAGCATTTCCACTTACATTGTATGGGATGGCAACGAGCCTCTTTTATTTCACTTAATCTTACAACTCACCCCTTGCCACCTTGCCACCTTGCCACCTTGTCCGCCGCTGATGTCCGTGTGACATTACCAGCCATAACCGTTCTGCCCCGTACCATTCCGGTTGTTTTGCCCGGTTTCCGATGGTCGCACGCCCCGCATGGCTTCGAAAACATTTTTGTCGTTAAAAGATACGTTGACGGAGGATATGAAGTGTGGGTTGCTGGTTGTTTTGAGCAAAAGACTGATGATCGCCTCGGTGACGGCAGCCGAATCCAGCTGGCCGAATGCCTTGCGAATCGTCCAGACGGCGTCCAGCTCTTTTGTGGACATCAACAATTCTTCCCGTCTGGTACCTGATTTATTAA
>JAAZLQ010000063.1 GCA_012799255.1 Bacillota bacterium
AATGCTATACTCATTCCAAAATGAGTATAGCATTTTTCTTTTACCAGCATGATCTTATAAATACATGTCGAATAGTTGCGATAAATTACGTTACATTACTAAAGGAGATAGGAAAAATGGTAGAATTAAAGGAGATTTCTGCAGACAACTTTGAAGAGTGCATCAGGTTAAGCCTATCCGAAGAACAGCGGAAGTGTGTAGCATCAAATGCCTATAGTTTGTCAGAAGCCTATGCGCTGAGAAATGACGGCAAGTACACTCCTCTACCGTATGCTATCTATAACGGTGATGAAATGGTAGGCTTTATCATGGCAGTGTATCAACCTATCGATGAAGACGATCCTGAGGATGACGAAAATGTCTTTTATCTGTCACGAACGATGATCGATCAAAGATATCAGGGTAATGGTTATGGCAAACAAGCTGTGATCAAGATGATTGAAATTCTAAGATCGTTCCCCCATGGAAGCGCAGAGGCGATTGTGCTTTCCTGTAACAAAGAAAACGTCATCGCCTATCAACTCTACCGTTCCCTCGGGTTTGTGGATACTGGGGAATATGATGAAGATGGAGATGTTTATTGCAGACTAGATTTAAAATAGGATATAAAAAAACCTTTGCTTGCACGGCAAAGGTTTAATCTTCAGATGCTTAAATTAAAACCAAATCGACAAAACGACAGAAAGGACCATAAAACCAACGGCGAGATAAGTAGTGGCCATCTCTAAAATCTGCTCACTTCCCTTGCGCTGGTTGAAAAACATACGGCTTGATCCGCCAATAGAGCCCAATCCCTCACCTTTGCTCTCCTGTAATACCACTGCAACAATCAAAGCTATGCAAACTAGAAACTGGATGACCATTAAAAAGGTTCCCATAGTTAAATGACACCTCCCTGCCCGTTTTTCAGCCTTACTCAGTCATTTTACCACAGTCATTCCCCGGGGGCAAGAGTAAAAGGGTTGCCCCAAAGACAACCCTGCTGCTCCTAGTCGAGAAAATCATTCAATCGATCAAACTGGGAAAGTACTGTATACTCTCCGTCACCGGCCGTAGATACCATCACCGCTCCATCAATGCTTGTGATGTAGGTGTCGGTTCCTGCCTTCGAATAGTTTCGATAAATACGAAGATCAGCAATGGCGTCATGCATCATAACTGCAATCTGAGCACCTACCGCATCCCTCAGAGGTCTACTGGAGGAGGTCTTGTCGCCATGATGAGGTACCTTAAGCACCCCAGCACTTAGCCTATCCCCGTAACGATCTACAATTTCTCTCTCCGCTGCCGTATACAAATCACCGGTAAACAAGAACGTGGAGTCACCATAAGTGAACTTCATGAGCAACGAATGATTGTTTATGAATTGAGTGCTCCCTTCAGGGTAACCCTCATAGTATTCGATCCCTGGAGCGGGATGGAATACTTCCACGAGAACGTGGTCCCCAAACATGAACGTGTCTCCTTCAGCGAGGATAACATGGGGCGTTCCCTTCTGCTTCATTGCTTCCATATAATTGCGGTAATGCGAACTGGGATACTCGACTTCACTGGTGTAGACCGCACCAATATCGTAGGCATAGATCAACTGAGCAAAGCTACCAATATGATCCACATGGGGATGAGATGACACCAAGTAATCAATCTTAGTAATGCCCAGGGCCTTCAGTGCCTTGTCAACATCGATAAAGGTACTAGGATTGCCCGCATCAATGACCATAACTTTACCATCAGGCGAAGTCAGGATCGTGGAGTCTCCACTTTTATCATCACTACGCGTTGTTAACTTCAAGAAACGAGCGGTCAGACGACCAGCATCTTGTGATGCATCAAAGACTTGATCGTAACGATCTACAGGCTGTTCAGCCCAAACGACAGCACTGAAAACTAAGACTAAAGCCAATACCAGTACAGATAATCTTCTTCTCATGGCTAGACCTCCGTTTCTCCCTCTGTTCTACTACTTCATGGCCGCCTTGCTCATTCCGGTCATAATGTACTTCTGCAATACTAGGAACAGAAATACAATTGGAATAATGGCCATCACAGCACCAGCCATAATTTCGTTGTAGTTTGCCACTTCCATACCGGCGAAGGTCTGACGGAGTCGGGTCACACCGACTGCAATAGTACGGTACTCATCCTTGGTCGCCACCATCCTTGGCCAGAAGTAGCTGTTCCAGCCATTGATAAAGGTAATGATGGAGATCGTGATAAGTGTTGGTGCAGTCATAGGAACCAGCACATTTGTGATTAATCCAAAGCGTCCCAAACCGTCCACCCTACCTGCATCCAAGTAGCTTTCATCCACAGACATGAAGGCCTGGCGGAGCATGAAGATAAAGTATGCGCTGACTAAGTTGGGCACGATCAAGCCAGGGAAACTGTTAATCCAACCCAAGCGAGAAATCATCACATAAATAGGAACAAATGTGACCTGAATTGGAATCATCAGTGCGCCCAAGACAAGCATAAACATGAAGTTTCTTCCCTTGAATTTACCCTTGGCGAAACCAAAAGCGGCCAACACACCGATAAACAGCTCACCGATCATGATAAAGAAGGTGCTGACCAAAGTGTTAAACAAGTACCGTACAAATGGGGCCCTATTTAACACATTGGGGAAGTTCTCCCAGCGGAGATCCCTTGGCCAAAGTGTTGGTACCGGAAGCAAGAGTTCTTGACTTGTCTTCAGAGAAGAAGCAACCATCCAGTATATGGGGAACAGCATGATTAGGGTAACTAGAATAGCCACCACATACTGCATAACCACCCGTGCCTTTGCTAAATTTTGCTTAGTACGGAAGGATACTTTATCCCGCAGATGACTGGAGATGGCCAATAGTATGAATCCAATAATAATGGTAACTAGGGAGATTTGACCGATGCGCAGAAAACCGGTACGTGAAGAGGCAAGAACGCCAAGGTTTTCCCGGATTTCGAAAGCGGTGAGCCCTTCTTCCATATTACTCATCTGCACATTGTATTGAACAACCCCTGCAATGCCAAGAACCAAAAGAACAACTGATATTCCTAGAAGCAAAACTAAGATGTCAAACCAACCGGATTGACGCATTCTGAGTAGTAAAGTGTCTTGCATAAAGTTCCCTCCTTCCTAAGAATCGTAGCTAACCGACCTGTTAGACCAGCGCATTGTAGCTGCGGTACAAACAAGCAGGATGATGAAGAAAATTACGGAAACAGCTGCAGAGCGAGCTGCTCTGAAATCACGGAAGGACAAGTTGTAAATCCATTGCACCATCACGTTAGTAGCTGTTCCTGGTCCACCACCAGTCATAACGTCTACAGACTGGAACACCTTCATACTTGCAATAAAGGTAGTCACAAACAGGAACAGAGTGGTGGGAGCTAGCATGGGCAGAGTGATAAAGCGGAACCTTTGTACGCTATCTGCACCATCAATTTCCGCAGCTTCATAGTAATCTTTGGGAATTCCCTGCATGGCCGAAAGATAGATCATCATGGCATAACCAACGACGCGCCAGGCTGTAAGGATCAAGACGCCGTACAAAGCAGTATCTGCTTGAACTAGCCAGTTAGGACCTTTTATTCCGAAAAGCGACAAAACGTAGTTGAGAATACCATAATTGCCATGGAGGATCCAGATGAACACCACAGCACTGGTTGCTACTGCGATATACTTGGGCATAAATACTACGGCTCGCATGGCGTTAAATGTTTTATTCATGCGATTAAACAGAAGCGCCAATAATATTCCGCCAACGAGAGTGATAAACAGTTCCCAGAACGTATAGCGGGCAGTAATCATCAGGGATTCGCTAAACCTATCCCATCCTGACTGGAAAAACAACCATCTGTAGTTGCGCAGACCAATGAAGGTTTGAGGGTCTGTCACCAGCATGCGCATATCTGTTAAGCTAATGCGCACTAAGTCAATGATGGGGTAATAGACGAAGAGCATGAAAAAGAACAGCGCTGGTTGTACGCAAAAAAGGTCTTTCATGCGTTCCCATGACTGTAACCGCAACATTATCGCGTTAAACAGGAAAGTGATTCCTACAATAATTATGATTATGGCATTGTTCATGACGAAACTTAATAGGGAGATGGGGACAGTTCCACGACCTTCTCCAAATAAGTCTACTGTTCCAGTAATGGGTTCTTCAAAAGAACGGGCAATTTTCCGGGCGTCATATACCTCTGCGGCAATATGCCGTAAGGATTCTAGATTCCAGTCACCCATCAGCCAACCGTATACACCTACAATGATCAGAATAAAACTGAGAATAAAGAGTATGGTTGACACATTGCGGGCGGCACGTGTGATCTTCGGTTTACCCAATTGGTTATTTTGCATATTACTCACGTTGTTCACCTCAAACGTAATTGAGGGGGGGTCAGAGACGCCCCCTCCGAGTCAGTAAAGCAGTTTAATTCTAGTAGTCTTCGAGAATTTCTTCTACAGTCTTCGCCAAGTTATCCAATGTGGATTGGATAGGTGCACCTTCATTGAAGATGAGTGCTAAAGCATGGCGCCATTCAGTAGCGATGGTGTCGTATGCTGGATGCAAGTTACGAGGATTAATCCAGCTGGACATGGAAACGATGTTAGCCATTGCTGGTTTGCGCTCCAAGTACTCTGCGTACTCTGGGGTTCCCATTACGGATTGACGTGTTGGGAAGTAACCAGTTTTGTCTGCCCAGTAGAGGTTCATCTCTGGGCTAGCCATGAACATCATGAACTGCCAAGCAGCGTTTTTCTGTCTTTGGGTTGCTACTGCAGGGATGAGGATGGTTGCGCCGCCAACTTCACTCTTGAAGCTAACGCCATCTTCGCCACCTGGTAACCAAGCCATACCAACTTCGAACTTGCCGTCTACGTTGGTTACATAAGTGTCATACAAGGAACTGGTATGGAATACGCTGAATGCTCCGCCATCCCAGAAGAGTTGACGCATGTTGGTGGAAGCTCCTGTGCCGTAGGCATAGTAAGCATAACCCTTGTCGATCCACTCTTTCATTTTGCTGGTTACGTATACGGATGCTGGTCCGTTTAGGTCTGTGCTCAAACCATCTTCTAGAATTACTTCTACTCCGTTGTTCATGAACAGGGTCTCATAGTACCAGTAGTCCCAACCACCAAATACGGTACCATAACGAGCAGTTGTGCCATCGGGGTTGAACTTGGTAGCCTTCTCAAGGAATGCATCCATTTCATCAAAGGTCTTTGGCATTTCGATGCCTTCTTCTTCGGCAGCTGTAGCATTGTAGTACATTACTTGAGTGGAGATGAGGTAAGGCAATACGATTTGCTTGCCATCATAGCTGGTAGCTGCGATTAAGCCTTCACCAAAGTCAGCGATGTCAAAGCCATAAGCTTCAATGTAAGGATCGAGAACTTCGGTGATGCCTGCTGCACCGTAGCTAGGTGGATAAGAAGTGTTGGCTGTTGCCAATGCTGGAACTTCACCGGAAGCAACTGCAGCAATCAACTGAGTGTTGATCTCGGTGTAGCTACCAATATAAACTGGTTCAACCGTGATCAGTGGGTTTTGCTCATGGAAACGATCGATCATGTAGTTCAAGTACTCATGTAATTGGTCTTCATGGGCATGCCACCATTGGATGGTGATTGGTTCAGTAACATCATAGCGGGAAGTGGCGGCTGCAGTTACGCCTACCACAGACAACATCATAATCAAAGCTACTATCAAACTTAGAGATTTTTTCATCTCGTTTGTCCCTCCTGACACTTATCTTTCTAGTAATGTTTAGCATAAACATGGTACCTGTTCATGTCCAATACTAACTCCTGAATCATCAACCACCTCCCTTATTAGCGACAGCACGATGAGTTCTGCTGCTGACTAAATTGCTACCAACTGGGGGTACACAAGATTCCCTAAGAACAAGTTCCATGGGAAGGGTTTGCCTTACCTTCTCAGTTAGAGTACCCTCCATTTGGCTCAAAAGAGCCCTGGCAGCAGCTTTTCCTATTTCATATGTTGGACAATTAACTGTAGTGATGGCTGGTTCAAGGTTAGATGAGATTCCGATATTGTCAAAGCCCATTATGGAAAGATCTTCACCTACGGTGCGTCCCACAAGGCGGGCGGCCCTGGAAAGATCTGCAGCCGCTAAATCATTCAAGCAAATTACTGCCGTCATCTCTGGTGAGTTCCTGAGAAACTCAGCTAATTCTTCAATGACTGCCTTCTCTTGTTCCTTGCTCCGATCCTCCACATAAACATAGCGATGATCTTCTAGATCTGTTAACATCATGGACCGCTTGACCACTAATCCGTGATCACTCATGGCATCTCTGTAGCCTTGAATTCGGTCGTGCAATGACACTAAAAATCCAGGGTGCTTGCTTACCAATCCAATATTGCGATGTCCCATATTGATTAGGTAGCAGGTTGCGTCATATCCTCCCTGATAGTTGTTGGCCTCGACATAATTAGAGTCCATATAGCGATAGTGTCTGGTCATTACAAAGGGGATGCCGCTTGACTGTAATTTAAACAATTGCGGATTATAGTAATCTGCTGCCGTAGCATGGATAATTACTCCTGGGCAGTCTTCCTCTAGTATTCTCTTGATATATTCCCCTTCAATTTCCAGGCTATTGTGGGTGGCGAGAACTGAGACACTGTGTCCATGTTTGAAGAGCACTTCCTGTGCCCCCATGACAATCCGCCCAGTAAAGCTGGTTGTTAGGTAGGGAACAATAATTTGGATGTTTGTTCCACGATTATTGAGACGGGCCTTGTTATCTGCAATAAACGTGCCACGTCCATGAATTCGATCAATCAGACCAGCGTTTTCCAAGGAGATTAAAGCGTGTCTAATGGTGGCTCGACTTACACCGTATCGTGCGGCCAGCTCCAATTCTGTGCTAAGTTTTTCACCAGGTTTAAGGTTAGAGCGAATAATATCTATCTGAATTTTATTGGCCACTTCTTCATACAGGCTGGTACCCGTCTTATTTGGTTGACCTCGTTCACCCATTGCAATACCCCTAAAAAATCACATTATCTATCCGTCTGTAAAATAACAATAACATTCAAGTAAAGGTCTGTCAACCCCACAAGGACTGACCTCTCCCCCGAACCTATTGCTAGCCGGCTTAATTTAATATCGTCGATACAAGTGTGGTCGAGAAAATGTGGACTTGTCACCATGAATCGCTAATTTCTGGTAAAAGATCCTGTTTCTGACTTACAAAAAAACAAAGCCCTGGGGATCCGTTCCCTTGGGCTTTGCTTCGAGGTCGGCGTCTCGACTACTTATTGATATTGTAGAATGCTGCACGTCCAGCATACTCGCTGGTAAAATCCAATTCCTCTTCAATGCGGAGTAATTGGTTGTACTTGGCAACGCGGTCGGTTCTGCTAGGTGCACCAGTTTTGATTTGACCTGCATTTGTAGCAACAACCAAATCAGCAATGGTGGTGTCTTCAGTTTCACCAGAACGATGGGAAACAACCGCTGTATAACCTGCCCGTTTGGCCATTTCAATGGCGTTCAAAGTCTCAGTCAAAGTACCAATTTGGTTTACCTTAATCAAGATAGAGTTAGCAATGTTCCGTTCGATACCGGTTTTGAGACGCTCGGTGTTGGTTACAAAGAGGTCGTCTCCAACCAACTGAACTTTGTCACCAATCGCATCGGTTAGTTTCTTCCAACCATCCCACTCATCCTCGCTTAGAGCATCCTCAATGGAGATGATGGGGTATTTTTCAACCAGTTCTTTGTAGTAAGCGATCATCTCATCGGTATCCAGAACTTTGCCTTCACCGGTTAAGTGATACTTGCCATCCTTAAACATTTCGGTGGCTGCAACGTCAAGAGCAATGAATACGTCTTCACCTGGTTTATAACCAGCTTTTTCGATGGCCTCGATAATTACTTGGATGGCCTCTTCGTTGGACTGAAGGTTTGGAGCAAAGCCGCCTTCATCACCTACTGCAGTGTTAAGTCCCCGGCTTTGCAGAACAGCTTTGAGATTATGGAAAATTTCTGCACCCATTCTGAGTGCTTCTCTCCAGCTCTCAGCACCAACGGGCATAACCATAAACTCTTGGATATCCACGTTGTTATCAGCGTGTTCTCCACCGTTTAGGATGTTCATCATTGGTACAGGTAGCTGATTGCCATTAACGCCACCGATATAACGGTAGAGAGGAAGTCCTAGTGCGTTGGCAGCAGCGTGGGCTACAGCCAAAGATACTCCCAAAATGGCGTTGGCGCCGAGTTTGCCTTTGTTAGGGGTTCCATCTAACTCGATCATGATTTGGTCAATACCAATTTGATCAGTTACATCCCAACCAATTAGTTCTGGTGCAATAATGTCTTCTACGTTTTCGACGGCTTGTTGAACACCTTTACCCATAAAGCGGGATTTGTCACCGTCGCGCAATTCCACCGCTTCAAAAGCACCTGTGGAAGCACCGGAGGGAACAATCGCCCTACCCATTGTGCCATCGACCAAATAGACTTCTACTTCTACTGTGGGATTTCCCCGGGAGTCTAATACTTCTCTTGCTATAATGTCATTGATAATCATCTATTTTCCTCCTTCACGATTAAGCTTGTGCCAGTCATTTCAGCTGGCTGAGGTATCTCCATCAAATCCAAGAGCGAAGGGGCCAGATCTGCCAGAATACCATCTTTGATACTATAGTTCTCAGGTGCGTTAAACAACCAAATGGGAACCAAGTTAGTGGTATGGGCTGTGTAAGTTTCACCTGATTCTGGGTCTACCATCTGCTCTGCATTACCATGGTCAGCTGTAACGATAGCCATACCACCTTGTTTTTTGATGGCCTCTAACACCTTACCCAAACCTGTATCTACCGCTTCAACGGCCTTAACTGCAGCTTCAAAGACACCGGTGTGTCCAACCATATCGCAGTTGGCATAGTTGAGCACGATTAGGTCAAATTCCCCTTGTTCTAATGCCTTTACAACCTGCGTAGTCACTTCAGGAGCACTCATCTCTGGTTGCAAATCATAGGTTGGGACTTTAGGAGAAGGTACCAAAATCCTCTCTTCGCCTGGATTAGGCTCTTCCACGCCTCCATTGAAGAAAAAGGTGACGTGAGCATATTTCTCAGTCTCCGCAATCCTTAGCTGTGTCTTTCCTAAGCTAGCTAGATACTCGCCGAGCGTGTTCTTTAAGTCTTGAGGAGAAAAAGCATAAGGTACATCCAAGGTGGCATCGTATTGGGTCATAGTGGCATAAAAGATATCTAACTTTTTGCCCCGATCGAATCCAGCGAAGTCATCGTTGGTCAATGCCCAGCTAATTTCTCTAGCCCGATCCGCCCTGAAGTTGAAAAAGAACACACTATCGCCGTCTTGAATGGTCCCTACTGGTTGACCATTCTCTTCGATTACGATGGGAACCACAAACTCATCTGTTTCACCTTGGGCGTAAGCCTGTTGAATGGCGCTAGCGCTATCCGAGGAAGTGCGTCCTATACCCATAAGGGCTTGATACGCTTTTTCAACCCGCTCCCAACGTTTATCCCGATCCATGGCATAGTAACGGCCAGAAATGGAGGCGATTTTCCCGATGCCAATTCTAGCGATGGCAGCTTCTAAATCGGCAAGGTACTCATGGGCACTCGAAGGTGGTACATCGCGTCCATCCAAGAAAGCATGGATGAAAACCTTCTGCAAGCCATGATTTTTCGCCATTTGTAACAGGGCGTAAAGATGGTCGGTATGGCTGTGCACTCCCCCTGGAGAGACCAGTCCTAGCAGGTGCAGGGCACCTCCTGTTTTCTTAGCGTGCTCCATACTGGCCACTAATGTGGCGTTCTCAAAGAACTCACCATCTTCAATGGCCTTGGTGATCCGGACCACATCTTGGTAGACGATGCGCCCGGCTCCAATGTTCAAATGACCGACATTGGAATCGCCCATCTGACCGTCCATAAGTCCCACACTTCTGCCAGAAGCAGACAGAAAACTCTTGGGGGCGTGTTCATTGAGCCAGTCTACGGTGGGGGTTTTAGCCGCCCTGATCGCGTTACCGTCCTGATGATCACTAAGACCAAAACCGTCTAGAATAATTAACGCTGTTGGTTTCTTCATGGATGTCACCTCGTTTGAATTTCTAGTACTCAATGATACCCACAAAGTCGTCAGCGTTCAAACTAGCGCCACCAACCAGGGCCCCATCAATTTCGGGCTTGGTCATAAATTCGGCGATATTTCCTGGTTTCACGCTTCCGCCATACTGGATACGTACCTTTTCTGCCAACTCTGGGCTATAGAGGCTGGCCACTGCTTGACGAATAGAGCCAATCACTTGATTAGCATCATCGCCATCTGATGTTTCGCCAGTTCCGATTGCCCAAACAGGCTCATAGGCGATAACTACGTTCGACAACTGTTCTGCTGTTACACCGGCAAGTGCCTTGGTGGTTTGGCCGACAACAACCGATTCAGTTTCGCCTGCTTTGCGTTGTTCTAAGGTTTCTCCAACACAAAGAATTGGTTTAAGTCCCATTTCAAGAGCTTTTAGGACTTTCTTGTTTATCAGCTCGTCATCTTCTTTAAAGATTTCCCGGCGTTCAGAGTGACCTAAAATGACGTACTCACAACCTACGTCAATAAGCATATTTGCCGAAATCTCTCCGGTAAACGCACCTTGATCGGCAAAATACATGTTTTGTGCGCCTAACTTAACTTTGGTCAATCCTAAAGCACTAAGAGCAGACAGGCTTGTAAAAGGAGCGCAAATCACAACTTCTACAGGGCTATTCTGCACCAACTCATCTAGTTTACGAGCAGTCTCTAAAGCTTCTCCCACATTTTTGTGCATCTTCCAATTTCCTGCAATAATGGGTGTACGCATAATTTCACCTCTACTACTTATCATTTAAAGCGGCAACACCTGGCAATACTCTGCCCTCTAAGAATTCTAATGATGCTCCGCCACCAGTGGAGACATGGGTCATTTTGTCAGCTAGTCCCATCTGCTCGACTGCAGCAGCCGAATCTCCTCCACCAATTACAGTTACAGCTCCGGAGTCTGCCAATGCCTGGGCTACACCTCTGGTTCCATTAGCAAAGGCCTCGAACTCAAATACTCCCATAGGTCCATTCCATACTACTGTTCCAGCACCTTTTACCACTTCTGCAAAGAGCTTAGTGGTTTCGGGTCCGATATCCAAGCCTTCCCAATCGGCAGGTATTTCTGCAATAGGTACAACTTTATGTTCAGCGTCAGGACCATATTCCTTTGCAACGACAACATCCACAGGAAGTAAGAGCTCAACTCCCTTTTCTTTAGCTTGAGCAAGAATGTTCTGGCAAAAATCAAGACGTTCCTCGTCCAAGAGCGAATTACCAATCTCCAGACCTTGAGCCTTGAGGAAGGTATAAGCCATGCCGCCACCGATAATTAAGCTGTCCACTTTGTTCAACAAGGATTCAATAACAGCGATTTTATCCTTGACTTTAGCACCACCTAGAATGGCAACAAATGGACGTTTGGGGTTTTCTACTGCCCCTCCTAAAAACTCCAACTCTTTTTCCATGAGAAAACCGGAAACTGCAGGCAAGTAACTAGCCACTCCGGTAGTGGAGGCGTGGGCACGATGT
This sequence comes from Bacillota bacterium, assembly GCA_012799255.1. Next base: position 11,602 of record JAAZLQ010000063.1, read on the forward strand.
GCTGTGCCGAAGGCATCGTTCACGTAAATATCGCCTAACTCGGCCAAGGATTTGGCAAATTCTGGGTCATTATCTGTTTCTTCTGCATAGAAACGAACGTTCTCTAACAAGAGCACGTCTCCTGCTTCCATAGCATCAACAGCACTCTTTACCTCGGGTCCGATACAGTCGTTAACCTTTTGTACTTTTTGACCTAAGAGTTCAGCCAAACGCTCTGCAACAGGATCGAGACGGAAAGCGTCATCAGGCTTACCTTTGGGGCGACCCAAGTGACTCATAAGAATGACCTTGCCCCCCTGCTTTACTGCATGCTGAATCGTGGGTAGTGCCGCTCTAATTCTTTTATCGTCACTGATCTTCCCGTCCTGCATAGGTACGTTGAAATCGACCCGCATCAACACTCGCTGACCCTGGACATTAACATCAGCAATAGTTTTCTTCGCCATAAAAATCCTCCTCATCTACAGGCACACGGAATCCCCCATGCAGGGGGATTCCAGGCAGTCTCTTACTTCTGAGCTTCCATATAACGAATGAGATCTACAACTCTCATGGAATAACCCCATTCATTGTCATACCAAGCAACAACCTTGAGCATGTTCTCGCCCATGGTCTTGGTTAATGCTGCATCAACAATCGAGGAATGATCGTTTCCTCTGAAGTCGCAAGACACTAGAGGTTGTTCCTCGAAAGCCATAATACCTTTCAGGCTGCCTTCTGCTGCTTTTTTAAGTTCAGCATTAACAGCTTCAGCGGTGACAGGTTTTTCGGTTTCAACTACTAAGTCAACGACACTAACAGTGGAAACAGGCACGCGCATTGCAAAACCGTCTAATTTGCCCTTTAATTCAGGTAGAACTAGACCTACAGCTGCGGCTGCGCCGGTTGTCGTAGGAACAATGTTCTCAGCTGCGGCCCTAGCTCTTCTAAGATCGCTATGGGGCAGATCGAGAATTCTCTGATCGGTAGTGTAAGCGTGAACTGTGGTCATAAGACCCTTGACGATACCAAAGTTGTCATTTACAACCTTAGCAAATGGAGCCAAGCAGTTGGTCGTGCAAGAAGCATTCGAAACCACATGATGTTTGTCTTTATCATATTGGTTTTCGTTTACACCCATTACAATGGTGATATCTTCGTCTTTAGCAGGTGCGGTGATAATAACCTTCTTCGCTCCAGCATCAATATGCCATTGAGCTTGATCACGTTTGCGGAAAATACCAGTTGCTTCCACAACATACTCTACACCTAATTCGCCCCAAGGAATGTTCTTAGGATCACGCTCAGCGTAGACTTTAATAGCCTTGCCATTTACAACAATGCTATCTCCCTCAACCGAAATCTCAGCATCAAGGGTACCATGGTTTGTATCATACTTGAGTAGGTGGGCTAAAGTCTTTGCATCAGTTAGATCGTTAACTGCCACGATCTCGAAGTTAGGATCCCTCAACGCTCCCCGGAACACTAAACGACCAATGCGACCAAAACCGTTAATACCAACCTTAATCGCCATGAAAAACTCCTCCTTTTATTCTATTTCTTTTAAAGTCATCAACCTCCGGGCTACCCCCTCATCGGTGATGCAAACATCACAATATCCTCTAGACAAAACCGACATTACTGCCCATGCTTTGCTTCTACCACCGCCAATGGTTACCACAAGAGGAATTTTCTCTAAATCCTCCAGCCGCAATCCCACTGACGTAGTGTTGTGAACAATGTTACCCTGGGCATCGAAGTAACAACCAAATGCTTCACCGACTGCACCAGTGGCAATGAGCTTCATTATGGACTCATCGTCAAACCCCCGGCGCCTCGCCATTTCTTCCGCGGTTCCAATCCCATGGAGCAGCACGTTAGCCCTGCGTCCCAAAGCAATGACGCTGCGGATACGTGGTTCACTGAGAATTTGCTCTACATTACATGGGAGAACATCCTCGGGAGCATGAAGCAAACGATAGGTTCCTCCGAGACTTTCTGCGAGGGAAACTGCCACAGAGTTTGCTTGAATTTTTATATCCTCTCCCAAACCACCACGCACTGGAACAACCGTCACATCTTTTGGTCCATCATGCGGTTTAAAAGACTCTGCCACCTTAGCCATCGTTGTTCCACCGGATACTGCCAGGACATCACCATCTTTTAACACGTCTCTTAGGTAGTGCACTGCTGCTCTTGCCAAATCGCGTTTTCCAGAAGGATCACTGTCGGCATCTCCCGGGACAATAATCATCTTTTTTACTCCCAACACCGCGGCCAACTTTTGCTCAAGGTACTCTAGGTTGTAAAACTCCCTCACCACAGACTGCAACATCGAAAATGTCTTTTCTCCCTCAGGCGTGAGTTGCACCCCGAGAGAACTACTCTGAATTAAGCCCTGGTCACGCAGTATGTCTAGTTCTCCACGAGTCACCCGTTCAGAGCTTCCAACCTGGGTCGCTATAAACCTACGCCCTATTGGGCCTTGGTTACGGATGACTCGCAACAAACTGTAGCGCCGTTCCAATAGCTCATTCAGCTCAGGTACTAGCTGCTGTAGAGCAGCAAGACTGTTCACTGTTAGCCACCCTCCTCCGGGACACCCTGCGACCCGCCGGGGTTTATTTTGTCCCGCTCTATTGATAGCTATTCGTCTTTCAGTTATCGTTCCCTGCAGTCCAATTGTTAATACTTGGGATCTAAATTGTCAAGTTGTCGCGCTTTTTCCCGAATTTGCCTGATCCGGTAATTAACACCTGATTTACTCATTGGAGGAACCATCATTTCGCCCAACTCCTGTAAAGAAGCATAGGGATTCTCCAGACGTACCCTGGCCACTTCCCGCAACTTATCGGGTAGTTCCTCTAGTCCAATCACATCATCAATACGCTGAATATCTTCTAATTGTGCCATGGCCGCCTTAACCGTTTTGTCCACATTCGCAGTTTCACAATTTACTAGGCGGTTCACCTGATTGCGCATATCCTTCATTACCCTGACATTTTCAAAACGCAAGAGTGCACTATGTGCCCCCATCAAATTGAGCAAATTCACAATTTGCCCACCATCTTTCATGTATGCAACTAAAGAGCCCTTTCTTTGCGTTATGCCAGCTTCAAGTCCTAAAGATGCAATCACCTCAAGGATCTTCTCTGCAATGAGACTCTGCTCTGTGGAGATTTCCAAATGGTAAGTGCGCTCAGGATTTGTAATAGATCCACTGGAGAGAAACGCGCCCCGCAAATACGCCCGGCGGCAACACTTCTTGCGAGGAATTTCCAGTGGTCCTACCACACTTTGCTCCTTGAATTCTTGATAGACCTGTCCTGCAGCACTCCGCCCTAATACCCTTACTGTGCAAATCTGGGAGCGCCTCGAACGAGATTTGAGAACTAAAACCTGGGTAGGCACATCTGGATAGAGTCCTTTGAGAAGCAGAAGAATCTTACGAGCGACTAGTGGCGCTGAGTTATTAAAATCCAGGAACTGATTATGGGTGCCTAAAAGAAAGCCTTCTAACTCATAAAAAGCGCTCAGTTCCGCCACTCGGCAGCAACGGGCGCTTGGAATTACCCTGGCTAGTTCTTGACGCGTATCATCGGAAAAAGCCACCCTAATCCCCCCTTTTCTTCCCTAAAATCCATACTCGAACACGCCACTTTTCAATTGCCGCCTTAACGATTACCGGCGTTTCCGAGTCATTCTTAAACTTAAAATCTGTATAAGGCCAAGCCACCGCAGCATCCATACCGTGCTTGATGTAACTAGGTGCTAGCGAGTGGATCCTGCGCTCCACGATCTCCAGCTCAGCTTGTCTAACCGCGTTATACAAAGTTGTGGAAGACTGGCAAATCCCCCCTCCCACACCAGGCACGACTGTCTCACCTAGGATAATGGGGGCATTACGATAGCCCCGTTCTTTCGTTCGTTCACCTACTATTCCATTGAACGAAAAGATCTCTCCCGGCATGACAATAGTGTTATTGATTGCTTCTAGCGACAAACGAATATTATGGACCCGGTCAGTGCTTCCGATCAGTGGCGTACTGAAGTCGCCCAAAAGATCAGTGAGCTCCACTAGATGTTCTGTGCGAAAAAGGGGTACCACCTCAATTCCATCAAGGCTAAGCTTACTTTTTGCACGAGCATTAACCACGTCATGGACAATTTTGTCCACATCAAAATAAATACCGTTTTGATGGGGAACTATTTCTCCTGTAGTCTTTTCTAGGGTGGCCGGAACTGGAGCTCTTTGATGCGAGCGAGCCATTTTCTCTACTATTACCCTTACTTCCCCTTCGTAATAATACTCCATGGCCTGATCTTCAAGAAACACTCCAGGTCTCACTCCAAAAACCCTTCGGTGAATTGTGCGGAATGCTGTGGGAATACCAACCCCCAGAGTTGAGACCAGGATAAGTAGAACCGTGATTTTCTTCATGTTTTCCCCCCCTTGCCAGTTTATTCTGACTGGGGAAGAAATAAAACATCCTTTATTTATACAGCCCTATTTCCGTTTACTTTTTGCTTATTGTGAAGTTCTGAAAGGTACAGGATTTCTTCTGCAAGTTTGTGGCTGGCATGTCGAACAAGATTCGTTTGATCCAAGACATCAGCAGAGTGTACTTTGATTCCCATTTTCTCAATGGCATCCACGTCTGCCTGCACTGGATGTGCGCCCTCTTTCGCATATTTTTGAACCTGCTGTTCAGAGATCCTTGCCCGATTTACTAAGACGTAATCTAGCATTGATGGCGAACCTGTATGATTCAAAAGTGCCTGGACATGATCGCACGCACTGTAACCGTCTGTCTCCCCTGGCTGGGTCATCACATTACAGACATAGATAACCAAAGCAGAGGTCTTGTTCAAGGCTTCCACAAAACCAGGAATCAACAGGTTAGGAATGATGCTCGTATATAGACTCCCAGGCCCCAATACTACCACATCAGCATGAAGAATGGCTTCCACAGCTTCAGGAAGGGC
>JAAZLQ010000082.1 GCA_012799255.1 Bacillota bacterium
CTTTACGGGCATTTAAAGAATCAGGGGCGATTGAGTATTCAAGTGATGTTCTTATAGGGCTACAATTTGATTTCGGGAGCGAGAAACCAACAGATGAAGACATACACGAAATGAAGCGTCAGGACCCAAGGAAGATAGAATTAAAGATATTGAAGAATAGGAACGGGCAGACAGGCGACAGCATCAAATACTGCTATTACCCCAAGTTTAACTACTTCAAGGAAACAGGGCTAAAATCAAGTGATAAGGCAAAAGAATTAGCCGCTAATAATCAGTTTGATGTAGTAGCCTTGATAACCAAACAGCAAGAGCAAGATAAGGCACTAAAAATGTAATGTATATGCACGATTTACGATACAATATAAAATATTATATTAAAGAGCCAAACTTTGTATCATAAATCGCCGATATACATTACGAAAGGAGATGATGGAGATGGCAAGAAAAACAGGTGGGAACTTTGGAGATTATAAGGGCATACCTTTAAAAGGAACTTACGGAACTATAAGAGAGGAAAGGCTAACAGGGGAGTTTATACCGTATCATTTACGCCCACAAACGGATAATTACGTAGAGGCAGCCAAACTATTAGCAGAGGCATATATAAACGGTAATTGGGGACCTGACGAGATTAAGGCAAGGGCAGGGGTTAATCAGTTAGCAGCCGCAGACCACGATAATTTAAAGGGCGACTTTATAATAACGGCTTATATCCTTAGTCAAACGGTAGATAGACTTAAAGAGCTAGAGGTGGAATTGATGGCCAAGAATCACACATTAGAGCTGCAGGCAGGCATGCTAAAAGAACTAGAAGATAAACAGCCTAAAAAGAACTTGAAACCCGGAACAGGGAAGCATCTCAGCCTAACAGATTTCCAGATTGAGAGCATACTAAGGCATAGAGAGACAGGCCTTTATAAAGGCGAGAAGATGACGCAGCAGGACTTTTGCAGATACCTTAATATCACTAGAACTGCCTATAATAGAGTAGTCAATTTAAAGTATAAGAATGAGGCTGTAATCGAACGAGTTAAACGGATACAAGATAAAATCAAGGGGGAAAGTTAATGGAACAAAAAACATAAAGGCTAATTTATACCAGTATACATCTATACTAATACATTTAAGAGAGGAGAATTAAGTATGCAAAAGGAATTAAAAATGGCTGAGAAACAAGAAAATTTAGAGGAAAAGAACATACACGGAAATCTAATTGTCTACAATGCCCCGGACGCATTATCTATATTGAATGATAAACTTTCAAATGAGCTGTCATCAGGTGATTTAGATTTACTGGCACTTAGTCAGCTTTCAAATGACAAGGTAGTCGAGTTAGAAATTAGCAAGCAAGGTGCAAAGAAGAAGATAACAACCCCAGTAGTATTATATTATAATGACAGCGACCCAAACTTAAATTTTAGGACCATTAAACCTTGGACAGCCTATGACCGAGCCGTACATGACGCAGTAGCCACTCTTTATGAGGCCGGATACCAATATTTTACCCCAGCTATGGTATATCGAATCATGAACGGACTTACAGAGGATGAGACCGTTAGCCCACAGGCACAAGGTGCAGTTACCAAGAGCTTGGAAAAGGCGAGAATGATTCGTCTTTTTGTCAATTATTCAGATGTATACAACGCCTATAGAAAGAATACTACGAAGGAGAATGACGTATTTACTGTAGATTCACAAGTTTTAGATATAAAGAGATTTAGAGCCAAAGCTGGTGGAAACATCTTTATAGCATACGAATTTTTAGGCAAGCCCTTGCTTTTAGAATATGCTCAAATAACGAATCAGATTTTAAACATACCTTTTGACCTTTTAAATACTAAGTCTATAAAAAACACAGAAGATGTAATAGTCCTAAAAAGTTATCTGTTAAGGCAGATAGAGGCTATTAAAAGAAACAGGCGAAACAACCACATAAAATATGACACGATATACAAAGAGTTAGGTATAGAAAACCCAGAAGATAGGTCTCTTAGAGGCACTCTATACCGACGAAGACAGGCTATCCATAAACTATTAAATGAGTGGACAGAAAAGGGTTATATAAAAGGCTACGAGGAATATGATAAAAAAGGCAGTAAGGGTGTGATTATCAGGGTTTTAGACGAATTAGAATAATTATTGCTACCCCCATAACCCGTGACAACTACCCCCATAACCCGTGACAACTACCCCCATAAACCGCGACAAGAGGTCGTATAAACCGCGACAACTACCCCCATAAGTGATGACAAGAGGTCGTATAACTGATGACAGAGGTCGTATAACTGATGACAGAGGTCGTATAACTGATGACAACTACCCGCATAAACCGTGACAACTACCCGCATAAACCGTGACAAACGACTTGTGAACTACCCCCATAACTGATGACAACTACCCGCATAAACCGCGACAAGAGGTCGTATAAACCGCGACAAACGACTTGTGAACTACCCCCACCTATAGAAGTGGGAGCTTCGTGGTCAAGGTAACTTCTGTTACCAGATTACCCACGCTCTAAGGGTAGTTCCTACCCCGATAGTACCAAAATTAAATGTAAGATGACTTGACGCTCCACGGTGGGAGGTCAAGTCAAATTGCAGCAATTTATAAGAAAGGAGGCAGGGCGAATTAGAAAATAAAAAACGCCCCTGCATTTACGGTGCATTTACGGGGCGTTTGGAAGTTTTCTATTAACCCCTATTATACACTATGAGTGAGAAAAAAGCAACAACCCAAAATGTGAAGAAACGCTATTGGGGTTTTGTGCTGTATCCTGAGTCAGCACCCAGCGAGCTGACATTTTAGGCCGAGAGTTTATTAACTTCGGCACTTTTATTTCTGTTTAGTTGCTCCTCAAACTGATAAAAAC
>JAAZLQ010000306.1 GCA_012799255.1 Bacillota bacterium
AGGCCAAGGGTTCATAAACGACAGCTGGAATCGTATTGGGAAATTCGGGATGATTCACTCTGTTTAAGATCACTGCAGCGACTGCCACCTGCCCATCATAGGGTTCTCCTTCGGCCTCAGCCCTTACTACCCTCGCTAACAGATCTAAATCACTCTCCGAAAAACTCTGTCGCCAACTCTCCATTTCCTCCCGTTCCTCAACTGGAGGCACGGGTTCGGGCATAGTTTGCCATTTATTCCATAATAGAAAGGCGGTAAGAACAATCGCTACCAAAATTCCTGGACGCAAGATTTTTTTAACAAATTTGCCCATCTTTAATCCCCTTTTCTGAAGCACAAAGCTGAAGGATATAACCGCCTAATCCAGAACCTATACTAGGATGCACTTAGGTGCCTTTAAGGAGGATGTTGAATGCACTTATCAAAGCTGGCGGTGCGCCGCCCTATTGCTGTTACGGTTGTTGTTATTATTACCCTTATATTTGGCGTTATTTCATTGCAACGAATTGGAATTGATCTCCTTCCAGATCTGAACTTCCCTTATGCCGTTGCAGTCACCATCTACCCAGGAGGTGCGTCCCAAACCATCCAACAAGACGTCACTATCCCGGTAGAGTCTTCCTTGGCGGGAGTCAGTGGTTTGCGTAAACTGGATTCCTTCAGCATGGAAGGAGTTTCAGCAGTCGTACTACAGTTTGACTGGGGTACAGATATGCTTAGTGCCTTAGAGCAGATTAGAAACAACTTAGCACAAGTTGCCCTAACCCTACCAGAAGAAGCCCAATCGCCGATCGTAGCACAAATCGACCCCAATGACTTTCCCTTGATGCTAATCGGAGTTACCGCAGAAGGACTTTCTGCTGTGGAACTAACCGAAGAGCTAAAACGTATTAAACCCCAGCTAGAGCAAATATCTGGGGTGGCTCAAGTTAGTTTGCTCGGGACTAGTGAAGAAGAGATTCAAGTACTCTTTGATCCAGAACATCTAGATGAAATTGGTTTAACACCAGTTATTTTGCAACAACTGATCATGTACCAAAACATTGTAGTTCCGGGGGGCTCAGTAACGGCAGACGGAGTCCGCTATACTACGCGTGCTGGCAGCCAAATTGGCAGTGTTGAAGAACTAGAAGACATCATTGTAGGTATGAAACAAGGTAGTGGTATTCTCGGCTTAGGGGGACTGCTCCCATCTTTGACCTACCTAAGTGACGTAGCTGAGATTACCACCCACATAGCCCCCCGGGAAGGTATCACCCGGTACAATGGGCAAGACACTGTCTTGATTCAAGTGATGCGTCAAAGCGGTGCCAACACTGTGCGGGTTGCTGAGAATGTGAAAGAAGTGATGGCCAAGATCGAGGAGGCTCACCCTTACCTCGAATTCAGCACTATCACTGATCAATCAGTGTTTATTAACCAGAGTATTGGTTCATTGGCCTCGAGCGGAATTATCGGTGGAATTTTGGCCGTGGCTGTGCTCTTACTATTCTTGAGAAGCTTTTCCAGTATTGCCACTATTGCTCTATCCATTCCTGTATCCATTATTGCCAGTTTTGTCCTGGTGTATTTGTCCAAGCTCAACCTAAACCTCATGACTCTAGGAGGAATGGCACTCGGGGTGGGAATGCTAGTGGACTCCTCTATCGTGGTTTTGGAGAATATCTATCGCCATCTAAGCTTCCAACCCGATGCTAAAATAGCTGCTCAACAAGGGGCTGGAGAAGTGGCCAGTGCCTTAATCGCTTCAACATTAACAACTGTGGTAGTGTTTCTACCTGTGATAGTCCTAGATAGCTTAGCAGGTAAATTGCTTAAGGAGTTTGGCTTAACCATTTCCTATGCTCTAGCGGCTGCTTTGTTGGTATCTCTGACGGTGCTACCCATCTTAGCTTCTAAATTCCTGAAGAAGAACATGGTTACAGAGCCTAAACCAGAGTCCACCTTTGGCAAGTTACGCTCCAAGTATGTTAAGGTTTTGGAGAAAGCACTGGATCGAAAAGCATTCACATTTGCCTTGGTTGTAGTTCTATTGCTCATGGCGGGAATGATCTATCCCCGCTTAGACCAGGAGTTCTTGCCCAGTTTTGACGAAGGCTTCTTGGGAGCCCATGCTATGTTACCTGCCGGTTTGCCTCTGGAAACAGTGCGTGAGATGGTTGTCTCCATCGAAAATGATTTAATGGAAATTCCGGAAGTGGCTGCTGTATCGGTACAAGCTGGTGACCAAGGAGAATTAGATATTTTGAGTCTTGTTTCAGGCACAGGATACAACAACGCCCAGTTTTCTATAACTTTAGTGCCCCATGACCAGCGGCAACGAAAAGCTAAGGACCTTACCGATGAGGTACAAGACATTATGGCTAAACATGGTGTCTTAAGGACAAACATCTCTGACTCCTCTATCTTTGGTTCAGCGGCAAGTACGCTTATGGCTCCTAACCTCTCCATTGAAATCAGGGGTGAGGACGTGAAAGTATTATCCGCCTTAGCTCAAGAGCTAAAAGATGAGCTAGCCAAGATTCCTGGTTTTAGAGATATTCAAGATTCCTCATTTAGGCCTGCTCAAGAGCTCTATCTGAACGTTGATACTTCCCGCAGTATCCTAGGAGGATTTACCGCAGGTCAGGTTGGTCTAGGTATGCGCTATGCCACTGCAGGGCTTAAGGCCACAGATATTCAGGTAGGTAATAGAAGTTTACCTGTGATGCTGAGACCGAACTCATCCATTCACTCGTTAGATGATTTGCTGAACACTAAGATCACTTCGCCAGTTAGCATTGCTGGTTTTGGTGAAAACCCGATCCTGTTAAACGAAGTAGTTATGCCTGAGGTTCAAACAGCCCAATCCATAGTGCAGCGTACCGACCGCTTGCCGGTAACCTTTATCACCGGAATTTTAGATGACTTGTCACTAACTCAGGCAGTCAAAAAAAGTCGTGAGATCATTGATCAAATGGAAATCCCTTCTGGGTACCATATCAGAGTCGGTGGTTTACAAGACGTTATTGAAGAATCCATCAATGATCTGACGCTCGCCTTAGTCTTGGCGGTAGCGTTAGTTTACCTGGTTATGGCTGCGCAATTTGAATCATTCTCGCAACCATTCATCATTATCTTTACCATTCCTCTGGCCCTTATTGGTTCCCTAGTTGGGCTCTGGACAGTAGGTGGAAGTCAAGGAATAATGTCCATTATTGGCATTATCGTTTTGGCAGGAATTGTGGTGAACAATGCTATTGTGTTGGTGGACTATATCAACTCAAGAAGACGGAATGATCCTAACATTCCCGTGCGTGAAGCAATCTTAGAGGCTTGTCAGGTGCGTTTACGTCCCATTTTGATGACCTCCATTACAACGATCTTTGGCCTCTTACCTGTGGCGATAGGTTACGGAGTGGGCTCTGAGTTCCAAAGACCTCTAGCTGCCACCATCATGGGCGGAATGATTACTTCAACATTCTTGACCTTGTTCGTCATCCCGACAGTATATGAAGCTTTTGCCCGTTTCGAACGGAAAAAGCCGCAATCCCAATCTTCATCTGAAGCAATCTAAATAAACATCAAAAAAGCGGTACCAGTTCATCACACTGGTACCGCTACTTTATTCCCTTAGATGTGGTGGTTTAAGACTTCCTCCAACTCAGACTTTGGCTTCACACCAACTAGAGTCTCCATGGGTTTGCCATCCTTAAACAGCATTAAGGTGGGAATACTCATAATTCCATATGTAGCTACAGACTCGGTTACTTCGTCCACATTGACCTTCACGAACTTTACCTTGCCTGCATACTCTTCACTCAACTGATCAAAAACGGGCGCAATCTGCCTGCACGGGCCACACCAAACTGCCCAAAAGTCCACAAAAACCGGTAAATCAGCTTCTAAGACTTCTATTTGAAAGTTGTCATCTGTTACTTCAGTGATCTTACTCATAACTATCGCTCCTTCACACAAGCTGTCGATAGTTAGATTATAACCATCGGGGAAAGACTTGTCAAAAACAACTAGCCCAGAGCATCAATAAAAAAGACGATGATCATCAGCAACTGTAAGAGCCCTTTTGCCAGACTACTACCGACAAAAGCGACTACCGTACCTAAAGCGGCCTTAAAAGCTCTCCCAAAAATTCTTGTTTGTAGTAGCTCGACAAGTAATACGAAAGCAAAGGGCACTAGCACTATTCCGAAAGGTGGTAGCACAAAAAGACCAACAAAGGCACCAACAACTGCAGCCCAGGTACTGAACTTGCTTCCGCCGAAACGCTGCACGACTAGAACATTGCTGATCTGATCTGCGAGAAGGGTAACCACAGTGAAAAAGACCATAGTACCCCAGGTGACCCAGGTTAAGGCTTGGCTATTTATGAAAAAGTGAAAAACTGCAACGCCGGCCCAAACCAAAGCAACCGATGGTAAAATGGGCATCACTATACCCACAAGACTGGCAATAAAAAGTAACACAATCAGTCCCCATAAGATTATCTCCATCCGCTGATCACCTCACCTCTCGTTTATGGAGTAATTATACAGTCTGCTACCAAAATTGTCCATCCGTTCACTAGATGTAGGTGCATGGAAGCACTGCTGAGGACAAATACTACTCGGGAGGAGGCGAGCGTTCATGAGAACAAGGAACATATATCTAGTTGTAATTATCTTGGTAGCCTTGATTGTAATTGGCGTCGGAGTAGGTTTGTATGTACAAGCAGGAAGAGCAATAACAAGTTTTGAGGAAAGCAGGCCCCTACCCGGTGCAGTATTGTATGACCAAGAGGGTCAAGTTATCAAACGCCTAGGTACAGGAAGTGTTTATGTTCCCCTAGATAAGACTCCTCAAGATTTGCAGAACGCGGTGAAGACGACCAAGGAACCCCGGGATATCAGTTCAAGTTTGGCTGCCCAAATCATCAAGCCCGAAGGTACCTGGGCCCGACTTCAGCTAGCCATTCTTCCTTCTGTTTTGGAGAGACGTTACTCCGAACGGGAGCGGCTGGAAATGTATCTCAACCAAACCTACTTTGGCGAAAATGCAGTAGGTGTTGAGGCAGCCAGCCAAACGTATTTCTCTAAATCCGTACAGGAACTAGACTTAGCGGAAAGCGCCTTGCTAGCAGCACTGGCCCAAGAGCCGGAACAAGCCTCACCTTTCAGAAATCCAAACCGGGCCACTGAAATGCGGAATTCGGTCTTAGGCCAAATGCGAAGCGCTGGCCATATTAACACGGAACAACAGCAGGAGGCTGAGGCAACCCCCCTGAGCCTTGAACGTAGAGAACCAGGTTACGCCCATCATTTCTCTGATTATCTTGGTGAGCAACTGGTGAATGCGCTAGGTGAAGAACGGGTCTTTCAAGGGGGACTAAGAGTAACAACTACCCTTGATCGCGACCTACAAAAGAAGGCCGAGCAGATCATCCAAGAAAGAAACCTCGATGGTGCTTTGGTAGCCCTCAATCCAAGGGACGGCAAGATTCTCGCCATGGTGGGCGGTATCAACTATCTCGAAGATGCAACAAATCTGGCCACTACAAAACAGCAAGAGACAGGAAACACACTAAGGCCGCTGATTTACGCAACAGGACTAAAAGCCGGTTGGGCCATGAATCATCTAGTTGAGGATGTACAGAGGAAATTTGGAGAGCTCCAGGTTGATAATACCAACGACCGCTATTGGGGTCCTGTGACCATGAAACATGCGTTAGTCATGGACTTAAATAATGCCTCCATCTGGACCCTGAACGAACTGGGGATTGAGCGTTTTACTGACTTCGCTCGGAGTGTGGAGCTAAACATAGAACAAGTCGATCAAAACCTAACCCTAGCCCTGGGTCAAGTGAAGGAAGGATTATCCTTACTCGAACTTACTGCTGCCTATTTACCTGCTGTAAATGAAGGAAAGTTCAGTCCGCCTTCCGGCTTTGAGCAAGTTAATGACGCAGAGAACCATGTAGTCTTGTCCCAAGAAACGCAGAAACCCGCCCAGATTCTTTCTAAAGAACAGGCGTATTTGCTTACCAATATGCTTATACCAACCACTGATTACGGCAGTATCAGTGAGTTGGATGTAGAGTTTCCAGCGGCTCTCCACGCTAGTGTAGCCCAAGACGGAAAATCCCAGTGGGCGATAGGCTATACACCAACTCTTCTGGTTGGCGTTTTCGTGAAGACACCTGAGGGGAACGAAGAAGATCAACAGACGCAAATTGAATCCTTAGCGGGAGAAATCTGGTTGGAGTTTATGACAAGTGTCCTTGATTCTGAAAACACCGAGAACAAGGAGCGTGAAAACAACGAATTTGAAGTCCCCGACAACGTCGAAACGGATGTGATGATCGATGTCTTTACAGGGCTCTTAGCTAATGAACTTTGTGCCCAAGTGGAGCTGGACGCTTTTATCGAAGGTACTAAACCGACCCAATGGGCTCCTTGCTCTATACCACCACCGCCACCAACACCACCAACGCCTCGAAGGGAGGCAGCACCGATTATTCCCGTGCCAACTCCTGAGGCTGCACCGCAGCCACAACCTGAACCTGAACCCGAGCCGGAACCCGAAGTTCCTATCGAACCCGAGACACCTGGGGAGGAAACACCTCCCCAGGAGACTCCTGCAGAGCCTGAACCTGAAGTTCCCATTGAGCCAGTTGAGCCAACCGAACCAACTGAGCCAGTTGAACCAGAAACTCCGCAGCCTCCCCCCTCAGAGGAACCTATCCAGCCAGAACCACAACCAGAAACTGAACCAGAAACTGAACCACTTGGATAGAACCCTGGATACAAAAACCCCAAACCGTTTGCGGTCTGGGGTTTGTAATACTTGCGATTAACGCTTGGAGAACTGTGGTGCTCTCCGGGCTTTCTTTAAGCCGTATTTCTTTCTTTCCTTCATCCGTGGGTCTCTTGTGAGGTATCCAGCTTTTTTAAGAGGCCCTCTCAAGTCTTCGTCAACGGTCAGAAGTGCACGAGAAATACCATGGCGAATAGCCCCGGCTTGACCGGTAGTTCCGCCACCATGCACATTAACGATAATGTCATACTTATCTTCCGTATTAGTGAGCACTAGAGGCTGGCGCACAATGGTACGAAGTACTTCACGGCCGAAATAATCCTCAATTGGTCTCTTGTTAATCGTAATGTTGCCATTACCAGGAAGTATTCTAACACGGGCTATCGATTTCTTTCTTCTACCCGTTCCATAGTTGGTTTCTGTCTTGCGAGCGACATTCATTCAGACTGCCTCCCTTCACATAGGGTTTTTGGTCGTATAACGTTTTTAGTACTTCAGAACAAGGGTCTCTGGCATCTGAGCCTCGTGTGGATGATCAGGACCAGCGTAGACCTTAAGCTTTTTGATCATTTGACGACCCAATCTATTGTGGGGAATCATGCCCCATACGGCCGATTGAATGACCCGTTCAGGATGGCGATTCAGAAGTTCGCCTGCGGTTGTCGATTTAATCCCGCCTACATATCCACTGTGACGGTAATACTTCTTATCTTGAAGCTTCTTACCAGTCAAATGAATTTTTTCAGCGTTAATAATAATCACGTGATCTCCAGTGTCCACATGTGGAGTATAGGTCGGCTTATGTTTGCCTTTGAGAATGGAAGCTACCTGTGTTGCCAAACGACCCAAAGTCTGTCCTTCAGCGTCTACTACATACCATTTTCTTTCCACTTCTTGTGGTTTAGCTGTGTAAGTTTTCATGTCGGGATTTCCCCCCTTTATGTCCAAGAAAGTTATCAGAAGGCCCTTTTTCATAGCAACGAACGGGGCTCTGTCGCCGCTAGACCGGGCTCTTAAGAGTAAATTTGCCAACTCTCATTTTACAACACTCCAGGCTCAGTGTCAAGAATATTCTACGCTTTCCAAGAAAAGTCCCTGGGGTGCTATCGTGGCGCTAGCAAGTCGCCTGTCACCACTTTCCATAATGCGCTGAACATCTTCTATACTGAGTCTTCCCCAGCCCACATCAAGAAGAGTCCCCACTAAATTCCGCACCATTTTATACAAAAAACCATCAGCCGTGAATCGAATCAACTTAAGCGGAGCATCTGTATCCACCGTCACCGAAGTCATGGTACGCACAGTTGTCTGCGCACTACTGCCGCTAGCCGCAAAGGAAGCAAAGTCAAGGCGTCCTACAAAGAGTCTTGCGCATTCTTGTACTTTTTGCCAATCAATAGGCATCCTGCTCCAATAGGCATAACGCTGAAGGAACACGTTGGGGAACTCCCCCTCATAAACTTGATAACGATAGGTCTTCTTCACTGCGCTAATTCGGGCGTGGAAATCCGGGGCCATAAGTTTACTACTAACTACTCGAATGTCAGGAGGTAGAAGTGAGTTCAGGGCATGGGGTAATCGTTCAACGGGAACTGTAAGCCCATCATCCTTGAAGCTAACCGTTTGACCTTCACTATGCACTCCAGCATCTGTCCTGCCAGCCCCGGCTATGCGGATGGGATTGGGACCCAGTGTGTGGAGCGCCCTCTCTAACTCCCCTTGAATCGTACGTTGTTGTGGCTGCACTTGAAAACCCGCATAGTCCGTGCCATCATACTGAACAACCAAACAGTAGGTCTTCATAGCACACTCCTTAGAACAAAAATCCTACTACAAGGGTAAAAACAACGACAAGGGTCAAGGCTAGCGCGTCAATCCGCTGAAAGCTTAGTTCTCTAAACTTGGTTCGCCCTTCGCCTCCCCGATAACCTCTAGCCTCCATGGCAATGGCTAAATCATCTGCCCTACGAAATGCATTCACAAAGAGTGGCACCAACAATGGAACCAAATTCTTCGCTCTTTGCATCAACCCACCACTTTGAAAATCTGCGCCTCTAGCCATTTGCGCCTTCATGATTTTTTCTGTTTCTTCCAAAAGCGTTGGAATAAAGCGCAAGGCAATTGTCATCATCATGGCTAGCTCGTGCGCTGGGATTCCGATCTTCCGCCCAGGTTTGAGCAAGGTCTCAATTCCATCAGTAAGTTGAATAGGTGAGGTGGTTAAGGTCAAGAGGGAAGTTCCCATAATCAGCAATACCAACCTTGTACCCATCATCAAACCACGGACCAAGCCCTCCCAAGTCACTGATAGAAACCAGACTTGAAATATTACTCGTCCCTCGGTCATAAATAGATTTAAACCCACTGTAAGAATCAGAATAACGAAAAGGGGTTTTAATCCACGCAATACGTAACGCCAAGGAAGTTCAGAGATGTGGATCACTGCCGCAATTGCCAATGCTACCAAACCATACCCAATAAACCCATTGACAAGAAATAAGAGCACAATTAAGAACGTAGTACCTAAGATCTTAGTACGAGGATCAAGACGATGAATTAGGGAATCACCTGGGATGTGTTGACCAATGGTCAGATTCTTAAACCTCATTTTTTCCACCCCATTACTCTTGCAATCTCTTCCTCGGCCTCTTCAACTGTAAAGATATCTGTATTGACATCTAAACCTCGGGCTTTAAGCTCATACATCAGCTCGGTTATTTGAGGCACACCTAAGCCCATTTTCTTCAACTTGTCAGCCTGGCGAAATACCTCCACAGGAGTGCCGTCTAATGCCACCGAGCCTTTTTCCATAACGATCAAACGACCCACTAAGCGGGCTACATCCTCCATACTATGGGTAACGAGCACGACAGTTATTCCCCGTTCTTCCCAGAGATGTTTGATCTCCTGTAAAATCTCCTCCCTACCTTCCGGATCCAATCCTGCGGTAGGCTCATCGAGGATTAACACAGCAGGTTCCATAGCCAAAACACCTGCAATGGCTACCCTGCGCTTCTGTCCACCACTTAATTCAAAGGGAGAATGATCCTTTAACGCTTCATAATCTAAACCCACATAAGAGAGGGCTTGACGCACGCGCCTAATAACCTCTTCTTCCCCAAGTCCACCATTGCGTGGACCAAATCCCACATCCTCTAGCACGGTTTCACCAAAGAGCTGATGTTCGGGATACTGGAACACCATGCCCACCTTCTGACGAATAGTCCGTAGTTGGGTATCCTTCAAAGTAAGATCTACACCATCCACATAAACCTTGCCTGAGGAGGGCAAAAGGAGTCCATTGAAATGCTGGATCAGAGTGGACTTACCAGAACCTGTAGGACCAATAATGCCTACAAACTCCCCAGCTTCAATTTCCAAGCTCACATTGGTTATGGCCACCTTTGCCATGGGAGTGTCCTCGAGATAACTATACGAGACATTTTCTAATCTGATGGACATAAATGCATCACCATTTCATTCACAGTCAGTATACCCTGGGGGATAGAAATACCGCGTTTTCTTAACCTTTGGGCCAAATCCGTCACCTGCGGAACGTCCAAATGTAGTTCACGCAACAAATCTACCTGGCTAAAAACCTCCCGCGGAGTACCCGTCAGCACAATCCGCCCCCGATCCATAACTATCACCCGATCCGCTCCAATAACTTCGTCCATATGATGGGTGATATGCAGAACGGTAATTCCCTCTTCCTTGTTGAGACGATGAATTGTACTCATAACCTCACGCCGTCCCTCAGGATCCAACATGGCGGTGGGCTCGTCCAAAACAATGCAATCAGGACGCATGCTAATCATCCCGGCAATGGCAACCCTCTGCTTCTGTCCCCCAGATAGTTGGTGGGGTGGATGCAGTCGATAGGAGAGCATACCAACCGCATCCAAAGATTCAGTAACTCGACGCTGGATCTCAGCAGTTGGTATACCCAAGTTCTCCGGTCCAAAGGCCACATCCTCTTCCACGGTCGTGGCCACGATTTGATTATCAGGGTTCTGGAAGACCATGCCCACTTTCTGCCTGATTTCCCACACATTGTCCGGATCCTTAGTATCTAAACCTGCTACCAGAACCTGACCAGAGGTGGGAGTAAGTAGCGCGTTTACATGCTTTGCTAACGTGGATTTTCCTGAACCATTATGTCCCAAGACAGCTACAAATTCATCTTTAAAAATTTCCAAATTCACGTCTGTAAGCGCGGGCCAGCCCTCTCCACCCTGCGTTTTGGCATAGGTGAAGTTTACATCGCTAAAGCGAATTAACGGTTCCTTCATGACCTAGCACCTCTTTCAAAAACAAAACGCAGAGGGGGATCCTCTGCGACCTTGTTTGTATAGCTTAAACCCATTCAATGATCGCCATCGGTGCCGCATCACCCCGGCGAACACCGGTTTTAATGATTCTGGTATAACCGCCATTACGATCAGCAAAGCGCGGTGCTAAATCGTCAAAGAGTTTCTGTACAGCAGCGGGATCCAGTAAAAATGCAGCGGCTTGCCTCCGGGCAGCCAGATCTCCCCGTTTACCTAGAGTGACCATTTTGTCTGCTAAGGGTTTAATGCTTTTGGCTTTGGCTTCTGTAGTCTCAATCTGACCATGTAAGACCAAACTGGTTACTTGGCCCCGGAGTAATGCTCTCCGATGACCAGAGGTTCTACCTAACTTCCTGAGTTTCATCTTGCTCACCTACCTCACTCATCAGATTTACGCAGGGAAAGCCCTAGCTCGCCAAGTTTCTCTTTGATTTCTGCAAGGGATTTCTTTCCGAGGTTACGTACCTTCATCATGTCTTCTTCCGTCTTGCGGGTTAACTCATCAACCGTGTTGATGCCTGCCCGTTTTAGACAGTTATAAGAACGAACGGAAAGATCCAACTCCTCAACAGTCATCTCCATTAGGCGGTCAATACTTTCTTCTTCTTTTTCCACCATAATCTCCACGCTGCCCACACTTTCGGTTAAGTCTGTGAACAGCTTAATGTGCTCCATTAAGATCTTGGCAGCCAAACTCACTGCGCTATCTGGGGCAATGGTGCGATTCGTCCACACTTCTAGAACCAAACGGTCATAGTCGGTAATTTGCCCCACACGGGTGTCCTCAACGTGATAGATGGCCTTCGTGACAGGGGTAAAGATGGAATCCACTGGAATCAAGCCAATTGGATGATCAGGGCTCTTGTTGCGCTCTGCGCTAACATAGCCACGACCTTTGGCTACTGTGATGTCCATGTTCAATTGGGCCCCTTCTTGCAATGTTGCAATGACCAGATCCGGATTAAGAACTTCAACCGTAGGATCAGCAGTAATATGCCCAGCTAAAAGTGGTCCCGCTTGATTGGCTTCGACGCGAATAGTCACGGGCTCATCAGTATGCAGTTTGACCAGGAGTTTTTTCAGATTGAGCACTATGTCTACTGTATCTTCCACAACTCCGTCAATGGTGGAAAACTCGTGTAAAACGCCATCGATATGGACTGAAGTGACTGCGGTACCCGGCAGCGACGAGAGCAAAATCCTCCGCAGGCTATTGCCTAAAGTAATACCATAGCCCCGTTCTAACGGTTCTACAACAAACTTGCCGTAGTTATCCGTCAGTTCAACTTTCTCAATCTTTGGCTTTTCTATTTCAATCATAGTTCTTGCACCCTCCTTTGCGAACGCATGGGCCGAACTAATTATACTCTGCGTCGTTTCGGTGGACGACAACCGTTATATGGGATTGGAGTTACGTCTTTGATAGTGGTCACATCAATACCAGCTGCTTGAAGGGAGCGAATTGCTGCTTCCCTACCAGCGCCAGGTCCTTTTACGTAGACGCTCACTTCTCTTACGCCATGGTCCAAAGCAACAGATGCTGCCTGTTCAGCGGCTAAGCCTGCTGCAAATGGAGTTCCTTTGCGTGAACCTTTAAAACCAACATTACCAGAGCTTGCCCAAGAAATAACGTTTCCTTGTGGATCGCTAATGGTTACAATGGTGTTGTTAAATGTCGAGCGAATGTGCGCTACGCCAACTGGTATATTCTTTCTTTCTCTACGGCGTGGGCGTTGACCCTTGCCTCGTGGTCTTGCCATTGGGTTCTCCTCCTTTCAATACAGCCTATCTCTTCTTACCGGCAACCCGCTTAGGACCTTTACGCGTTCTGGCGTTGGTCTTAGTGCGTTGTCCTCGAACAGGAAGGCCGCGGCGGTGACGTATACCACGGTAGCAACCGATGTCCCGCAATCTCTTGATGTTCATGTTAACTTCCCGGCG
>JAAZLQ010000380.1 GCA_012799255.1 Bacillota bacterium
CGTTGTTGCATGGGATGCCGACTACCGTTATGTAGACGGCGAATGGATCTATAACAATTTTGTCGGTAA
Source organism: Bacillota bacterium (assembly GCA_012799255.1). The sequence goes on from JAAZLQ010000380.1 coordinate 70, forward strand.
CCGTTGGACCAATGTTAGCTCAGAGGAACGTCGCTTGTATTTGAAGAACGCCTATCGCGTACTGCTCACCCGCGCACGTCAGGGCATGGCCATCTTTGTGCCAGCAGGCAGCGACGACGATCAGACCCGGAAACGTGAGTGGTATGACGGAATATATGGATATTTGAAGGAAATTGGAATCTTAGAAGTATAACAAGGAGTAAGGCTATATGCTATCAAAGGGAAGCTTTATTTTTATAGAATATAATGGCGTTCCATATCCCGAAGGGCTTTCAGCGCAAATCCATGAGGTAGCTGGTCACCTGGACAAGGACACTATCGAAGCAACAGAAAAGTATTCCCTTCATACTGAATACAGTTACGGGAAAAGAAAATTTGATTCAGGGCATATAGCGGCCTTTCCAATCCTTCGCGAAGCAAATAAAGATGGTGTTCCACAGCTTTGGAAATCAAACGAGTGGGCCGAAGCATTTGCGGCATTCATTATTGGGCTGACAAAGGGGCACAATCCTCCTGAGATCATAGAGATCCATCCGCCATTTAATGATTATTGCTCTTTAGATGGGTTTTCTGAACGATATCTCATTTTTGAGCAAAAAATCCATGCAGCATATCCAAATACTACTATTGTTATCGAAAACAGATCCGGTGCTGTGTATCACGGAGGCAAATTCCTCGTAGGAAAAGCGAAAGAAATCGCAACTCTCTGCGAGATTATACACCAGCGCGGTCTGAAACTAGGTGTGGTTTTGGATTTCCCGCAACTGCTTACTGCCGAAGGAATTGATACGCTAAAGTTCAAAGCGGAAAAGTATCAAGCAGCTATCGATACCCTTATCCCTTACAGAGATCTGATCAACGGTATTCATATTTGGGGTAAAAAGAAAAGCGCCACCGGCAGATGGGTGGCACACGCTGGTAACCTTGATACTTACTTTGGCGGCAATCAAGATGTTAAATCGCTCTTTATCTCCGGGATAGAACAGATTTGTTCTGATGGTGTAAAACGTTTTCTGGTACCGGAAGTAAACTCTGGCGTAACAGATTTGGATGCTATTATGAGAGATTTGTTTGATAATTAAACACGAACAGGAGAAAACGTATGATATGGATGATATCAGCCAATGGAAATATGTATGACCACGCTAGCTCTTTTGCCACTAATGGGTTCATTGACTGGCGGCAGCGCGCCAAATACAGTGTGGGTGATATTGTTTATATCTACTGCACAAGGCCTTTTAAGCGCGTAATGTATAAGTGCGAGGTAACAAAACACTCAGTGCCTTTTTCGGAGTGTATTGATGACGCGCAGTTCTGGATAGACCACGATGAGTATGAAAAATCCAAGGTAGGTTTATATGCACGTCTTAAACTTTTGGATCAGGTTGATACTAACCGTTTGAGCTTAGAGAGCCCCGTCGCTAATGGTTTAAGCGCAGCGCCACAAGGGCCGGTGAAAGTGTCCCCTGATTTGCATGCGTATATTGACAGCCAATTCAACGATTACTATTCAGATGGATTCTTTACTGATGTTAACGAGCAGGAACAGTACCACGAGGGACATATCCGAAGCGTAAAGGTGGATAGATACGAGCGCAGTTCCATTGCCCGCAGAAAGTGTATTGAACACCACGGAACTAGTTGCATTGTCTGCGGTTTGAACTTTGGAGATAAATATGGAGCTTTAGGAGAGGGCTTTATCCATATTCATCATCTTCGTCCATTACACACCATCAAAAGAGATTATGTTGTGGATTATAAGCAAGACCTGATACCTGTATGCCCTAATTGCCATGCAATGATCCATAGAATCCCCGGCGGAGAAACAATGTCTGTGAAAGAATTAAGGAAGGCACTGAAAAATACCGGAAGTAAGAAGGCAACCTCCGCCAGTGTACCTTCTGTACGTTTACAACCAAAAATAGATATTACCCCACATGCAACATCAAAGACAAACATTTCCGAGGCTTCAGAGAAACACTATGTAGGACAGCGAGTCTTTCATATTAACGCAAAATTTGGCCCTGGTATTGTTAAAAGCGAAACAGATACAACAGTGAACATTACTTTTGATAATGGTATTTCTACCTCCTTTACCAAAGAGTCGTTTGCGAAGGGGCTTCTTCAACCTGAAAAGTAATCCTGATTTTGGGTATAGTATAAAAAGGCCGCCCAAACATCAGGTAAGATATATCCCTAAACACAAAGAAATTATATAGCATAAGTTGTGATAGGAGAGATAAAATGTTACTAGATGATCTTGTGAGTTTTTGCGACAAAAAATTTGTTACCTTCGGCGACAAATGTGGCTGTGGCACCTGTAATCACCCGTCGGGATCCTGCAGTAACAGTTGTTATAACTGCCTGTATCAAATTCATTTTCCGGAAAGAGCCGGAGCTGACCCAAAAACATTGTATGACTGTCCTAAGATGCTTTATCATTATGTGTGCCAGTATTCATACTTATACGCAACTGAGTTGCACTGCGCCTTCGAAGAAGAGTACAATTATCTGAAGGACTATCCATATTTTCATATTCTCTCCCTCGGTTGTGGAGGTAATGCTGACCTTATGGCGTTTGAGCATTTTTATAGTACTCATCATTTTACTGCACCTGTATCATATATCGGGGTAGATGTAAACGAACTATGGAGACCCATCAATAATCGTGCCGCAAAATATTGTTCAGAGAATAGCATGGCATATAAAGTGCGCTATGATGATGTTTTTAAGTGTTTTAACCAGCATGCTGTAGGTGATACAAATGTTATTGTGATCAGTTATCTTATCTCATATCTATTTAACACTAGACAAATTGGGATTATAGATTCCTTTTTGGATGATCTCGTAAAAAACATAGTTCAGAAGAAAAAGAAGGGACAGAAACTATTACTCATCATTAACGATGTTAATAGCAATCGACGAGGACGAAACTACTTTGTTCGGTTTAAACAAAAAATAGAGGCGTATAAATTGTCAGTTATTCGGTGTACTTACAAGTATTTTGATACAGGTGATTTATACGATGCCCAAAAAGTGGGGACCCCGCACGCTGTGACCCAAAGTATATTTCCGATTCCTCGAGATATACAACTCCGGTACCACGCAGATAGTCGCTGTAAAAAAACAGTGCAGTTATTATTGGAGGTGATATAATGATAATAAGCGCAAGCCGTCGGACTGATATACCATCTTATTATTCAGATTGGTTTTTTAATCGAATTAAAGACGGGTATGTGTATGTTAGAAACCCAATGAACATTCATCAGGTCAGTAAAATTTCATTGTCCCCTGATGTTGTGGATGGTATCGTTTTTTGGACAAAAAACCCGACACCAATGCTGGATAAATTGCATTTATTGAATGAGTATATGTACTATTTCCAATTTACGGTAAATTCATA
>JAAZLQ010000280.1 GCA_012799255.1 Bacillota bacterium
ATACGCATTTGAAGCTTAGTTGTACATCAGTGTTGGGTGCAGTGTAGCCTGTCTTGAGTGGTGGACGGGGGATAGTGGTTTTCGGTAAAGTTCTCTAGGCCAGGGAGCTCTACTGTTCGCTAATTGGCGAAACGCCCTTGAAACCTTCACTGCAAAAGAGACTAGAAAATGAGTCTTGACGTTGGGGAAAACCCCTAGACTGTTTCTCAACGAGATGGTGAAGTGGGGATTACGGTGTGGTCTAAGTGGCAATCCAGCCTCGGCTATGGTGACAAGCGAAAAGACCGGAAAGGGGTAACCGCCAGTTACGGTGACGGACTGGAGGGTCTTTGGGAAAACCTGCTGGACCTAAGCCACAATCTTTACTCATTTCACTGCCATTTGCCTCAGTGCATTTTTTAGAAAGAGGATTGCTGTAAGCAATGCAAAAGCGTTGGAGGGCAATACTTACTTTAACCTTAATCACTTTTACCTTGTCGGTAGTTCTAAACCTAGGTAGTAACAGCGTATTGTCGGTCGTTCCCTTGACATTCAGCTTAGTGTTACTACTTTTTATTATCCTTATTGGCGTCTTGTTCGATATTGTGGGCGTGTCTGCCACAGCCGGTGAAGAGGCTCCTTTTCATGCAATGGCATCGAATAAGGTTCCTGGTGCCAAACAAGCCATCTGGTTAGTACGTAATGCAGATCAAGTATCAACGTTCTGCAATGACGTCATTGGCGATGTGGCTGGTACTTTAAGTGGCGCTGTGGGCGTCGCCATTGTCTTTCAGCTGAGTGCCTACTCTGCAGGACTTGGGGGGACGTTAGCCAATACACTTATGGTAGCTTTAATTGCGGCCCTGACAGTGGGTGGTAAAGCCATGGGAAAGAATTTTGCCATCTCTAATTCCACAACAATTTTGATCGTAGTTGGTCGCCTCATTTACTCTGTGGAACAAATTGGAACGCAATTTCGCTCCATCAAGGCAAAAAATAAAAAGAGGTAGAAACCATGTGTGATAATGTGTTTTCTGAAGTCAACTTTCCAGATGACATTAAGAAACTGGACATACATAAACTTGAAAAGCTAGCAGAAGAGATTCGCAGCGAGATAATTACTACTGTGGAAAAAAACGGCGGACATCTCGGTGCTAACCTCGGTGTTGTTGAACTTACTCTCGCTTTGCATTCCGTGCTCTCGACGCCGCGAGACAAAATAATCTGGGATGTAGGCCACCAATGTTACACCCATAAATTAGTCACCGGTCGCAAGGAACGGTTCCATACTTTACGTCAATGGGGAGGGATTTCTGGGTTTCCCCTTCCTGCAGAGAGCGAACATGATCATTTTGGGGTAGGACATAGTTCTACCTCTATTTCAGTTGCGGCTGGTATGGTTATCGCTAGAGATTTGAAAGGCGAAGACTTCAAAGTTGCTGCAGTGATTGGTGATGGGGCATTAACCGGTGGGATGGCTTTTGAAGCGCTCAATCATATTGGGTCACTGGGCAAGGATCTCATCGTTATTCTGAATGACAATGAGATGTCTATCACCAATAACGTGGGGGCTTTAAGCGATTACCTAGGAAGGATTAGATCAGATAGTACCCTGTACAAGGCCCGGGCTGATCTCTCCGCCTTTTTAAGGAAGATTCCTCTTGTGGGTAAGCCTCTGGCAAAAGTCGCCCATAAGTTCAAAATTACACTGAAAAATATGTTGCCGGGTCAACTTTTTGAAGAGTTGGGCTTTGCCTATTTTGGTCCATTTGATGGACACAACATTCTGCAACTTCAAAAGGCTATTAGGGCGGGGGTCGCCAGGGGAGGTCCAGTATTAATTCATGTCTATACACAAAAGGGTCGTGGACATGCTTTGGCGGAAGAAAATCCCCATCGTTATCATGGAGTCAGCCCCCTGAGAGTGGTGCCACAACAGGAGACTATTTCCTTCAGTCAAGCTTTCGGTAAGTCTTTAGTAGGTTTGGCGGAGTCGAATCCTGATATAGTGGCCATCACAGCAGCCATGCGTGATGGTACTGGGCTAGGGGAGTTTGCAGAACGTTTTCCCCATAGGTTTTTTGATGTGGGGATTGCGGAACAGCATGCCCTAACTCTGGCAGCTGGAATGGCGAAGGAGGGGTTACGCCCAGTTGTGGCCCTCTATTCTACTTTCCTGCAAAGAGGTTACGACCAGGTAATTCATGATCTAGCCCTCCAAGGTCTACCGGTAGTAATTGGCGTTGATCGGGCTGGAGTGGTGGGCGATGACGGCCCTACTCACCAGGGTGTGTTTGATATAAGCTTCCTGAGGGCAGTTCCCGGTTTGACGATTTTGGCACCAAGGACTGGAAGTGAACTGGAGTCGATGCTTGCTTGGGCACTTCAACAAGCCAAACCGGTAGCTATTCGTTACCCGCGTGCTGACGGAGGCGTTGACTATGACCAAGAAACTTTTGACCCAGTCAGTCCTATTACACCGGTTGAGATCAAACCGGGACGCGATGGGATGGTGTTCACGTTCGGACCTATGGTGGAAGTAGCCTTGGAAGCTACTCGCACTTTAGAACCAGAACTCAGTTTCGGTGTAGTAAATGTGCGCTCTCTAAAGCCTCTAGACAGGGAATGGATTCTCAGTTCTCTAAAGGGGAAAAAGTACTTAATCACCCTTGAGGATCACGTTTTAGCAGGAGGGTTTGGCAGCAGTATGCTCGAATTACTCCATGAGGAACAGGGGTTAAAGGTGGAACGAATAGGTTACCCAGATACCTTTATCCAGCAAGGACCGATTGCGCGGATTCATGAGGAGTATGGATTAACAGCCGAGCATGTTGCCAACACCATCCGCAAGACTGTATCTGGACACGGGCTACAGGTCTTGACTAGTAGGGATGTCAATGCGTAAGCGTTTAGATCAGATTTTAGTGGAGCGGGGGCTTGCTGCTTCTAGGCAACGAGCCAAAGAACTTGTCCGGCAAGGGCAGGTTGTAGTAGAAGGGAGGCAGCTGACTAAGCCGAGTTCAGTTGTCCAGGTCGACGCTGATGTGGAGATTTTGGGCACACCTCTGCTTTATCCGAGCAGAGCGGGACTAAAGCTAGAAAAGGCTTTAGAACTCTTTCAGGTTGATGTCTGTGGCTTGGTTGCCCTAGATGTTGGAGCGTCCACCGGCGGATTCACCAGTTGCCTATTACAGGCTGGCGCAAAGCGTGTTTACGCAGTAGATGTGGGGCAAGATCAGCTGGTACCTGAATTAAAGACGGATCCGAGGGTGTATGTTTTTGAAAAGACAAATATCCGTGATTTGACACCTGACAAGTTGCCATCCTTAGTGGACCTTGCTACCATTGATGTCTCTTTTATTTCCTTGACTAAAGTAGTTCCTGCCGTCTGTCAATTGTTGAATCCTCATTCCCAGGTGATCGCACTGGTCAAACCCCAGTTTGAAACGGAAGGTGTAGGTCTAAATAAGCACGGTGTAATTCTGGATCCCAAGATCCATTTGACTTATCTACCACCCTTAATTAACCAGCTGCAGGAGGACCTCGGTCTATTGGACTTTGCATGTTCACCGATCAGTGGGATGAAGGGTAATTTGGAGTACTTGGCTCATTTTCGGCTGGGTGCGCCTCGGCTTGATGCTACTGAAAAGGTGTGCGAAGTCATCCGCACCGGGTGGGAAAGGATGAAGTGACCATGAACATTGGGATCATACCACATACTGGGAAAGTAGTGGCTATGAAGCTTACCGACGAGTTGGTAGATTTTCTCGCGGAGAGAGGGATCGGGCATCAAGTAATTGAATCTCCGCAGACCACGAGCATGGCTCACCTGGATCTGGCGATTGTGTTGGGAGGAGATGGGACTCTCTTAAATGCGGCACGACTGGCTAGTGAGTGCCAGGTACCAGTTTTTGGAGTTAATGTAGGTCATCTGGGATTTTTGACTGAGGTTGAGACAGATGGTCTTTTTCCGGCTATGGAAAGAATCTTAGCTAAAGATTACACTTTGGAGAAACGTATGCTCATCTCTGCTGCCGTGTACAGAGAGGGCCAAGAGATTTCCAGGCATATCGCCCTTAACGATTTTGTAATCACTCGAGGTACTTTTGCCCGGATTATTGATTTGAGTATCTACGTCGACAAACAGCATGTAACAGATTACGTCGCTGATGGAATCATAATTTCTACGCCAACAGGTTCTACGGCCTATTCTTTAAGTGCTGGAGGCCCCATTATTGAACCATTGTTAGAATCGATTTGCATTACTCCCATCTGTGCACATTCGCTGTCGGCCCGCTCTGTTTTAGCTCGACCAGAGGCGGAAGTTTGCATCCGTTTGAATGATGCTAGGGAGGAAGTAATGCTTACTATTGATGGTCAAGATGGATTTCCTATTCGCGAGAGTGACCAGGTTGCAATTAGGAGGGCTCACAAACCGGCTCTTTTCATAAAATTGGGTGATCGTGGGTTTTTCCAGGTGTTACATTCCCGTATGAAGATGCCCCAAATGCGGGGTGGTATTCGTGATGAATAGGTGTGATAGGTATGAAAAATAGGCGTCAAAGCAAGATCTTGGATCTAGTACAACAATATAACGTAGAAACCCAAGAAGCATTGATGGAGCTCTTGCATGAACATGGACACAAGGTAACTCAAGCCACGGTTTCTAGGGATATCAAGGAACTTCGCTTGGCTAAGATCCCTAATGGGCAGGGCGGATATAAGTATTCGGTCCCTACCAATGTGACAAAGGGAGATCTGATTCGTCGCGCTAAACGGATCTTCGAGGATTACGTAAAAGGCGTAGATTTTAGCGGCTCTTTGATCATGATTAAGACCTATCCTGGTGGTGCTCATGCAGTGGCCGCGATTATTGACGAGTTACAATGGCCCGAGATGATGGGTAGTATCGCCGGAGATGATGCCATCTTAGTCATCACCCGTGCCGAGCAGCCCAGACCGACCAAGCCTGAAGGACCAACTGGGGTGCTGTACGAAAGAATCGAAGAGTTAATCAAGGGGTGAGTCTGTGCTCAAGGAGTTGCAAATTCGGAATTTTGCGTTGATCGAGGAGTTGAAATTATCTTTCTATTCTGGATTCAGTGTACTGAGTGGCGAGACCGGTGCGGGTAAATCCATCATCATTGACGCACTCGGTTTGCTACTTGGAGACAGGGCATCGCTGGAAATGATTCGAACTGGAGCAGAAAGCACCCTAGTATCTGGTAGCTTCGTTCCAAACTCCAATGTGGAGCGCCTACTTGGAGAATGGGGAATGCTTGATGATGGCGATGAACTAGTTCTTTCTAGAGAGATCAACACTAGCGGTCGCAATAAGTGCTGGATAAATGGTCGATTGGCTACTGTAAGTCAACTAGCCCAACTCGGTCCGCATTTAGTGGATGTAGTTGGTCAACATGACAGCCAGAGCCTGTTAAATCCCCATGGACATGCCTTACTTCTAGATACTTATGGTGGACCAAAGCATTTAGAACTTCTAGAAAGAGCGAATGATGCGGCTGAAAAGTGGTTGGCCATAAGAGCTGAACAGAATCGGCTGCAAAAAAATGACCTCGAAAGACATCGTAAGATCGACCTTTTGGCTTATCAGGTGGAAGAGATCCAAAAAGCCAGTCTGCAACCTGGTGAAGATGAGCAACTGGAAGTAGAACGTTCTCGTCTTGCTAACTTAGATCGCATCCGTCAAAGTCTTCACTATTCGGTTGGGGTGCTCGGAGAACCCTATGAAGAGTTAGAGTCTTTACTCGATAGATTATCTTCGGTTGAGGCAGAATTGACTCGCGCCGCCACACTGGATCAGAACCTTGAGACGGTAACTCAGTGCTATGTGGAGTTATCACTGAACCTCCACGATCTTTACGGAGAACTAAGAGATTATTTGGAGGATTTGCCAGCAGATCCAGGACGACTCAATGAAATTCAGGAACGTCTCAACATTATTGATGGCTTGAAACGGAAGTATGGCCATTCAATTGAGGAAATTCTAACCTATGCTGAGCAAGCCCAAGCGGAATTGGAACTTCTGAAAAACGCCAGTGTCAGGGCAAAAGGGCTGGAAGAAGAAAGTTCGTACTGGTTAGAGGAGTGGCGAAACCGGGCAAGCACGCTTTCTGAAAGCAGAAGAGAGTTGGCTGTACATCTTGAAAGTGAGATTGAGGCTCAGTTAGCAGACCTATCCATGGGTAATACCAGATTTAAGGTGCAGTTTACTCCACACGAGGCCATGAGTCCACAACTTGGCGGACAAGAAGAAGTGGAGTTTATGCTGGCAGCAAATATTGGCGAGGATTTGAAACCTTTGGCAAAAGTTGCCTCTGGTGGAGAGCTCTCCAGGGTGATGCTGGCTATGAAAGCCATTTTAGTGGAGGCGGAGCAAACTCCCACAATCATCTTCGATGAGATTGATGCCGGAATCGGAGGGCGTACCGCGGTTAATCTCGGTCAAAAACTGCAGTCGTTGAGTCACGTAAGGCAGGTTCTCTGCGTCACTCATCTGCCGATGGTTGCCAGTTACGGGACTCATCATTACTCAGTTCAAAAATCATCCCATGGTGAGCGAACAAAAGTCCAAGTTACTCTGCTCCAGGGAGATGAACGGGTGGAAGAATTAACCCGTATGTTAGGTGGCACCGCTGACGAGCGCGTAACTAGTGAGCATGCTCGCCAATTACTAAGAAAAAACCTCAGCTCTGGTAGCTAGTTCCTTCAATATCGGATGACACGGCAGGGCAACCTACACCCATGATACAAATGTGAGGGGGTAGGTGGCTTTGTGAGG
>JAAZLQ010000294.1 GCA_012799255.1 Bacillota bacterium
CTAGTCCTGCAGCAGGAATAACTGCTTTTTTGATCATTTAAGTCACCTCATTAGGGTTATGTATAGCATTGTCTTCAGCAATTGGCTTGGTTGTTCCTGCATATTTAAGGGATGAAAAGATGGGGTTTCATATTTTATATTTAAGGGATTTAAATAACTTGGAACAATTGGTGGTAGCTGGGAGCAACCATCATTAATGGAAGTGTTACTCGAGGTATTACCTCTGATCACATACTAATCCCTGTCAACGAGATATTCACCAATTAATATATCATGTGCTCAAACAGGTAATAAACAAAAATGGTTATTTCGAATATTACAATGTGACTACCTGGGCAAGAGGGCAGGCCCCATAGGCGAGATTCTCAACTTTGAATCTAATCTCGAATACTGAAGTTATCACATGCTAGCTCAAAGAATCCTGCGACTCAAGTTTATCCGCCTATATCTCTCTTCAAAAGCAGTAGTTCCACCTTCCATGAATTTGCATATTTGGCCACGGATGCTTGCTTCTTGTAGTCCGCCCTGAGCTATTATCTGAGTTTGCCCACATTTGATATCAAGAGCGATGACATTTTCCGCATCTCCATTTACTACTATGTTAGCATTATGGGTGACCACAATCACTTGTCTACGAAGTTTGATGTCTCGCAGTTGTTGCACAATCAAGTCATAGATCAACTCGTTGTCCAGATCGTCTTCGGGCTGGTCAAGAATCAAGGGTTCATCACCATAGGATAGTATAAAAGCCAGCAGTGCTGCCGTTTTTTGTCCCGGGGATCCTTGGGAAATAGGACTAAACTTTTCTCTGCCTTTTAGACTAAAACTAACATTCACAGAATCGGCAGGGAACCAGCATTGTAAGCGGTCTATATTTTCCGGATCTAACCCCTGGATATGGTTGGCAAACCTCCGGTCCTTTACAGACTGAACAGTTGATTCGTCCCCTTTATAGAGCATATTAATTGTTTCCTTGATGTTCTCAATTCGAGAAATTCCTGGTTCAACAGCATCTCTTAACTCGAGTAGTAGTTTTTCGATGTCGTCATCGAAACCGCTTTGTTTCCGGCCTATAAGACCCCTTAATTCATCTTCCAAAGCACCCTTGTTTCCAAATGGAATGATCTGAATTCGAACGTGCTGGTTACCTGCAAGGGTATCACTTATGAAGTCCGCGCGTCTTTGCGTCAACACTTTACGATGCTCCAAAAGTTTCCCAAGGATTTCCTTTGCTTCCTCCTCTTGCCGTCTAAACAAACTCGCTTTCTCAGATAGCGTTCTTAATCTCGCCACTAATTTTTGTTCTTCATCCACTAAGGTTGCATACTCCGATGGATTTCCAACTTTTTCCTCTTCCAACTGAGCGACAAGAGCCTCGTAGCTCTCTTTGGCGCAGCCAATTTTCGTTGTTAAACTTAGCTTAGCCCTCTCTTGTTGCCAGGATATCCCTACATTATCAAGCTTTGCCTTTGCTTCAGCCATGGCTGCCCTTATGCTCTCAAGATCTTCATCAAGTCGTTCTATCACAGATTGTACTTCCTGGAATTCTTCCGAAGATGGAGGGAGTTCTTCAAAAGAAAGCTCTTGAAAGGCCAGTTTATTAATGAATTCATTCAGCTCACCAGACCAATTTGACCATGAGGTTTCCCAAGAATCCAATGCTTTATTCTGATTGTCCCGAGCATGATAATCCTTAAGGATGGCTTCATGTCCGGATTTATGGAAAACATCCAGCTTACGCCTAACATCTTCTAACTGACCTTGTATTGCGGATTCTCCGCCAAGCCCTGCTCGCGTTTCCCTAACTGCGGCTTGTTTAGTCATGTATTGATTAAACAATTCATTCCATCGGTGCTCCCACTCCTCATAATTGATCTCAGATGCGTCATCAATGATTTTCATTAACGAATCTGGATCTTTAGCTAACTCAAAAATCTGTTTTTGACTATAAATACGAATGGGAAATCGTTGCGCAATGCTTCCTAGCGTAGCCTCCCAATCCCCTGAAGCTTTCTCTGTGAACGCTTGGGTCTCATCTGGGTAGCGCCAATCAACTCTAAATCTCGCCTCGTCTTTCAAATAATAAACACTTACTGAGGCATCCTTCGTTAAAAGTCCTTCGTCTCCACGCCGCGTGGAGACTTCACGATACTTTTTGAAGTCATCGCTAAGGTTAGCTGGTATCTCTGTATCCCTCGCGAGAGCATTTCGAAGTAATTCTAGGGTTGTAGATTTTCCTGTACCACGACCTCCTATGATTGAGTTTAGCCACGGATTGAATTTAGCTACAAAATCTCCACCTCGCCCCAAATATTGGGCATCTCTTACCACAATCTTCTCAATCATTGGATCTCCATGGTCATTTGGACAGCCCTCATATCTATCAGATCTTCTGATAGATAGTTCTCCATCTAACAACGCCAACTTCAACCCTTCGATAGAAGGAGTGCTCATTTTGATCCAAGTATAATGGCTTCCAGGAAAGCTTTGCAAGCTACTACCTGAAGGATGATGAGAATCGGAACCCAGAACTTCAGTCCAACGCAGCTTACTATCATTATAGAGGGTTGGTTTTTTACCATGGATATCACCAATCTCAATAGCTATTACATCTGAGCTGTTAAGTACTTGCTTAAGACTGGGTGTCGGTGCTGAAAACAGGCCGCACTCTTGATCAACATGAGCAGGTATAGCTAGTCCACCATGGCTGGTTATAGTCTCAATAACGCCAGCTGACGACATCGTTGCAGCAGCCAAACAATTGTCATTTTGCTGTTTTAAACCAACTGCACCCAATAGAGTATCAATATCAGAAGTTGTTTTTTCCTGCGGCAAAATGGCCAGTATGTGTATGCCATCTGAGGCAGTAATCTCAACACCTGGGAATATGTAGAGTTCTCTATAATCCTCGTGATCTTCGCTGGCGAGTTCTGATAACGCTTGCTTCAAGAGATCAACCCAGCTACCACAATTATGATCCGTTACCGCGATACAGTCTATTTCTCCCTTCATGTAATTAATTAACCACTCTTTCGGAGAAACACTTTTGTGTTCCTCTTGATTCAGTCCCTTGCCATAGTCACTAGATGCTGGAGTATGGCAGTGGAAATCGAACTTCCACCATCGTGACCCAACCCAATCCATAGCATAGCTCCTTTCACAAAACCTTTGGTATCCACCGTATAACAAAATAACAAATCTAAAAATATAGTATTCGAACGGCCATGAGCCAAACCTAATAGACAAGACACGTAACTTTGAATTAAGCCCGAGCAGACCGCTTTACAAATAATTTTTTAGTGCGATATTCGCAAATAATTCATCCTCGAATGCGACTATCTAGCCACGGGAACAAAGCCCATAGGCGTGTTAATCAGAGAGCTAAAAAGAAATTATTTCATTAAATTTCTTCAAACAATTTATTAGCAATTTGTTGCGATGTAACTGAGCAGTCATGAGGCTGTCCCCATAGCAAGAATCGCAATTCGAATCGATCTTGGGCACATCCGACTTGTCAAAATACCGTCCAAAAAAACTTGGTAAAGTGACTGTAGGCGCAGAACTAGAAATACCTCTGGTATACAAATCAGCCAGATTCAGTCCGCTTTTTGTAATACTTTGGCCAGATCGTTCACAGCTGCTTGGACAACCAACCAACAGATACTACAAGTATCACTATCAGGAAAAACTTGCAAAGCCATCTGCTCATATGGGTGTACCAAATTACGAAACTCCCTTAATGAATGAGAGAATCGTTTAACATCTAAGTCAATCCAATTTTCCTCATGGGCAACCTCGATCATGTCATTAAGTGTCCATTCATAAAACTTCTTCACTTTTTTAGTATCTTTATAAACAGGAGCCAACCTCGATTTGTTTGCTTCTCTTGGTTTCTTCTGCAAAACTGCAAGAAGTAACCCTTCCAGCAAGCTACCCATTATTATAATGCCAGCCAAGTATGCCTCTGCCTTAAGACATCTATCAGCTTCCTCCCAGCGGTTTTCAAGAATTCCTGCAACTGTATTTTCAATACCTAACGTATAGAAATCTGGCGGAGGCAGTGGTTTTAGTTCGTCTTCAACCTTATCAATATTGAAATC
>JAAZLQ010000006.1 GCA_012799255.1 Bacillota bacterium
AGAACAATTTTCCCTTCCGGAGTTTTAAAAGCAACATTTGGCAACACGTCGCTATGTTCAACCAAGGTGGCACGTCTGACTTCGGCACGTTCTTCATCCTCTGTTATATCAACACCTTTATCGAATGGGTGGGTGGAATGAATGCGAACAGAGCCGGGACGTACAAACTTGGATGCATGTGCAATGGTATAATAGGCTATATTACGAACCACTTTATCTCCATCAATTGTTAAAGCACCCTGGCACATGGAACATCCTCCATTATCGGTATGCGGATCATTTAGAGGGTCGGCAGCTAAATTCCAAAGAATACTGTTTCTGCTCCAGTTACGCATCACATCAATAATCAACCTTTTCACAGAAGGAGCAATATTGATTGTACCGCTTTCGGGACGCTCTGTGAGCATCTGTTCAGTAAAATAAATATTCTTATCAGGACGTGCCAACTGTACTGTTGACATACCACTAAGGTAACCCCGATAGTGATGAAATGCCGAACCATCTACATATTGAGAAGTTTCAGGATCACTAAGAATAGCCAAAGGATAATCTGGACGATCACAATTATGGTCAAATATTACAATCTTTGTAGTCAATCCAGCCTCCCTAAAAGCCGGTCCAAGATGATCACGCACAAACTCATTATGCTCCTGCCAATACCATGGCATGCTTGGTGTGTTTCTAGAGTTTAGAGGCTCATTCTGAATAGTTACTGCATCTATCACGATACCCTCTTTGCCCATCTCCTGTACATATTTCACAAAATAATTTGCATAGGTGCCGTAATATTCCTTTTTAAGAGCACCACCCCGCACGTCACCGCTTGTCTTCATCCATACGGGTGCAGACCATGGAGATGCCATAATCTTTATGTCAGGTATGATTTCCAGTATCTCTTTCATAACAGGAATAATATCATCTCTGTCATGCCCCAGGCTAAAATATTTCAGTTCAGGGTCTGTTTCTCCCTCCTTCAGATCATTATAAGAGTATACAAAGTTATTTAGATCAGATGCTCCCAAAGTCAGACGAATATAACTAAACCCCACATTATCACCATCATGGGCAAACATCTCACGTAGGATCTTTGCACGGGAATCTTTACTCATTCTATTCAGGTGAAAAGCACTCCCTTCGGTCAGCGCAAAACCAAATCCATCTATTGATTGATACTCCTGCCTATCGTTGATAATGATAGGCAAACCTTTGCCCTCCTCCATGCCAAACTTTATCTTCTCCGGCACTCTTTCAAAAAGCGCTGATCGGTCGGCATTAGTAACCCAAGCCTCAATTTCGGGAGCACCTGATATTTTAACCTCTGTCTGTGCCATGACAGCAACAGATACACCCAGCAAGTAGCAAATCAATATTTTCCTCATTTTTTCGAAATTATGTAAAGTAACTCACAGTTGGAACCCAATATCTCACCCTTCAAAGTGATTTTTCCATCTGCTGCATAAATATGATCCACTTCATTATAAACCCTCATTGCAGGCTCATAGCTTTCACATCTGTAGTTTCCAACAGTTCCGGGAAGATCAATCTCTATATCTGTAATGATGGTAGAATTCTTGGGATTGTATAGATAGACATAGACCTCATCACCACATTTCACACCATGAGCATGAAAATCACCAGCATTTACGGTCAATGATTCAAACTTACCTTTTCCTGCAGAAAGCATACGATCATTTATCTCCCTGACACCTCTGAAATAGGGAGTCATTCCACGAGCATCAAAATACTCCCACCACCAGCTCATAGGTG
>JAAZLQ010000027.1 GCA_012799255.1 Bacillota bacterium
TAGTAGCACGCTATGGCGGTGACGAATTCGTGGTTGTGCTCTTCAATACTCCAGAAGATGGAGGAATTGTAGTGGCTGAGAGCATTAGGGATAAAATTTCGGGACTGAGGATTAAATGCGGTGACTTCGGGCTTAGCATATCTGCTAGTTTTGGTGTCGCCTCTGTTGTTCCAACTAAAGGGATGAATCCCGTTGACCTCATTCAACGTGCGGATCGTGCCTTATATCAAGCCAAGAAAAATGGACGAAATCAGGTTGGAAGGGCTAGTTTGTTGCAACTTGAGGACGTTCTTTTACTCGCTGAAGCAGAAAAACGAATGCAATTGTCTACCCCTCCCAATTTTACCAGCCATGAAGATGTCATGAAAGAACTAGAGATTGATCCGGCTGAACTAGATGACATTGATGTGGAGATTGAGTAATGGCGTGGGGTATCGTATACCACGAGATGGCTCAGGGTGGTATACGGCATTGTCAGGGAGCAGGAGATTATGAAAATTGTTGTGATTTCCATCAGGGACGATGAGATGGTGTATAGGCTTGCCGCACAGAGAATTAAACCGTAAAGTTGGTGCTTCTTAGCCTTGGGTTTGGTTTGCTAATTGCTTTCTCAAATTTTGCAAAATGGCAATTTCCCCCTTTACTGGGAGCATGGACTATTTACATAAGATCTATTACCCTCTCTGCGAAAGCGTTTGTCTTAGAGAAAATAACGGATCAGCTCCTTAATTCTCTCTTCACTATACCCCGACTGCCTCCACATTTCGATGATTTCTTGGTCAAATTCCTCCGGTGTTCGGCCAGCAAGGATGCGGTTCTTCATCTCAACTAGACTTTTGACCTCTGGCTGCTCCTCGGGAAACAAGTGGTGCACGTTGTCGCGAGAACCAAATGTGGCTGAATTTGCTGATCCCCTGCTGAGCTGCAAAGCTTTTTTTGAATGCCAGAGGGAGCGATCTCTATCCCCTAGTTTAGTGTAACAAGTGGCCAGAGACATGTGGCTGAGCTCGTCATCTGGATCGAGTCTCACAACACCCTTTAATCTTTCCACCGCTTTCCCAAAGTCCTCCAGCTTCATGTACGCTTCACCCATATACCTTAGGCTCGTGATCTGTATACTGACTCCTTCCTCCTCGGTGTAGAGGTCGAGGACCTTTTGGAAGTACCCAATCGCCGCTGCATACTGCTCCCTTTCTAGACAAATCTCCCCTTTAGCGAAGTAGTTGTGTGTCCTATCCGGGTTGGCAAGCAGAGCCTCGTTTAAGGCTGCCTGAGCCTGGGTTGTTCGACCCATGGCTTGGTAAAGCGTCCCCAGGTTATAGTTCAAGAACTCGCAGTGAGGGTCAATGGCCAACCCTTCTTTGTAGGCCCTGATTGCTGCCTGCTCCAATCCGTAACCGGATAGAAAGGCACCAAGGTTTAGGTATGCATCTGTCTTGGTCGGTTGAAAACTAGCCTGAGTGCGCAGGCACTCTTCTGCCTTTTTGAGATGGTGATGGTTATAAAACTCGAAAGCCATGCGTTCCCATAGGTAGACCTTATCTCCCCGAAAGAGCTTAGGGTTCTCCTCTTTGGCATAGTTCAGTGCATTCTGCATCTCCAAGAGTAGCTGCATGGTAAACTGTTCTGTATAGGCAAACACCTCTTCAACCCATCTGACCTCAAGTTTTGCCCTGCTGCTTCTTGGCAAGGGAACATTTGTCCCCATACGTTCTTTGGGGATTCTCTCCAGTACCCACCAGTAGCGCCTTCTAGCCTCTTTGGTGTTTCGAAACTGGATCACAAGCCAGTTCCCAGGACGATGACAATAGGATTTTTGTGTATAGAGCTGGCGGAATCCCTGTTTAAACACTGCCGCCCCATCCCAGGGCTGGGCTTTCAGTTCTTCTTCCTCAGGTACTTTGGCGAAGTAATACCGTCGGTAAAGATTGTAGTACGGACTAAACGTTTTGCCTTCCTCCAACTCAGCTAGGCTCTCTTCCCATTCTTTGGAGAGTGTCTCCGTTCCGTTCCGTTGGTGTTCCGTGTGGATTTCTAAAAGCTCAACGACAAAGGCTCGTCTCTCTTCCTTCGTCTCGAACCATAGATACAGGTTCTTCATTTTGCATTTCCCCCTTCTATATAAATAGATACCCACACCAATTTTGGAAAGTTACGGTTTGGCTAGGTGCAAGTCGAGGGGAAGCCATTTTCCGAAGCATTGAAGACGATAAGGATGTTGAATCCTCCGTTAGTTCATTAGGCGTAAGAACAGAGTCGCTAGAACGGGGTGAGCAAGGTTGGTGAGTGGCTTAAGAAGCTGATGAGGTCAACAAGGAGCACAATCAGTATTCTGGGTAACCGACAGCCGACTTTCTTCGGTTTCCCCAACCCAAATACTATCAGGCTTCAAACTAAGCCGGGGAGTCTAATTCATTTCATCTTTGATAGAGGTTGAAATCCTATCAGTCGAGCCACCGTAGATTTCGCGGGATGGCTCGTTGACAACAGAAATTTCTCCAGAAGCATGTATGATACCGCTAAATGTGTGGCAACAGAGTCAGCCAAATTTGACACACGGGTATGTTGGGGCAGAGGTTTTATTTGGTCGAAAAACGTGGTTGCTTGCTATACGTCACTTACTTACGAAAACATATAAAGTGTTGTTGAACCATAACTGGAATCTTGTAAAGGCTCCACCAGGAATATCATGGCTAACAAGTGATAATCCCGTCATTAAACTAAATTATTACGGGAACAATGAGTATGATTTTAAGGGTGGCTGGGGTAACAACAATACTGATATTCTATTTCCGTTATCTCACAAGTATCTTTTACATACTCAAATCGGAAGTAAGGAGCATCTAGCGAACTGTTCCTCTGAATTAGCAAAAACTATTAACCGTTATATCGCAGAGCATGCGTATCGGTTTGTCTTTTCAGAAAAGCCCATAAAGAACATAGAGACCTTCAGAAAGCGCTTGGTAGATGCAGATGTGTTCAAATTTGAACAATTGGCATGGCAAAACTGGCATGATTATCACACGGAATCAGAGGA
>JAAZLQ010000179.1 GCA_012799255.1 Bacillota bacterium
AGAATTGCAATCCTATCACACATTTTTTGAACCTCACTCAAAATGTGGGAAGAAAACAATATGGTTGCACCCTTTTGATTTTCCTCGCGCAAAATATCAAAGAAAGTCTGCTGCATCAAAGGGTCAAGGCCGCTTGTCGGTTCATCTAAAATCAAGAGCTTTGGTGAGTGGAGCAACCCTGCAACAATTCCCACTTTCTTTTTATTCCCAAATGATAAGTCGCGTATTTTCCGGGTGACATCAAGGTTAAGGCGAGAAGTCAATTCGTCAATCCTCTTTGAACAGTCTTTTTTGTATAATGTCTCGGCGTATTTGAGCAAGTCCCGCACTTTCATATTTTCGTAGAAAAAAGTTTCAGAGGGCAGATAGCCTATATCCTGTGCGATAACAGGGGCTTCCTTGATGCAGTCTTTCCCAAAAATTGTTGCCGTTCCAGAGGTGGGATAAATCAGCGCAAGAAGTGTGCGGATAGTTGTTGACTTCCCGGCTCCGTTGGGGCCGATGAAGCCAAAAATCTCACCCTGCTTTACCGAGAAAGTTACATCTTCAATACCTCTTTGTTTTCCGTAGTATTTTGACAACTGGTTGATTTCGATAACATTTGTAGACATAAATTTGCCTCCTCTCAAATTTGTTTGTAGAAAATCTTGCGAAGAATATTCAAATATTCCTCGAACTCTTGCATGATAGGGTCATAGCTTTTTTGATATTTTTCAATATCGCTCCCATAAGCGGAAAGGCTGTTTACATAACCGTTCATCGCCCAAAGTATAAGGTTTTGTGCCTTTTCTACGTCAATATCATCCCTGAAAAGTGATTTGTCCGATTGTTTGAAAATCTTTTGGATTAACTTTTCCGTAGGACGGGCATTTGGTATGTCCTCAACTCCATCAGATGAAAAATATGACATTGCTAAGAAGCCATAGAGGACTGGATAACGAAACATTAAATCAGCAGCCTGTTTTGACACTTTCCAGATATTTTCCAGAAAATCATTGCTCTCTAAAATGACCTTATCGTATTCTGCATTAACAGTGTCCAGCGCGTAATGCAAAAGAAATTGATACAGTCCTTTCTTTGAGCCAAAATAGTGAAACAACAATCCTTTGGCTATTCCCGCCGTTGCTACAATTTCGTCTGTATTTGCCGCAGCATAACCCTTGCTAAATTCTTTCATGGATGCGTCAAATAATGCGTCTCTTTTTTCAGCGTTCATCGTGTGCATTACTTTATGATTTTTGTAGTCGAACTCGTCTTGCATTGCCGTGTCGTTGCTTTTCTTCTGCAATGGGTATCACCTCCTTATGCTTTAGCGTTTCTGTTGACTTTTTAGTCAATGACTCGATTAAAGCATAACATGTATTGACTTGAAAGCCAACAGATTTTTGTAAGCTTTTTTGCGGCTTATGTGAGCTTAAAAAATACATTATGTATCTTATGTAATCGTTTAGCTTTTACTATGGGAAATGTACAATGACATAGGGTGATATTACTATGTCGAAAGACCAAGCAAAATATGACTTTAAGGCTATGGGTCAGGCCATAAAGCAAGCCCGCCTAAAAAAGGGCTGGACGCGAGAACAATTAGCACAGGAAGTTGACCTTGCGCCCCGATATATCATGTCCCTTGAAAACAAAGGCCAGCACCCAAGTTTTCAGGTGTTCATTACGTTAATGACGCTTTTTCATATCTCGGTAGACCAATTCCTTTTTCCAGATGAAGAAAGCAAAAAATCCGCGCGCCGCCGCCAGCTCGACGCAGAGCTTGACGGGCTGGACGAACGGGACTATATCGTAATGGAAGCTACAGCAAAAGGCCTGAAAGACGCAAAGAAAGCGAGGGAATAAAAACCTCGCTTTTGCTTTATGTACTCTTTGTGAACGTCGCAAACTTGATTGTTTGCGGCGTTTTCCTTTTTGTTCGGGACGTTTGGCAATTTGACGGTTTCCACCGTAATAGTAGTAGAAAAAGAAACATAGCAAGCATAGGAAGTGTAGCCACACTTCCGTATTTTCGCCCGGTTCGGCTGCGGCCTGCCCCGGCGAAAATGCTTGTTGGGAAGTATCCCAAACCCTCTAAAGGACGGAAAGGAATGTGAGTGCATGGCGAACAGGAAACGGCCTATTGTGTTGCGCTGCCCTGTCACCGAACAGGAGCGCGACTTGATATATCAAAAAATGGAGCAGATACCGACAAAAAACTTTTCCGCGTATGCCCGGAAGATGCTGATTGATGGCTATGTAATAAAGGTTGACTACTCGGAGCTAAAGGCCGTCACCGCCGAAATACAGAAAATCGGCGCGAACGTCAATCAGATTGCAAAGCGTGTGAACGCAACCGGCAACGTGTACGAACAGGATATAGCAGAGATAAAGGGGGCGTTGGCTGAAATATGGCGGTTACAAAGATTAAGCCTATTAAAAGCACCCTAAAGAAAGCCCTTGACTATATCTGCAATCCTGCCAAGACCGACGAAAAAATCCTGATTTCTTCTTATGGCTGCTCCCATGAAACGGCTGATATTGAGTTTGGCTTTACCCTGTCCCAAGCAATAGACAAGGGCAGCAACCTTGCCCATCATTTGATACAGGCCTTTGACCCCGGCGAAGTTACGCCGGAACAGGCGCACGAAATAGGAAAGCGGCTTGCTGATGAAACCACCAAAGGGCAATATGAATATGTATTGACGACGCACATTGATAAAGGCCATGTGCATAATCACATCATATTTTGCGCCGTCAACTTCATGGACTACCACAAGTACAACAGCAACAAAAAGAGCTATTACCAAATCCGAAACGCCAGCGATAGAATATGCCGGGAAAGCGG
>JAAZLQ010000258.1 GCA_012799255.1 Bacillota bacterium
CTGGCAGACACCTTACTTATGTCAAGCCAAGAATAGGTATTAACAGCTTTGGCAGTGAAGCAGTGACTTATGAAGGAGTTGGTGCCACAAAGAAATGGGAGCGCATTGAAAGTTATGGCCCTAAGTTTGTAGAGAATATCGTCCAGGCTCTTTCAAGAGATATCCTTTGCTATGCCATGAGAAGACTGAATGAACATGGTTTTGATATTGTAATGCATGTCCATGATGAGGTAGTTTTGGAGGTTCCAATAGAAACCTCCGTTCCAGATATTTGTACTCTTATGGGACAAACACCACCTTGGGCTCAGGGACTTTTGCTTCGTGCAGATGGATTTGAATGCAATTTTTATAAAAAAGATTAATTTGAGGGGGTTCGAAACCTCCTCTTTTTTTGCTTATAGCTGAGGGCGTGTTTTATTGCTCTACAACTATAAGCAGGAGGTTTTCTTATGAAAGAATTGATACCCAAGGACAAATATGGAATTTTCGCTGACAGAAAGGATACTGCAAGAGTAGATAGCCTATATGTGGCAGAGCGTTTTGAAAAAGAACATAAAAATGTCCTTCGTGACATTGCCAAAATCACTGACCCTAAATCTGGATTGAGTAAAGAATTTGCTCGGCTCAATTTTGAGCCAATCTCATATACAGATGGTTGGAACAGAAAGCAAAAGGCCTATGCCATGACCCGTGATGGGTTCACTATGTTAGTCATGGGATATACAGGGCAGAAAGCAATGAAGTTCAAAGAGTTATACATCAAACGCTTTAATGAAATGGAGCAGTTCATTAAAACTCTTGTTTCGGCTCGTAAGGAGTTCCCATTACTAACAGAAAACATCAAGCTACTGCATGACAATCCTAAACCTTATCACTTCAGTAATGAGTGTGATATGCTAAACCGCATTGTAATTGGAATGTCAGCAAAGCAGTTCAGACTGGCAAACGGAATAGAAAAAGGGAAAAGCATTAGACCATATCTGAGCGATGAGCAAATAAGTATGCTTGAAACCCTACAAAAAGTTGATGTAGGTTTGCTTGTAGCTGTACCTGAATATGAGCAGCGTAAGCGTTACCTTGAATGGTACGTTACAAATTTAAAGAACAAGGAAATATAAAAGGGGGAAAAATCAATGTTTTATGTTAAAGAAAAAATTAGCGATGCTATGGAAATAGTGGTTGAAATAAATGATGAAAATGTATTTTGCATTTGCGCAAGTTGTGGATGTGAAGTAAATGTTGACCTTTCAGAAGTATTTGCAGATGGTGAGGGAGATTTATATAGCACATCTATTTATTGCAGTGAATGTAGCAAAAAGGTAAGAGAGGAAGAATGCTATGACCATAAGTAAATTTAATTCCGAGGGCTATTATGATCCTACTCCTTATGCTGCAATTACTAATGTTATTAAAGAGGAGAAGGCAGAAAGAAATTCTGCCTTTAAACCTCTTGTATATATTTGTTCTCCTTATTCAGGGGATATTGATATAAATGTAAAAAAGGCACGAACTTTCTGTAGGTTTGCACTGGAGAGAAATTGTATTCCTCTTGCTCCTCACTTGCTATTTCCTCAGTTTATGGATGATGACATTCCACAGGTGCGGGAACTAGCTATGTTTATGAATATGGTTTTACTCGCTAAATGTAATGAACTATGGGTATTTGGTGACACCATTTCAAAGGGGATGGCACAGGAAATTGAAAAAGCAAAGAAACGTAAACAGTTAATCAGATATTTTAATGAGAAGTTACAGGAGGTTGACAGTTTATGAAAATTGCAATCGGTAACAGCCGAATGGATAAAAAGTGGAAGAACAAAGATATCACATGGGAGGACTTTATCTCACGAGTTAAATCTACCATACGAACAACAGAAACTGTATCTGAGTTCCGAAAAATGAGTCGCGCTC
>JAAZLQ010000048.1 GCA_012799255.1 Bacillota bacterium
CATGGTATTGCTACCACTGGATTTTGAGTCCAGCGCGTCTGCCAGTTCCACCACTTCGGCACGAATTGTATTATTATATTAGCATATCTTTTTATGGATTTCAAGCAGAGAATTATTTTCTTCTTTCTGTGATATCAATCACAGACCAATACCTGGTTATATCTTACTATCTTAATAACAAAAACAATAAAATAACAAGGAGGTAATTTTATGGGAATGTTCTGTTTTCAATGCCAGGAGGCAGCAAGAGGTACAGGATGCACTGTCAAAGGAGTATGCGGCAAAACTGAGGAAGTTGCCAAACTACAGGATTTATTGATTTATACAATTAAAGGTATGTCTGAGATAGTGCAAAAAGGCAATCTAAATGTCGAAGAGTTAGATATAATAAACCACGAAGTATTAAATGCTCTTTTTATGACTATTACTAATGCTAACTTTGACGGTGAAGCAATTGAACGTGAAATTAAAAAGTTGATTTCCCTTAGAGACGAATTGAGGGCAAAGGCAAATGTAGAAAATTTTCATGACGCTGCCGTATTCCAAGTTGACTCAAGAGGGTCCATGCTTCAAAAGGCATCTACTATAGGAGTGCTTTCTACAACAAATGAGGATATTCGCTCTTTGAGAGAATTAATTACATATGGTATAAAAGGCTTAGCTGCATATACCCACCATGCCTTAAATATCGGAAAAGAGAACAATGAGATTTATGGATTCATTTATGAAGCCCTAGCTGCAACCCTTGATGATAATCTTACTGTAGACGATTTAGTATCTTTAACTTTAAAAACAGGTGAGTATGGTGTTAAAGGTATGGCACTTTTGGACGAGGCCAATACTTCTAAATATGGTAATCCTGAAATCACAGAAGTTAATATCGGTGTAAGAAATAACCCAGCAATCCTTATATCAGGCCACGACTTGACAGACTTAGAACAGTTATTGGAACAGACTCAGGGCACTGGAGTAGATGTTTATACTCATAGTGAAATGCTGCCTGCCCACTATTACCCTGCCTTTAAAAAATATGACAATTTCATTGGCAATTACGGCAATGCATGGTGGAAACAAACTGAAGAATTTGAGAGCTTTAACGGACCTATATTGTTTACCACAAACTGCATAGTCCCACCCAGGAATGAAAATGTACGAGCAAGGATATTTACAACAGGTGCAACAGGATACCCTGGTTGTAAACATATAGAGGCTAATGAAAATGGCAAAAAGGATTTCTCCCCTGTCATCGAAATGGCAAAGAAACTAAATGCTCCTAAAGAAATCGAAACAGGAAAAATAGTTGGCGGATTTGCACATGCACAAGTTTTTGCACTGGCAGATAAAGTTGTAGATGCGGTAAAATCCGGTGCCATTAAGAAATTTTTCGTTATGGCTGGCTGTGATGGCCGTATGAAGTCAAGGGAATACTACACTGAATTTGCTAAAAAGCTACCAAAGGACACAGTCATACTTACAGCCGGTTGTGCCAAATATCGTTATAACAAACTAGATTTAGGTGATATTAACGGTATACCCAGAGTTTTAGACGCTGGGCAGTGCAATGATTCATATTCACTAGCATTAATTGCGTTAAAGCTTAAGGAA
>JAAZLQ010000302.1 GCA_012799255.1 Bacillota bacterium
GAGCAGTAGCGGATTTTATATGACTACTTTTCAGGCTACAATATACTCTAATAAAAAGAAAAAACGGTTCAAGTTTACACTCAAACCGCTATTGCTTATACACAATGTTCTCTGCTGGCTTTTTTAATATTTTATCGGGTTCTCTTAACTGATAACTTCTGCCTTGAAGCCCTTGCTTTGAACAATTTTTATCACTTCATCTTCGGATATTCCTTTGGAACTCACGGTAAGGATTTTGTCGCTGTTGTCCGTATCAACATCCCAATGACAAACCCCTGCGGCATTGTCAAAGTCTGATTGTACTTTGGATACGCAACCTCCACAATTGAGGTTTGTTTTGAATTTCAGTTCTTTATTTTCCATTGTTTTAAAAATTTTATTTGTTATTTAATAATGCAAATTTTGTTACTATTCCATTCTTTATTGTTGTACAATTTTGGAAATGATTTGTAAGATTTACTATATTACTTTTTTCCATTTCAATCGCAAACTATTACTTACAACACTTACGCTACTCATTGCCATAGCTGCTCCTGCAATCATTGGATTGAGTAAAAAACCATTAATTGGGTATAAAATTCCTGCTGCAATCGGAATACCAATCAGGTTATAAATAAATGCCCAAAACAAGTTTTGTTTAATAGTTGCCACCGTTTGCTTGGATAGTTTGACGGCTTGTGGTATTTTGGTTAAGTCGGATGAAATGATGGTCATTTTAGCTACGTCCATTGCAATGTCTGAACCTTTGCCCATAGCGATACTTACATCTGCAGTTGCCAAAGCTGTACTGTCATTAATGCCGTCACCAACCATTGCTACTGTTTTGCCTTCCTCTTGCAGTTCTTTTACAAAATCGGCTTTGTGCTGTGGCAATACTTCGGCTTTGTAATGTTTAATGCCTGTTTGCTCGGCAATGGCTCTTGCTGTGGCTTCGTTATCGCCTGTGAGCATATACAAATCAATGCCCATATCCTGCATTTCTTTAATCGCTTGTGCAGATGTTTTTTTTATTTTATCGGAAATAGCAATTACCGAAAGGGCTTGTTTACTGTCGGAAAACCAAATAACGGTTTTGGATAACTTACTCCATTCATTTGCTTGCTGTTGCAATTCTTCGGGAATACTGATGTTGTTTTCAAACAATAACTTTTTGTTTCCTACAAAATAGGTTTCGTTATTCTGGTCGGCTTTTGCACCTTTTCCTGTGATGCTGTCGAAATTAGTAAGAGAAGTTGAGTTCACTTTATCTAAATATTTCACTACGGCTTCCGCCAATGGATGTTCGGATTGTTTTTCTATACTGAATAAAATGTATTTTTTGCTGTCATCATTATTCAACCATTGAATGCCTGTAACTTGTGGACGACCTTCTGTAATTGTTCCTGTTTTGTCTAAAATGATGGCATTAACCTTTTTGGCTAACTCCAAACTTTCAGCATCTTTAATTAAAGTACCTTGCTCCGCACCTTTGCCAACGCCTACCATTATGGCTGTTGGTGTAGCCAATCCCAAAGCACACGGACAAGCAATTACCAAGACTGTAACGGCTGCTAATAATCCTTGAACTATGGCATTATCCCCTCCAAAAATCATCCAAACAATGAAGGAAAGTAATGCAATGCCCATTACCACAGGCACAAAAATTCCTGCTACTTTATCCACCAATTTTTGAACTGGTGCTTTGCTCCCTTGTGCATCTTGCACCATTTTGATGATTTGGGCAAGCATTGTTTCCTTACCGACTTTTACAGCTTTAAATTGGAAACCACCTTTTTGGTTTATCGTTCCTGCAAATACTTTTTCGTTTTCCTTTTTTAATATGGGAACAGGCTCTCCGCTCAACATACTTTCGTCCACATACGAACTGCCCGAAATGACCATTCCATCCACAGCAATTTTTTCACCGGGTTTTACTAAAATGACATCATCAACTTTTACATTTTCAATAGCTGTCTGTTTTTCTGTGTTGTCTGCTTGAATGACAATAACCGTTTTTGGTTGTAAGCCCATCAGTTTTTTAATGGCAGAAGATGTATTGCCTTTGGCTTTTTCTTCCAATAATTTTCCCAACAATATAAAGGCGATAATGACGGCTGCGGCTTCAAAATAAACGTGAGCGTGTAATCCTCTTTGATGCCAAAAACCTGCAAACAACATATTGAACACACTAAAAATATATGCAATGCCTGTACTCAATGCTACTAAGGTATCCATATTGGCTTTGCGGTGTTTGGCTTGTTTCCACGCATTTATAAAAAAATCTCTTCCCAACCACAATACAACAGGTGTTGAAAATGCCCACATAATTTCATTACCGTAAGGCATATCCATAAAGAACATACCTATTATAACTACTGGCAAAGAAAGAATGACCGCCCATAAGGTTTTATTTTTGAGTTGTTTAAACTTCTTTTCGTGGATGACCTCAAGGCTTTCCTGCTGTTTGGATTCGTCTTCAATTAATAAATCATATCCTACACCTTGGACCGCTTTTCGTATCTTTTCGGCATTGGTTACGTTGGATAGAAATTCAACGATAAGATTTCCTGTAGCATAATTTACAGAAGCACTCACCACTCCCTCTTGATGTGTTACGATACTTTCTGCACTACTCGCACAAGAAGCACAGGTCATTCCCAAAACAGGGAAAGTCTGCGTAACTGTATTTTGATTTGTTGTTGCCATATTTCGACTGTTTTAAATTACAATACAAAGTTGGCAACAATGGATAGGTTTTTTATTGTGGAATTTTGGAAATGATTTGTAAGATTTACTTACACTTCGTCCAAAGGCTTTCTTCTATCTTCACGTATGTTTTTAAAATGGCTGGGCGAGAGCCCTGTTACTTTTTTGAACTGATTGCTGAGATAGGCAACACTCGAATAATTGAGGCGAAATGCAATTTCACTCAAAGACAATTCATCATAAACTAATAGCTCCTTTACCTTTTCTATCTTTTGAGCAATAAAATATTTTTCAATGGTAGTACCTTCTACTTCAGAGAACAGGTTGGATAGGTAGTTGTAATTGTGAAAGAGTTTACTGCTTAACACATCTGAAAGATTGGTTTTCGTTCCATTATCCTGATGATGTACCAAGTCAATGATTATTGTTTTAATTTGCTCAATCAGGCGACTTTTTTTGTCATCAATCATTTCAAAGCCTAATGACACCAACGCTTTACTAAATTTTTCTTTTTCTTGTGCTGTGAGGTCTTTTTCAAGTGTTACTTCTCCCAATTGTACATCAATTGGCTCAATTCCTGAATTATTCAATTCATTTCTCACCGCCATAACACAACGGTTGCAAACCATATTTTTTATAAAGAGTGTCGTCATATTTTTTTCGAATACTTCAATTTTTTCACCAATGTTTTTTTAGCTTGCAGAGAACGATTTAAATATGGGGCGTTTGGCATTTTGAGACACC
>JAAZLQ010000155.1 GCA_012799255.1 Bacillota bacterium
ACACCTTTTAGGGTAGTTTGTCCGTAAAAAAACATGTATAATAAAAAGGTAAACAGAAAGAGGGATCGCTCGTGAATATACCCCGTCGTTATTGGCGTAATCTAGACTGGCCTTTAATCCTTGCTGTGCTTGCCCTAACAGCCATCGGTATGGTGGTTATTTACTCTGCGTCCTACTCGCAACTGGTAGCCGGGGGCTTAAGCCCATTGTACTATGTGAAAAGGCAAGCGGTGGCCTTTGGTTTGGGGTTGTTTTTATCGATTATCGTTATTTCCATTGACTATAGGGCTTGGAAACGCTGGTCCAGGCTGATTTATCTGGCGACCATAGCTCTCTTGGCCGGCGTACTAGTAATTGGTAAGACTGTCTTTGGCTCCCAAAGATGGGTTAGATTAGGACCGCTAAGTCTCCAACCATCAGAGTTGGCAAAGATTGCCTTAGTACTAGCTCTTGCCAAGTTTTTCGAAAAGGAGGAGCACGCTCAAAGTCCTGCAGGGATTGTTCAGGCGATCCTGCTCACCTTGGTTCCCATGGGATTAATCTTACTTCAACCCGACATGGGAACCGCCACCATTTTCGTTGGTCTCTATTTCACCATGTGGTTTCTAGGCAATGCCCATCTAAAGCATATTTTAATCGCAGGCTTAACTATGATTGTTGGCGCGGTGGGCGCTATCGTGGCTTCGTTGAAGGGCTGGGTTAGCATTATTAAGCCTTATCAACTGACCCGCATATTGGTGTTCTTGGATCCTTACTCGGATCGTGATGGCGCAGGGTGGAACATTATTCAATCCATCATCGCTATCGGTTCAGGGGGATTTTTGGGAAAAGGTATCTTAGGAGGAACCCAAAGTTCACTGCACTTTTTACCTGCCAACCACACGGACTTCGTCTTCTCGGTTATTGCAGAAGAATTCGGATTTCTCGGGTCCGTTGTTGTCCTAGCCCTCTTTGTGGTAATTATCTGGCGAGGGTTTCGCATTGCGGCTATCGCCAAGGATACTTACGGCAAGCTGCTCGCAGCTGGGGCAACCAGTATCTTCTTCTTCCACCTGATCATTAATGTGGGAATGACCTTAGGGATCATGCCTGTTACTGGACTTCCCTTGCCGTTCATTACCGCAGGAGGAAGTACCATGCTCACCAGCCTGCTCGCAATTTCTATCGTTCTAAACGTCGGGCTGAGGCGCAACAAAATTATGTTTTAACTCTAGAGCCAATAACAGAAGCGGTGAAGCGCCGAAACTGATGCAAGTGGCAGCTGCCACAACACCCGAGTCATTGAAGATTAACGCAAAGATTGAACCAATCACCACCCCGGCAATTCCTTTCGCCATAAAGGGGTGGTGTTCTTTTAACCAAAAAATGAACTTGGATGGCCAGATTAAGCTGGCAGCCATTACGCCAAGGGTCACTAAGAGTGCTCTGCTCCAAATACTAAAGCGCATTAACCTGAGATTCATAGCCAATTTTCGCTCAATGACTAACAACAGCGCTGCAAAACCTTCCCTCTGAAACAACTCTACAGTCTGACCAATATGCGACTGTTGATCTGTTGTATTAGCGCTATCTAGTACCATGAAACTCCCCAAAACTAGGACCACAGCCAGGACCAGAAGAGCTCCAGTAAGGAGATTGAGTCGCTTATTAGCAAAGAAGAAGAGACTGGAGCCGAATCCAAAAACAGCACTAATGGCTCCCCCCACATTAGTACCCAGCGATGGAAGTCCAATAATTACCACTATCCCCATAAAAAAGAGAAAGGCCAAGACTTTTAACCAGCTCCCATGAGAGTAGCGCTCCATAAGGACCGCCCACCCCATAATTGTCGCTCCCACCAAGACGCCCATGAACTCATTCCCAATACCGTAAAATCGGGCACCCCCTATAGGATCATAGCCAAGGGGCGAATAACGTATCCACCAACTTCCCCCAAGTACATCAAAGCTGATTAAGAGCGTTGTACATAGTGAAATCATCCCAACAAGAGGTAGCGGCTTTGCCTTGAGCCCTATCACTATCAACACCAAAGGTAAACCTAGTGCAATGGGCCTAAACTGATCCCAAAGGAGCAGACTCAATGGAGTGGACAGAAGTACTAAGAGCGAGGTCTGCAGAGCCCGCACGGCCCACCTGGGCAAAGAGTAATGCAGAATAAGAGTTGCCAAAATCAGACCATAGATTAGAATCTGGGCAACTACCACTGCCCTCAGGATTTGACCACGGTAGACGGCAAGAAATCCGATCTTTTGGGCCATAACCTCGAGCCAACCTTTACTTTCCGACGTTGCTTGAATGAAGGCTGGTCGACCAATAAATGGCTCATAATCGATCTGTAGCAGATCCAGAATAGTTGGAGCCACATCCATATTGGTAATAAGACCCGGCCAACGAGTGGTGCCTGATAGCAAAAGCCCGTCCCTAATTCCTACACAAAAAACAGGTGTCAACCAATAGTTTTGACTTGCCAACTGCTTCCCTGGATGGGGACTGACCACCAGAACAACCGTTTCTGGTTCCCGGTTACGATCTAGAATTGTTAAGAACTCACGTGCTTCCGCTACCATAACTAACCGACTGACTTCCCTTTGCTGGTTGGTAAAAACCGTTTCATAGCTGTCCCAGCGGAAGGGATCACCCAGTTCCACAACTACCAGCTTCTCCTCGGCTTGAAGCACTTCGTCGGCTAGCGCCTGATAGTCGGTGCGAATTCCATAGGGATATCTAGGATCCAATACCCTAAAGATATCACCAATGTTCCCTGCCCACACCCGCCCCAAATTATCCATGCCCACTAAGGCTGCCCAGTGGATTTTGTCAAAACCATTGCTGTTACCCAGAACTTTTGGGGGATCTCCCCCATCATAGAGCACCTGTCCTAATGCGCCTGGTTCCACGCGATAACTTACCGTTTGAGCCCTATGTACCAAGGAAATATTGGGCTGTACATAGAGGCCAGGTTCCGCTCCCGTATGTAGCCGGTAGACGTGCTCAGCACTATCCCTGGGTAAAAAGGTGGCCGCCCCGCTAACACCTACTGCCCGAGCACCTGCTCCGATCGACAGATAAGATCCTACCAGATTATCTCCTCCACCAGAGCGCGTATTGAGGAAGCCCCAGGCCACAGGGCCTTTTAAATCGAAGTCGCGTACATCCTCCCAGTTCAAGCCATGCCAGAGAACCAAGACAACTTGCTTAACCGAGGTTATTTCTGCGACTGTCGTGCCTGAAAAAATTCCCATTATAATCAGGGAAAGAACTAAGGTGACCAACACCCGCTTCATGTCATCATTCCTTCATAGAGAGCCCTTGTACACTGTACCATGCGCTCCTCTCCAAAAAAGGTGTCTACGCGTTCCCTGTTAAACTTGCCCATCGCTCTAGCTTTATCTGGGTCCTTCAGTACATGTAGAAGGGCTGCAGCTAGTTCAGGTGCATTTCCAGGGCGTACAACCAACCCGCCTTTTCCGGGGACAACTGCTTCTCGCAGGGCAGGCAAATCAGAGACCACCACGGGTAAACGACTAGCCATGGCTTCCAGAACACTAAGGTTAAATCCTTCGCTAAAGCTGGGCAGAGTAAAGCAATCCCAACCTGCCATTAAACCAGGTATATCATCTCGCCAACCTAAGAAGTGAACTTTAGATGCTAAACCCAGACGTTTGCTGTATTGTTCTAGTTTAGAACGTTCAGGTCCATTCCCCACCACCACCAAATGTAACCTAGGCAGAATCTTGGCGATCAAGGAGACTGCTTCCAAAAGCGTGGCAATCCCTTTGCTAGGAATTAAGCGTGCGACCGTTCCAACGACTTGCTGCTCAAGCCCTAGTCCTAAGGGAAGGCGTGATTCTTCTCTGGGATAGTGGCCAAACTTTTCTGCTGAGATGCCATTATAAATTGTCAGTACCTTCGCTTCGGGCACATAGCGAATAATCTGGGAACGAACAGAATCTGAGACGCTAATAATGGTATTCATCCCACTAAATAACCACCGTTGCGCGATGCTAGAACCCCATTTTGCGATAGAAGAAGTACTCTGTGGCAGAGAGTTATGGGCGGTGAACAAAAAATGGGGATGTCGTCGTGGTGCCATAGCAATTGCAGTAATCAGGGCAGCTTTCAGACCGTGGGCATGTACGATATTTGCTTTTTCTTGTTTCAGTAAACGCCGTAGTTTTCTGGCAGCAGACCAATCCCGTCTAGGATTAAGACCATCCACCAAATCCAAAGGCATAAAACGTCTGTCACCAACCCATTCTTTAAGCGATGGTGGGGCAACCACAACAATTTCCAAATCAGGTATACCTGCTAAGAGTTGCTGAAGGTGCTGCAAGAGCCCACCTTCTGCAGGGCGAACCACCCACATAATCTTCATAGAACTTCTCCCCCCTGCTCTTCTCTCAATTATTGTGAGCAAAATTTATTAATCAATACGGGGAATACTGAAGGGAGAAAGGAGTGATTATGTGCAGCGAAGACTGTTGACGTTAGTGATTGTAGCGGGAATTATGGTCCTTAGTGTCAGGTTTTTAGTCAATCGGCCAACGCCCAACGAAAGTCCCTTAGGCATGGAACTGCGCCTAGTAGAATACAATGTTCCCACCACTCCCCTCAATACGACCACATTTCCCATGACAGAGCTACAGACCACCTTGGATAGGGTTTCCGAAGCCGCTCTAAAAGGAAATTGGACTATGGCTTCCTCCTCAGTTAGAGAACTGGATGATGCATGGCAGAGAATCAAACCCCAACAGACGAGTACAATACAGGCAGAAAGGGATATTGAAAAGGCAATCCTTTCCCTCTACAGTAGCGTCTGGAATCAGGACGAACAGGAAGTTCTGTCCGTTGCACAGAGACTCACCTTGCTGATTAATGCACTGAGCGGTTAAGGATGGAGAAAAGGGAGCGACTGCTCCCTTTTAATTATCCTCACTGCTCAGGATTTTCTTGGTTTTTCCTCGCCTGATTACTCTGTTGTGGGCGACCTTGTGCTTTGCGCTGGGCTTCTAGATGATGGTTAGCTAATTCTTCGCCGGTTTCAAATAAATGATTGGCGTTTGCTAGTCCAGACGCCTTCGGACTTTGCGGTCTCTTTTGCTGCTTGTTCTTCTTCTGATCGTGCGGCAAGTCTCGGGCACCTCCTTCTTCGCTTAGTATGGACGAAGGAGTTTTTATTTATGATGGCGAACTTCAAAGGGAGAAATTACTGAGGAGGCGCACCATGAGCATAGCCATCATCGCAAATCCCTTGGCAGGTCGAGGTCGTGGCCACAAGACTGCCCAGGCAGCTAAGCAACTCCTAGCTGAAGAAAACATGGACTTTGAGTTACTTTTTACCGAACATAGCGGACACGCCATTGAGCTGGCACAAAGAGCTAGTGAAAAACACGAGTTAGTAGTTGCCTTAGGTGGTGATGGAACAATAAGGGAGGTACTAGAGGGGATTTGGCAGAAGAATACAACTCTAGGCATTATACCCGGGGGAACGGGCAATGATTATGCACGAGGCTTAGGAATTCCTAGGGAAGTTGGACCAGCCCTGAAAAATCTCATGGAAGGTACTGCGGTTCCATTTGATGTGGGTTTGGAGCACAACACTGTCTTCGGTCAATTGGCCTGTGTTGGCTTTCCAGTGGATGTATTAGTCCACGTTAATAACAACCGCGATGGCTTTCTGAAAGGCTCGCCTGCTTTTCTTGCTGGAGTGGTATCTACTATCCGTAATCTTCGGACCTATTCTGTTCAGATAACCATAGATGGAAAGGTCCTCAACCGCGAGGTTGTGGCCGTATTTGCCATGAACATGCCCTACGGCGGCGGTGGAATGAAGTTTACTCCAGAAGCCCGTTATGACAGTGGCGTTTTCCACGTTTTGATCATTGAGAGCATATCGAAAATGGATCTTGCAGTCACGCTACCCAAAATCTATTCTGGTAAGCACGTCTACCACCCGGCAGTAACCATTTTAACCGGACGGGACGTAAAAGTGGAATGTGAACCATTACCGGTTATGCTTGACGGAGATGTCTTTCCAGCCTGGCCCTTCCATGCCACTATCGTTCCGCAAGCAACACGTGTGATGATACCAAAAGCCCCAGCTCGTTAATGAACTGGGGCTTTAATGATCCATGCTTTAGATAATTCCAAGCTTCTTGCCAACTTTAGAAAAGGTGTCCAAGGCATACTGTAAATCTTCTTTGGTATGGGTGGCGCTAACGATGGTTCGCACCCGAGCCTTACCTCTAGGAACTGTTGGGAAGGCAATTCCTTGAGCGAATACACCATCATCAAATAAATCATCTGCCAGTTGCATAGCTTTCCGTTCATCGCCGACAATAACCGGAATGATTGGCGTTGCGCTGGCTCCTGTATCAAATCCTAGTTCTTTGAGTCCTGCACGGAAGAACTCGGTATTATCCCAGAGCTGATCGATAAGCTCTGGCTGTTCCATTAAAAGATCAATGGCCGCCATACCAGCTGCTGTGACAGCAGGGGGATGGGAAGTGCTAAATAGAACGGGTCGCGACCGTTGCACTAAGTAATCAATGAGTTTTTGGGGTCCCGCCACATAGCCACCTAAAACCCCAATAGCTTTAGAAAGGGTACCCACCTGGATATCTACCTGGCCATGGAGATCGTAGTGATCAACTGTGCCACGACCGTTGCGGCCTAAAACGCCACTGGCATGAGCATCGTCTACCATTACGATGGCACCGAACTCTTTCGCCAACTTCACAACTTCTGGCAGTGGAGCAATATCTCCATCCATGGAGAACACGCCATCAGTAACTACCAGCTTATTTCGTCCTTCTGCCTCTTCCAATACGGAACGTAAGCCGTCCATATCCGCATGGGGATAAACCTTGATCTCGGCCCGACTCAGGCGGGAACCATCGATAATGCTAGCGTGGTTGAGCTCGTCACTGATGATCACATCTTCCCTACCTAGAATACAGCTCACAGTACCCGAGTTAGCTGTAAACCCCGATTGATAAACCAAACAAGCTTCGACATTTTTGAATTTGGCCAGTTTTTCCTCGAATTCCTTGTGCAAATCCATCTGACCAGCAATAGTCCGTACCGCACCGGAACCAACTCCCAATTTTTCCGTTGCTTTAATAGCAGCTTCGATCAGTCGGGGATGGTTGGCCAATCCCAGGTAGTTGTTGGAGGATAGGTTTACTACCGACTTGCCATCATAGATACATTTTGGCTTCTGCTCTCCCGTCAAGGTGCGAGGCTCCCGGTATAAACCCTGATCCTTAAGGTTTTGCAGCTCCTGTTCCAGGAACTTTAGTGCATCCACTACAATTCACTCCCATCTGGATAAATAATGATTTTGCCACATTGACCAGCCTGCATCAGTTCAAACCCTTCCCCTATTCTTTCCAAGGGCAGTCGATGGGTGATCAATGGGGTAAGATCAAGCCCTCGTTCTAGCAAAGCTTGACCTTGATACCAAGTTTCATACATTTTGCGGCCGTTAATACCGAAAACGGTCGCCCCTTTAAACACAACTGCAGTAGCAAGATCTATCGTAATTGGTTTGGATGGAATACCCAATAATGAGGCCGTCCCTCCATTGGCAAGGCACTTAAAGGCATCGTTAATGGCAGTTTCGTTACCCGACATTTCTAAAAGCACATCCACTCCTGCGCCCTTAGTTACATTGACCACCTCAGAATAAAGATCTTGCGAGTGTACATCAATCACCACATCCGCTCCGAACTTCTTCGCCAAATCTAGGCGATAAGAGCTCACATCGCTACATATTACCCGCTTTGCTCCGGCCATCTTAGCGATGGGGATCGCTGCCAAACCAATCGGTCCTACACCAGTAATTAGTACTTCTGCTCCCACTAAGTTGCAGGCTAACGCCGTGTGAACCGCATTACCATAAGGGTCCTGAATTGCTGCAACTTCTGGATCAACGTTATAATCCCATACCCAGAGGTTTTCGTAAGGAACGGTCACGTACTCAGCGAAACAGCCATCCCGGTCAACACCCACAATCTTGACATCTTGGCAAATATGTCCTCTCCCGGTACGGCAAAACTGGCAGACACCACAGGTAAAATGGGTTTCGACCGAGACAAAATCACCTTCTTTAACCCCTTTTACTCCTTCACCAATCTCCACAACATCGCCACAAAACTCGTGCCCGAAAATTAAAGGTGGCTTAATGCGGTTTTGCGACCACTGATCCCATGCGTAAATGTGGACATCAGTACCACAAATGGCACTTACTCGCACTCTTACTAATACTTCGCCTGCTTTGGGTCTTGGAATAGGCGCTTCAATCAAGTTGAAGCCCGGTGCTGCTTCCAGTTTTGCTATGGCCTTCATCGTCTTTGACATGCGGCAATCTCCTCCACCATGGGACATTAGTTGTTTGTATCAGTTCTTCCATTTTGATAGTGCAATTTCCTGCCTTCCTTGTAAAGGAATTATCTATGCTAAACAGAATACTTCTAGGATATTAACGTAAAAGGCGGGATCTAATATATGGAACAATTAGGAATCATCGGCGGAGGGCCCGGTGGAGCCGATTTACTGAAAACCTTCTTAGATGTGGAAGGAGTTAGGATAATCGGAATCGCCGATCTAAACCCGAACAGTCCAGGTATTCTTTTAGCCAAACAAAAAAGGATCTTTACTACTACCGACTTAAACGATCTAGTAAAGGTCCCTGGAAAAAAGATTCTTTTTGACGCCACAGGACACCCTCAGGTGGCAAGGCAGCTCGCCAGTATCGCCGATGAGACTACCATTGTCGTTAGTCCTGAAGTGGCCAAGCTAATCTGGGAGATGGTTGACCGTAAGGCCGAAGTCAACAGACACCTGATCCACGAATCGGATTCGTTACTCTCCTTCATTGAACGGGGCCTAACACATATAGAAACTCTTAACTCCGAGCATGGACAAGCGCTACAAAGTGCGGTAGAACAGATCAAACAACTCGCACAGTTAACTAGTGAGAGCCAAGCTTTAGTGCAGCAAACCGCCCAAATCATGGGCATTATCAAGAACGTGGCAGATCAAACTCGTATTCTAGGCATAAATGCTTCGATTGAATCCGCCCGTGCTGGAGAACACGGTAGAGGTTTTGGCGTAGTAGCCGATGCCATTCATCAGCTATCTGCTAGCACTTTAAAATCGGTGAATTCAGTTTCGGAAACCATGGGACATATCAACAAGGTTCTGCAGGACATTGCTAGCAGTGTAACCGAAGTGGTGTCAGAGGTACAAGAGATTGAAGCGAACCAAGTCAATCTGACTCAAGAACTTCACTCTTCGTTGGAAGAAATGGTGCGTAGTGCAGAAAGACTCGCCAAGTTGGCCGGAACAGAGGCATAAAAAATAGCAGCCCGCAGGGCTGCTTTCTGTTCTTATTTGGGGTGAGTAACCGGATTCGAACCGGCGACCTCCAGGGCCACAACCTGGCGCTCTAACCAACTGAGCTATACCCACCATGTTCGATGGCGCGCCTGGCAGGAATCGAACCTGCGACACTCGGATTAGAAGTCCGATGCTCTATCCCCTGAGCTACAGGCGCCAATTTGGGCCAATTAGGGTTAAAATGGAGCGGGTGATGAGAATCGAACTCACATAGCCGGCTTGGAAGGCCGGT
>JAAZLQ010000122.1 GCA_012799255.1 Bacillota bacterium
TGGAGCAGTCGGTAAAGCGGATGGTCGATGGCTTTTTCCTTGCCGCCGTCATCGTTATATTTGTAAAGATGCAAAGGCAAGCCTGCCACTGCTTCTGCAAGGATACGGACACAGGAATACACTGCCGTCATCTGCATAGCAGAACGCTCGGTTACTGCCTTGCCGGACGTCGTACCGCCCATGTAAAAGGTGTAGGCGCTGCCCGCCGTTCTGTTTTCGGGCTTATCTCTGGACTTAAACATTCCCGTAAAAATACCCATATCAAATCACGCTCCTTCCTAAATAAACAAAATGCCACGGTCATCGTAAACCGAAGCACTGTTGGTGTTGCCACAGCGGATTGCACGGTCGAGTGCCATAATCGTTGCAACGGCACCGTCAATCTTTTCTGTGGATTTGGCTTTGTCTGCTTTGATGTTTCCGGCAGGGTCAGTCTTGATGTAGATGTTATCCATCATCCACCTAAGAACCGGATGCCCGCCGTGAGCCAGTTTTTTCTCCATCGCAAGTTTCATCAGTTCCTTGGTCGGAGGGGACATATCTTTATAGCCCTGTCCGAAAGGCACTACCGTGAATCCCATGCCCTCAAGGTTCTGCACCATTTGAACAGCACCCCAACGGTCATAGGCGATTTCACGGATGTTGTATTTCTCACCCAGGGACTCGATGAATTTCTCGATGTATCCGTAATGGACTACATTGCCCTCGGTAGTCATAAGCAAGTCCTGTCGTTCCCAAATGTCATACGGCACATGGTCACGGCGGACACGCAGGTCGATGTTATCTTCCGGTATCCAGAAATACGGCAGAATGATATATTTATCATCCTCATCTTCCGGTGGGAACACCAACACGAATGCCGTGATATCCGTAGTGCTTGAAAGGTCAAGACCTCCGTAGCAGACGCGGCCTTCCAGTTCCGATTTGTCGGTCGGGAATGCACAGGCATCCCAAACTGCCATCGGCATCCAACGGACAGCCTGCTTAACCCACTGATTCAGCCTTAACTGACGGAAGGCGTTCTCTTCTCCCGGATTCTGCTTTGCCTGTTCACAGGCTTGCTGCACCTTATCGATTCCGACCGTTACACCAAGGGATGGATTTGCTTTCTTCCAAACTTCCGGGTCAGTCCAGTCGTCATCGTCCTCTGCACCGTAAATTACAGGGTAGAAGGTAGGGTCAACTTTTCGCCCCTCAATGATGTCCTTTGCTTTTTGGTGGGTTTCGTAGCAGATAGACTGCGTATCGTTTCCCGCCGTTGTGATCAGGAAATAAAGAGGCTGCATTCTCGCATCACCGGATCCCTTGGTCATAACATCAAACAGTTTTCGGTTCGGCTGGGTATGCAACTCATCAAAAATAACGCCGTGAGTATTAAAACCATGCTTGTTAGCCACATCTGCCGACAAAGCCTTGTATTTACTGCCTGTCGGATTGTAGGTCATGGTCTTTTGGCTTGCTTGGATGGTCATCTTATTTTTAAGCAGAGGACTTCGCCTTACCATTTCCAAAGCAACATCAAATACGATTCGCGCCTGGTCTTTATCCGCTGCACAGCCGTACACTTCTGCACCCGGCTCAAAGTCGGCGCACAAAAGATACAACGCCACTGCCGCCGCCAGTTCCGATTTGCCTTGTTTCTTTGGAATTTCGATATAGGCTGTGTTGAACTGTCTGTATCCGTTTGGCTTAAGGACACCGAAAATATCTCGGATAA
>JAAZLQ010000314.1 GCA_012799255.1 Bacillota bacterium
CACCGTTAGAGCTTTCTTTGATATATGTCCCTTCAGCGGGTGACCAAAGCCATCCTTGTGCCTTCATATAAGTAGCCAGATCATTACGATCTGTAAAACCTGCTTTAGCTGCTATAGCCGAAAAGTCCTTTTCACCCATCTTCAGTTCCTGTAAAACAATCCTTACAGGCTCGGGTATAAACGCTTCAGGCTGATACGGTTCCTTTTCCTCGGGAAAAACATACCTATCATTCTTATAAACATACCCTTCCCGGCGCATTAAAACATCAATTCCTCGCCAGTCCTTATAGCCAAGGGCTGCTGCCAGATCCTCTCTACTCTTACCAGAATCCAAGCCCTCTAGGATTGCTTTGATCTTTTCTGCTTTACTAACCCGTTTGGTCACGAGCTTCTCCCTCCCTACGTGTTTATGAGGAAGCAGATGACAGAGCCACCTGCTCCCACGTTTACCTACATGGCATTAACAGCCTCCACCATCCTATCATCGTGAAGATGAGCGTAAACCTGTGTGGTGGCCAAATTTGTGTGGCCGAGTAATTTTGAGACTACCAAAATATCCTGGGTGCGAGAATAGATTTGGCTAGCAAAGGAATGGCGCAAGGTATGAGGTGTTATATCCTCAGACCACCCTAGCTTCTTTCTAGCGTCCCTGAGTTCGGCTTGAATGGTAACTGGTTTAATACGTCCGGTCTTCTCGGTGGCCAATAAATACTCAGAATCCACCCTCCAGGTCAGATAATCCTTCAGGATTTGCTCTAAAGCCGGCGCAATAGGTACTCTCCTATGTTTACCGCCCTTGGCACGCCTGATCATGATCCATCCTCCGGTTTCCTCCAAATGTACCTCGTCTATTCTTAAATTCGTAGCTTCCGATATACGTAGGCCAGCATAGTACATCAGCCACATCGCCACTTTACTCACATCATGTTCCACTGCGTCGATCCAAGCCTCTACTTCTTCGGGGCTTAGAAAATGGCGTTCCGTGTCTGGAACCTTAATCGAGGGAACGGTATCGGCTAAATCGGTAGTAATGTATCCCTGCTTATAAGCCCACTTGAAGAACCCCTTGAGTGTAGCAGCAATACGCCGCCTACTAGCTGGTTTATAGTCCCGCTCTTCCTTCAAATACAGCAAGAATGCGTTAATCTCACTTCCTGTTATGTCCTCGATGTTAACTGGACCATTGAGCCTTTCCTCTAGCCACTTCTGGAAGAACAGCAGCTCTCCCAAGTAGCCATCAATCGTCCTTTGACTGCGCTCTAAGTTATTCAAATGCGCCTTGTATTCCACCATTTCTTGGTTCATGGCTTTCATTCCTTTCTAAACTATCTGTATATTCAATAATATAATATATATTTGTGAGGCACATCACTACAGGTGTACATAGTCGTAAGCGGTGACGTTGCCCCCTTCTGGGTAGCGGAATAAAAATGGATTACTACTGTAACCAAACAATCAATTAATCCATACCCACTAACAAAAGTGACACATATAAGGGATACACGAGCTCGCCCCAATGACCACTTGGTTATGGAATTTTCTAAATGGGGAAGCAAAGGTGGGTAACTTCAGAGACAATTAAGTTAATGTCCCACCTATGCAACCCGAGAGTAACACCATCGAACTGGTTAGGCATGAATGGCCGGGATACACACCGTAAGGTCATGCTCCAAATATTCCTTCTCGTAGGCAAATGTCAAAAACTCACCTAGGGCGGTAGCAATAGACAAGCGGGTTCTGTCCGAGTAACTAAGATCACGTTCCATCCAAGTGAAGAAATCGGTAACTGCCTCCTGGGAAAGAACAGAAACGTTCGGGTTGACCCCAAAGTGCTCCTCTAACCACATCAACAAAAACGCAATGTGCAGCCAACTTGCCTGAAAACCTTCATCTTTCGACTTCTCCTGGACATACTCGTTTTTCAAGCTCATCATTTTTCTATATCTGTTCATAGGTATTCTCCTTTGAATTTATCGTATTTTTGGTATTCGTGGAAGCCCACACAGTAGGCCTCCACGTTAAATGTTAAAATAGCGGATTATGACTTAGCTTGCCATAAACGTAAAACTACCAGATAACATATTCCATACTGCCGTTAGAGCGTTTACCGCCAATGTGAATATGATCGACAATCCCTAAATCTACCAACTGCTTGAACCAACGACCATAATACTGTGGACGATTAAAGCTGGTCCAAAGTGGACCAAAGAGCTCCCTTAACGTATATACACCGGGCTCATGCGATAAAAAGTATGACTCCAAAAAATCATAGTCCTGTAACTGTACAGGAACCCCGTTAACATTCAACTCAACGTTCACGTTTTTCACCTCCTTTTAATCTGCGACATAATGACATAATTGGAGGATATGCCTCCTGGTATTCTGATATTAGAAACGGGAACTTCCTACTACAAACGGGAGAGCGGGAATCACAACGGGTGTCGATAACCCCCAGCCCTTCATACTTTTTGAAATGAAATCCCGTTTTCCCGTTCCGGAAAATAGTATAGTTATAAGGGTCGTTTTGAAAGACATGAAAGATCTAGGCGATGGAGCTTTTCTCAAAGGCACGGAGGATCGTGGAACTTTGCCTTTTCGAACACTCCCTCGCCAA
>JAAZLQ010000200.1 GCA_012799255.1 Bacillota bacterium
AGTGACAACTTCAATGCTATTGAGAGGCAAGGAGGAGGGTTAAAAATGGCTAAGTATGAAGATGGCAATAACTACATCATGCACACTTATTATGCGTCGCTGGTACGTGGGTTACTTGGGTACTACGTCAAGTTTAGGGCACCAGCTGAAGAAATAGTTAGGAGGCATCTATTAAAGTATTTTGGACGCATGTGGTATGGTATATATACACAAGATGAAATAGTTGAGCTAGCAAATAAGTTCACAGTAAACATAATTAACAAGAGGGACCCGATAATCTTAGTGACGGAGGATGACGAAGGAGTGTGGATGAGAAAAGCTAGAGACCCGATAATCTTAATGAAGGAGGAGAGGGAATGAAGAGGCTAGAGTTAACCATAGCAAGCGACTATGTTCCGTCATGGGGCATAGCCGATGCTATGCGTGAATTGTTTCAGAATGCATTAGACCAGGAAATACAATGCAACGACAACAAAGCGTCATGGGAGTATGACGCCGCCGCGCAGACGGTAAGTATCAGCAACAAGAAGTCAGTGTTAACTACAAACTCACTATTGCTTGGTTCGACAACTAAGTCCGGCGACCCCGCGACGATAGGC
The DNA here is from genome assembly GCA_012799255.1 of Bacillota bacterium. The sequence goes on from JAAZLQ010000200.1 coordinate 600, forward strand.
CAATTTGGTGAGGGTTACAAGGTAGCAACCCTGGTGCTTCTCAGAAACAATAAGCCTGTAGTATTCTATAACTACGGGTGCCGTGAAGTGTGGCGCCCCAGGTTCGTCAAGTCACGGCGCTTCGGCGCTGATGTGCTAACGTTCTTTATCGACACCAAGCACCCATGGTCCAGCGTACCCGACGAGGACCTAACGATAAAGATACACAACATCAGCGAAGATGAGTGGAACAATATAATAGTACCTACAAACTTGCACCTCAGGGCAGACTACACAGTAATAAGTGACACTGAGTTTGGTCAGATACTGGATATACCTGGCAAGGTGTTTGTTAATGGCCTGTTTGTATGTGACTATGCAGAGTACACATACAGTTATAACTTCAAGCCTGGTGTGCTGAGACTCGACCGGGACCGCAAACTAGCCTCAGACTTTGACCTCAAGTGGCTTGCATCTAAGATGTGGCGTGTGGCGAAGGGTCCAGATGTGGTACTACAAGTAACTAAGTTGCTCGAAGCGGGCGCCGCTGACGTACAGTTCATAGCAGATACCTCCATAGGCTCACTACAAGACATATCCCGCGAGGCGTACCTTCAGTTTACAGAGACGTATGGCAGCAACGCCGTGCCTGTCAGTAACCAGGATGAGGCATCCAAGGTGCCCGACACCCACAGACCTATTGTAGTTAATGAGACCTACAAGCGTGTTATAACATCATCATCACTATACCGCGCCCCAGAGCCAGTACCCGAGCCTCCCTCAATATCTGAGAGACTAACAGATTGGCTGTGCAAGTATGGTGAGGAGCTATCAGTAGAGGCCACATCTGAACTTGAAGAACTCATAGAGACAATCAAGGCGGAGGAGGTGTGAACTATGTCAAGAACCGTAGAGCGCCGCTGTGGGGATGATAGCTGGGAACCAGTCGAGTTCATGGAGCTGACAATCGGGGACATATTCCGCATATACGAACAAGATGGCGAACCAGTAATAGACCAGGAAGGCCATAAAGAATGGATTGCTGCTGGTAAGCCATACATAAACAAAGATGGCATACCTACAATCAAAGTCCACAGTAACTAAATGATAAGGACCAGTTGCTTACACTGGTCCTTTCATCTTTTTGCGAACTTTTGATATATTTGGCACACGTCTACCTTTACGCATTAGCACTGCATACTCATCCAACACTTCAGTTAGTCTATTGTATTCAGCTACACTGAGGTTCGTTACTTTTGCTGACAATCGTCTGAAGTCCTTATATCTGTCTGCACATCGTATACATCGATTTTCGCCTACACGTATCTCCATGGTTTCGCCGCAGTACCTACAATAGTCTGTATACGTTTGAATCTTACGCACGACTGGCTCTGGCAGCTGCTTATCTAAATATTCATAAAATCGCACCGCGGCGTCGAGGTTATCAGGAACTATATATCCTTTCTCCTTCCTGTACATTAGGATGTCTAGCTTCTTCTTAAAGTTATCCAGTGCCGTCCGGCTATTAAGTCTACTCTTAGCTTGCATAAAGCTCTGTAAAAACCTGCCACATTCATCACATGGTAAATGCTTAAACATGCGTCTACTATATGATATCACATCTGTTTTGCCACAGAACAGACATTTAGGCATTCTATAACGTATTACCTGATTTGGACACAGTAGTATTGGCCAGCCTGTCTGTGGGTCTGTACCTATTTCTTTATAAAGCATAATGCCACCTCCTACTTATATTATACGCAATATTGCGTCTATGTTATAGCAACACTTGAACAAATCAATTCTTGATTATCTAACAAACATTATTATCTCAACATTCTCAACATTCTCAACCTTTTGACGTAAAATTAAATATGTATATATATGAAAATAAATTTATATTTGTACTACTGTTATAATAACAGTGGAAGCAAATAAATTTGAAATCAAAACGAAAAATAAATTTAAAAGGCGTCAAAAAGTTGAGAAGGTTGAGATTGTTGAGATAATTAGATAATTAGATAATTTGTGATTGACTACAATCATTCTTATGTGGTAGTGACTATGGTACACTGCGCCGCTGTGTCTACAATTAAACTATAGTAAAAGGAAGCTTAATCAATATTCAATATTTGGCCTTTTCTTACTATTATATTATATCTCTATATATATCTTTATTTTTTC
>JAAZLQ010000228.1 GCA_012799255.1 Bacillota bacterium
AGACAGGTAATTGACTTATTTGAGGAAATGGTTGGTTACATACTCATTAAAAATTGTCGTTTCCGTAAAGGGTTCATCTTATACGGTGGAGGACACAACGGGAAATCAACAATATTAAATATGCTTAAAAAGTTCATAGGTGAAGAGAATTTATCCACCATTGAACTAAAGAAACTATCGGACACGTTCCTCACAGCCGAGCTTGAGAACAAATTAGCCAACATAGGCGATGACATTGACGCTAGTGAGATTGGTGATACGGGAACCATTAAGAAACTGTTTACTGGTGAGAGCATGACCGTGCAGAGGAAATATCAAGAACCCTTCATTTTGAAGAACCACGCTAAGATGATATTTAGCTGTAACACTCTCCCCCGTATTGCTGACAAATCACAAGGAATGTACTCAAGACTGATGTTCATACCTTTTACAGCCAGATTCACCCCAGAGGACGAGGACTTTGATCCCTTCATAGAAGATAAGGTCACGACGGACGAAGCTCTCTCCTACCTTTTGAACATTGGGTTAAGGGGGTTAAGGCGATTACTCCATAACAATCAATTTACTAATCCAGAGGTTGTTAAAGCCGCTCTTGAGAGCTACAAGACCGAGAACTCTACAGTATTGACTTGGGCAGTAGAGGAAGGAGTCACTCTCCCCCAACTACTCGAAGAAACAACGGATGTATTGTTTTCAGACTTCAAAGATTGGTGTACTAGGAGTGACATTAAATACGGTGCATCTATCAGAACCTTTCATAAGGAGTTAGAGGACAAGTACGGCTTGGAGCGGCAACGAATAAGGAACGCTGACACGGGCGGGAAATACAAATGGAAATTCGTTATCAAATTAGATTGATTCGGATTACGGAATTAATGCGAAGGAGGAACTGTCTATGATTTTTAAAACTTACTGCTATTATTGTGGCAAAAATATTAAGATTAGCGTTCCGTTTAAATTCAGAAGATATAGGGTTCATGGAGCATTTACTTGTAATCAATGTATGCCGGAAAATCATTATTGCAGAAACGGGCAAGATGAAGCATTTTTTACGGAGAGAAAGGTATGTGCGAAAAAACAAACAAAGAAAGGTTAAGGTGATAGGTTTGAAATACATAGTTTGCTATTCGGGCGGTCATTCATCTGCTTTAGTAGCAATAGAAGCAGTAAGAAAATACGGAAAAGATAATGTTATTTTACTCAATCACGATATATGTCCAAGGGTTGAAGATGCCGATATAAAACGCTTTAAAAAAGAAGTAGCAGATTACCTTGGGTTAGAAATCACACCAGCTAATATGCCCGGTTGGGAAGAAAAAGACCCATTAGACGTCTGCATGGAGATCAAAGCTTTTAAGGTTGGAAACGGTACAGCTTTATGCACTAACAGACTTAAAACAGAACCTTTTATAAATTGGCTTAGTGAAAACTACCCGTCAAAACCGTTTGAACCTCGCAAAGATGTAACAATTCTTTATGGGTTTGATAAAACAGAGACAGAGCGTATTCAACGGCGTATAGGTATCTTGTTGA
>JAAZLQ010000152.1 GCA_012799255.1 Bacillota bacterium
CACTTGTGCAGCCGGCTGCCATGGCGGCGAGACGACGCACAAGAATAACTTCACGGCCTCGTACACAAGTACGAGGTCCTTTTTTTATGCTATGGGTTCATTTCCAGTTGATGGATGGCAGGGTCAGCGATTTGTTATCAGATTTCGCCAGTTGGGGGTATGTCTCTCAGAACCCCTGGAGGTCAAGGCGGGGCAGCTGATAGGTCCCCAACTCCACGGCAGAGTTGTAGAAGCGTGGAAAGAGCAGGCAGTTGCGGATGGAGTCCAGCACGGCCTTCAGGCCTAGAGTATCCTCGATGGCCTTAACCATGATATACCCCGCGGTGTAGCCCTGGAGGCTGCTGTCAAAGCCTGGCTAGTGGTCGACTGAGTTCACTCCTGTGCCTCGAAGGAAGAAGGGAATGGGCAAAAAAGAAGTGCAGCCTCGAAGTGAGACTGCACCATGTTGTTCTTTCACGTATTGCCTCTAGGTTCCAGTTTGGGACTCAGGCTGAGACATATCAGGCATCATGTCTTCGCCCGCTGCTGCTTGTTTCAGTGCTTCCTGGGCGGTTTCTTTGAAACGTTCCCAGGTCTGGGTGGCACCGGTGATTACTTCAACTTCTTCGGGATCTTGAGTCTCCAGCAGTTGTTCTTCATACTTGTCTTCTGATTCAGGGCCCTGGGGATACGGATAGTCAGGTCCCTTTGGGTTTCCTTCCCGATCCTTTTCATCGTAGCGAACCTCCGTAATCTTGCCGTCTGCAATCACGAGTTCGATTTCGCCGTAGTATCCGTAATCATCAGTCTCTGTCCTAGCCGTGTAAGTGCCGTCCCGCCACTGAAAGTCGCCGGCTTGGTCCTGGTCAGGTGGAGCAGGTGGCTGCGGTGGCTGAATCACTGGGGGTCTAGACTGATCTCCCTGTTCAGCCTTGCGGAGGGCCTCCTTGGCCGCTTCTACAAAACGATCACGGGTCTGGGTAGCGCCTGTAATGGCTTCCACCTTGTCGGGATCTTGCGAATCCACCAGCCTCTTCTCGTAGTCGTCATGGGACTCTGGCCCCGCTGGATACGGATAGTCTGCACCCTTGCGGTTTCCTTCCTGATTCAACTCTTCATAGTTGGCTTTGGTGATCTTCCCATCCTTAATAGTGACCTCGATTTCCCCGAACCAGCCCCTTTCATCAGGGTTAGATCTGGCAACATAGGTACCATCCTGCCAGTCAGGACCGGCTTGGCGCTGGGCATTTATGTAGATGGCTAGACCTAGAACGACCAAGAGCACAATCACTATTCCTACTGTCCTATTCACGCATGGTCCCTCCTCTTGTCAATAATATGAGTGAAAAAGAGGGTTCTTATGCAAAAAGAGCCCAGTGTTTACTGGACTCTTATCATTTGCGAATTTGGTACCCCCAACCGGATTTGAACCGGTGTCTTCGCCGTGAGAGGGCGATGTCCTAGGCCGCTAGACGATGGGGGCATAAGTGGTGAGCCATCCGCGACTCGAACGCGGGACACCCGGATTAAAAGTCCGGTGCTCTACCGACTGAGCTAATGGCTCGCGGGGTCACAGGAACTATAATAGCTTAGAAAAGCTCCAATGTCTAGTGTCCGCAAGCGATTATAACCTTTACATAACAGGCTC
>JAAZLQ010000329.1 GCA_012799255.1 Bacillota bacterium
TACAGGCAGGACAGTTGGGGTCTCGGGGGAGGCTGATCTCTTCGAAATGCATATCGAGTCCTCGAAAAGCTAGAAAACGACCTGATAGGGTAGAACCGATTTTAAGTAAAACCTTTATTGCTTCCAGGGCTTGCAGTGAACCGATGGTTCCCGGTACCATGCCCATTACCCCGGAGCTGATCTGGGCAGCGAATTCATCTGGAAGGGGAGAGGGGAACAAGCAGCGATAACAGGGGGTCTGGCCGGGAATAATGGTCATAAGCAAGCCATCGAACCCGGAAACGGCAGCTTCTACCAGCGGCTTTCCCAGTGTACAGCAGGCATCGTTGATAATGTAGCGGGTGGGCAGATTGTCTACCGCATCTACCACTACATCATAATCTGAGATTATGGATGGAGCGTTGTCAGCAGTGATTTCGAGGTGATGTTTGATTAGGTGGACGTCTGGATTAAGAGCCTGTAACCTCCGGGCGGCTGCATTCGCTTTTTGCTCTCCCAGGTCAGCGGTGGTATAGACGATCTGTCGCTGCAGGTTGGACAGGCTGACCTGGTCATGGTCGACTATGCCCAGCCTTCCTACACCGGCTGCAGCTAAATAATACAAGGCCGCAGAGCCTAGTCCTCCGGCTCCCACCACCAACATTCCCGATGAGGCGATGCGAGCCTGTCCCTCAGTTCCTACTTCTTTTAAAATTGTTTGCCGGGCGTAGCGCAGTGATGGATCTGGTGTAGAACATTTATTATTCATACTGATTCTCCTATCCGCTGGCTTAACTCGAACCTATGACGAAACAGCGTCCTTTTTCTCATCCTTATCCTTCTTTATGGCGGTCATACACTCCAATGGACAGGCCTTGGAACAAATGCCACATCCGGTACACCCGTGATCGGGTTCCAGTTCAGGAAACAGACGTTTATACGCGTCGTTTCCGTAGCGGGTCAGATCCAAACAGCTGAACGGACAGGCGTTGATACATATCCCGCAACCCATGCAGATTTGATAATCTATAATGACTTCTCCCTTGGCCATTCCCATCATCCCTCCTGCAGCAACTGATCCAATTCCAGCTGTTGAATGGTTTCCGGCAGGGGAGCACCGGTATTTTCATCCCAGCCAAAGTGCTTCCAGTGCAACTTCATCATAGCCTCGATAGGCACTTGTCGTCCTTTCAAAGGGCCTTCCTTCAAGGGCGGTTCCCCAGCCATGCGGGGATGCATTTTGAAACTCTTCGGTTCCACACCATGTTTGACATTGAATAATTGCCGCAGAGTTTGCATGCGCTTACCTATGAGCATATATTCATCCGGGGTCTTGTTCCAGCCGGTGGCGGCGTTCAGCCATTCAAAAGCCTGCCAATGCTGCACACCCATTATCTGAGCAAATAAACATCCGCCTATCCCATCAACAATTTGTTTATAACAGGAGCCGGCTACTGATTTTAACGCCTCACGGTCAGTAGCCTCGTATTCCTCATTCTTAGGATAGATTTTCACTGGTGGTGCCCAGGATACTTTCTCCCATAACCTGGTCATGTTGTAATACTGGGCGGCACCGATGGTGTGCCGGCCAGGAGTTGGATCCACGCTGTAATGAACGCCCATCATGGGGTCGAAACGGGAATCATGCATCCCGGGTTCTTGGCCCCCGGCGTGGATGGCATATTTGTCTGAGCCCGATCCTAGCTTCTGGGCAGCTATTTTTACCCCATCGGCCAGCAAATCCCCCAGGCCTTCTCGGGCTATCATCATCTCTACCAGTTTGATGACCGCCTCAGCGTTGCCCCAGTTAAGATCTAGCCCGCCGGTATCTTCCAGGGTCAACAGACCCTTTTCATAACACTCCATGGCAAAGGCAATGGCACTACCGGCCGATATGCTGTCCATTCCCCCTCGATTGAGCAGTTCATTGATATAGAATATAGACTCCAAGTTCCGGTTCATCAGCAAGGGCCCGAATACAGCACAGGTTTCGTATTCTGGCTTGTGGGTATGGGTAAACCTACCCTGCCCAATATCAGATATGTCGCAGACGCCCCCGCAGCCCACAATACATGAGTAACAGTGGTATTTACGATATTCTCGCTTGATAACAAGATCGGAATTTATGCGACTGTAATAGGAGCGGTTGTAATCTTTCGATGAGCCAGCCCAGTTCTTGATGGGGGTATCGCCATTGGTAACTGCCATCCCATTGGACAGAGGGGTACCCCATTTTTTCATCAAGGTGGCAAACATCATTCCGTCAATAGGCGCTACATGTTTCATGGAGCCCATAACTTTTCCCCCGACAGGAAGCAGGCTGCCTTTGACTATTCCGGGCAGGTTCAGTTTGCGAATCTTGTTAGCATAGGCCTGGCTGATCAGCTTTACTGCCTGAGGGTCGTGGCATTTTATAGGCTTGGAACCGACCAGGACTATCCCCTTTAGTCTTTTGGAGCCCATGACCGCTCCGACGCCTGAACGCGCGGCCAGACGGCCCCCGTCATTACATATCCCGGCAATGAGTGATACTTTCTCGCCGGCGGTACCGATCACTGCGGCCGCCGGTTTCTTCTTGGCCGTATTTTCGGAAATCAGGATTTCCTCACTCTCGGTGGCATCTTTGCCCCAGACGTGGGAAGCATCCTTGAGCTGCGGGCCTTTATTATTGACCAGCAAATATACCGGTTTCTCCGAAATACCGGTAAAGAAAATACCATCATATCCGCACTGCTTGATAGCTGGTGCCAAGGTACCGCCACAGTTGGCGTCACCCCAGCCGCCGGTGAGAGGAGATTTGCATACCACCATCCAGCGACCGGTCATAAAGCTGCCTGTGCCCGTCAATAGTCCGCTAACAATTCCCAGAACGTTTTCCGGGCCCAAGGGATCAGCTCCTGCCGGTATTTCATTATATAGTACATAAGCTCCCAGCCCCACCCCAGAAAGCAGCATTTCATAGATGTGATCAGGAATGAGGCGCTCTTCGATATCGCCAGTGGTGAGGTTTACGAAAAGGATCTTGCCCATGTAACCTTTCAATACATTTCCTCCTCCTTAGCAGCGTCACTTGCAGTGATGATATTGAGTAAAACAATTCATGGTTATCCTCCGGTAATGGGAAAGAAGAAGCTTATGACATCCCCTTCCTGGAGTACTCGATCCAAGGATGATTTTTCATAATTCACGCTGCAGAGCAAAACCGGACGCAAAAGCAGCGGCACCTGCAGTTTCTTATATACATCTCGCAGGGTGGCTCCGGTGGGAACCTCCAGGTTACCCATCTCGTCTAGGGCGTCGTCGTTAAGAAACGGCAGCGGGTAAACTTTAACTTGCATGGCAAATGTCTCCATCGATTCACAGTCTGGAAATGTAGGTGGTTATTCATCCAGGTACAACCACCAAGTAAATCCAAAGATAAGTGTCATAAGAACAGAATAGACTCCAGAGTACCCGGCTTGTATACCGCGTCTGTATCCAATCCAGATCAGTTCTCCGGTGTGCAGCAGCAATATCGCTAACAGCAAATACCAGAAATCGTGAACAACGATCAGATACAGTGCCCCTGCCCAAAAGAGCAGAGCACTCAAACGGAAAATCAGAATAAAGGGTGAATTGAACATGCTGACACCTCTTTTGTAAAAAACCGAGTGCATTCGGTTTGAAATCATTGTATAATATGATTGCAAGAGTGTCAATGCACAAACCCAAGGGAATGCGCCATTTCAGGTGAGTTCTTCGAGTCGGGTGATGGACATGACAAGTTTGTCTGACGTTCCAAGAAAGGAAGCTAACATGACTGCTAACAAGACTGGTACTACGAAAAAGGGTCAGCAAACCCGGGAGAAAATCTTTCGGGTCGCCCTGGGCTTGATAAAGGAACGGGGATATGAAGAAACCACCTTGGTTGATATCTGCAAAGGGGCGGGGATCGCCAGCGGGACTTTTTATCACCATTTCACCTCCAAGCAGGATATTCTAGTAGAGTATGTCAAGGAAGAGAGTCGGGATCTGATGAACTACTACCAATCATTGCCGAAAGAATCTTACGGGCAAGCTTTCCTGCAAGTAATGGATTATCAGGCCCTCTATTTTGAGCGTAAAGGAACAGAGTTTGTCGCTACCTTCTATGCCATCATGCTGCTATCTAGGAACAGTGTCTACAACTACAGCGAGTTTTCCCTTCTGGCGATTATGTATGACTGTTTTGATAAAGGCCAGCAACAGGGTGAGTTTACCGGGCAGTTTTCACCTGGATACATGTTGGAGCTAGCTATCGGGCTGCTGTATACGATCACTACCTACTGGTGCATATACTCCGGCGGGGCGGATCTACGCCAGGATATTCGACACAGGATGGAAAACCTGCTTGAGATGCTGCGTCCCATGGGATGACAACGGGACTAAGGAGATATGTAAAGTAATGGAGGCCTCCATGAGACCAAAAAGTTATGTGATCATCAAAGACGCACCGGAAATGGACTACATGAGAGATTACGTGGTTTTGCCCCAAGACTACGGCACCCCAGCCTATTTCGACCGCGAGGACATAAAGGCGATTCGAGATACCGTATATAGCGCTTTGGACGAACTCGATGCGCGCTGTCATTTCTCCGAAGAGTTGAAGAACAATCGCCATGTTTTGATCAAGCCCAATCTGGTCACCGTGTACCACGATAGCGGCTTCGACGAGCGCGATTATCCGGAGACCACTGACCCGAGAGTTTTTGATGCCGTGGTCAGTTATATCCGGCAGTACACCAATACAATATCTATTGTGGAATCATCCGGCAAACCCATGCCGACTCCGGTAAGTTTCCGCGTCGCCGGTTATGACAGGATAGCCAAGTATTACGGTACCCAATTGATACCCCTGGAGCAGCAGCCCGTGGTACGCTATATGCTGCCCAAGGCCGAAGTGATGAAGGAGGTCTATCTGCCGGAGATACTCGACGAAGTAGTGCGTGGCCAAGCCTTTTACATTTCAGTGCCCAAGATGAAAACCAATCTTTATACCGGCGTCACCCTGGGCTTCAAGAATGCCATGGGAACCATACCGTATTTCCTGCGGGAGAGGAACCACAACCACGCCATCAACAAAAAGCTAGCTGACCTGCTTTATCTGTTCAAGCCGGACTTGACAGTCATCGATGGGATCATCGGCGGTGAAGGTAATACCCCCGCACCTGTGGATCCGGTAAGGGTGGGGATGATCGTCTGCGGCAACAACAGTGTGGAAGTTGACCGCATTACCACCTACATGATGGGCTTTGACCCCGAGCAGAACAAGCTCATGCAGGAAGCGGTACGTCGTGGCTTTAATGACACTGATGTGGAGATAATAGGCAATGTGCGGGTAACCAAGTTCCGCCCGGCCATAGCATCACTGATGGATGAGAAAACCAAGCATGATTTCCCCAATCTATTGGCCTTGGCAGGTCGAACCAACCATGATGCACCTCAGGTCACGGATATAAACGCAGTCACACCGGAGATCGCTTTCCAAATCGAACAGGCCTGTTCCGGCGGCTGTCTGGCCGCCACCAAAAGCGGCCTGGATTATTACAACTTCAAAGCTAAAGTCAGGCGGGATTTCTCTCTGTGTATCATCGAGGGTTCGGGGATAGTTGTCGATGGCCAACGTTGGTGGTTTGATCGCAGCGGCAAGCCTTATTCCGAGCAGGACATAGCCGCACTTCCCATGAAGAAAATGGCCATGGGCAACTGTGCCGGGACAGCGAAACATCTGGTGGATTATCATGCCTCTGGCTGCTGTGATCCTGCCAAATGTATGGCGGTGGTATGCAAAGCTGCCGGTGTAACCATGCCCATCATGTCTCCCAAGAACAAGAATTTATTAAAACTGGTGACTGGCATGATAAAAACAGTAGCAGTGCGCAGAAATCATATCAAAAACGGCCGCTGGGTCGACTGCCCGCACTCCCAGGAGGACAAAATATTTGAACTCCCGGAGCTGGCTAAAGAGGATAGGGAGAAAGATTATATCGAATGGCCTCTGCCGGTTATGAGCAAGCAAGAGAAGAAACAGCAGTTGCGAGACCAGTACAAAATCATTACCTCTGCGTTGTAAGATCAAACATTTCTTTGAGATACCTGAAGGGGGGGAGAACGATGCCGCTGGTAACCCGAAGAGCCAAGGGAAATGCCGAAGTAATCATTGACCATGAACTGTGCAACCTATGCGGCTTATGTGTACAGGTCTGCAAAGGGCCGTTGTTTAGGATATTGCCCTGGTATATACAAAATGCGATAAGGATCAAAGCTTATACTTACTAGGTAATGGAGGATTTATAATGTACAAATTGTATTGCCGTATCTATCAGACGGTTCTTAAATTAGTATCTGCCATCCTTCCTTGGCGTAGACCTGAGTTAATTGAGGGCAGAAACAGTATGACCATGCTCTCCAAGCTAATAAAGAATAACGGTATCCAGAGCGTACTGGTCGTTACAGATCAACAAATCGTTTCTCTGGGGCTGGCAAATGGATTACTCCAAGGGCTAAAGTCCGATGGAGTGGATTTTGCTGTGTACGATAAGACTGTACCGAACCCGACCATCGATAATATTGAAGAAGCGCTGCAGCTATATAGATTTCATGAATGTGAAGGAATTGTGGCTCTTGGCGGTGGTTCCCCCATGGATTGTGCCAAAGGAGTAGGCGCCAGGGTTGCTCGGCCTGGTAAGTCCATTCATCAAATGAAAGGATTATTCAAGGTCAGAAGAAAGATACCACCTCTTTTTGCTATTCCCACCACGGCGGGAACGGGAAGTGAAGCGACAGTGGCCGCCGTGATCGCGGATCAAAATACTCGCGGAAAATATCCCATCAGTGACCTGGCGCTCATCCCCCACTATGCAGTTTTGGATCCAACCTTAACTGCGGGTTTACCGCCTCATATAACCGCAGCTACCGGTATGGATGCTTTGACCCACGCGGTAGAGGCATATATAGGCAGAAGCAACACACCAGAGACCAGGCAGATGAGCGAAAAAGCAGTCAAACTCATCTTTGAAAATCTATATGAAACCTATATCAATGGAAACAACTTAGCAGCTCGTGAGAATATGCTGAAGGCATCCTACTGTGCAGGCATAGCCTTTACTCAAGCCTATGTAGGTTATGTCCATGCAATAGCTCATACCTTAGGTGGTTTTTATGGAATTCCCCATGGCTTAGCCAATGCGGTGATCCTGCCTTATGTATTGGAATACTACGGGGAATCTGCTCATCAACCTTTAGCTGAATTAGCCGACTTGATAGAAGTCAGCGAACCATCAGATACGGTGGAAAAGAAAGCCCATCGGTTTATCAAAGCTATTAAGGAATTAAATGAAAGTATGGATATCCCGAATAAAATCAGTGGGATCCAGGAGAAGGATATTCAAGTTATGGTTGAACAGGCTTATAAGGAAGCCAACCCTCTTTATCCAGTTCCCAAGATTTTCACCAGGCATGATTTTACCAATATTTATGATCTGATCCGGGAGACAAATTAACTAGGTTTCAACTGTGACCGATGGATCCACGGGGACGTACCTTATATGTCAACAATTGAAGTTCGATGCTGACAAGTTGACATTTTTATAGTACGTCCTCGTTTTGCCCTGTCAAGTTTTGTCGCCCGTTTGTCACGTTAGCTTCGTCCCCTAAGTATAACAAAGAGGAATGCAATATATGAAAATTTTGGGCTATGCGTCTTGACGGATATATAGAAAATGATAATATTATTTATTAGCGAGGGTTATGGCATAGTCGAAAAATGACTAAACCGGTTTCAATTTTGAGAGGGGATGTTAGTAGTGAGGAAGATTTTTTCTATGGTCTTGGTGATGGCCATGCTGTTTACGCTAAGTGGGTGTGGCGGTACTGAAGCGGGCAACAGTAATACCACGCCAGGAGAAGTACCTACTTTAGCGGTTGCTTACGGAAACGACTTACATACTTGTTTGTTGAATGTTGCTATGTCCGATATGGCTGCTTTTGCTGACAAAGCGGCTCGAATCAACCCTGTAAGTGAGAGCCAATTCGAATTATTACAGGATGACCAGGTAATTGCGAAATTTAACGTTATCACCGGAAAAAGCGGAGCCGAATGCGCTACCATGATGGGTCAGGGGCATTTGGACATAACTTTCTCTTCCAATACAGCTATGCTCTCTGCTTACGATGTGGGTACTGATGTGAAGATCTTGAGTCCTCTGCAGAGCGGAGGGGTTTCCATGGTTATGGGCCCGGAGAACGACTTCTATGGATTTGATGCTATTAAGAAGTATATTGAAGATTCACCCACTCCCGTTAAGGTCGGTTATCATTCAGTGATAAGCGGCCCCCGCATACTTATCGAATCCATTCTAAATGACGCTGGTTTTAAACTAACTGAAGATCCCGGTGATACCACGGCGGATGTGCTGATGGTTGACCTGAAAGGAGCCCAAAATCTGTTGCCGTCTATTCGTAGCGGTGCGGTAGATGCCTGGGTAGGGCCATCTCCCAACCCTGAAAATGCCGAAAAGAACGATATGGGCAAAATTGTCATGCGACTGGATGATTTCCCACCACAAGGTAAGTGGACCAATTTCCCCTGTTGTGTAATGGCAGCTACGACTGAAGTAGTCGAAAACCATCCTGAAGTTATCGAAGCCTTGGTCAGTGTGGTAGTTGATTGTATACATTATGGCAATGACAATCGCGAGAAGTTCGCTGAGATCAATTCTGCCAAAATTGGGGTCGAAAAGGATGTCATCCTAGCAAATAATATCATTTATACTTCGGATCCCTCCCAGGAGTGGCTGGACGGAATCGAAATATATTTCAATGCTATCCAAGCCATGAATAAATTTACTGACCGCCTGAAAGACGCCGATTACGAAACCGTAAAGAAAGAAGTTTTCGACTTTTCCTTTGTAGAAAAGGCTAACAGTCGTTAAGTTAAACTGAAAACCAGGCAGGTACTGTTGATCTCTACCCGTAGAGCTCAAATGGTATCTGCCTGGTTTAAATTATTGAGTTCAATACCGTACTAGTTACCTGGTACCGTGATGATTTCAGGTTTTCATGAAAAGGACTAGCTTTTATGCATAAAAAGTTCCTAGCGTTCATTATGCCCTTTATCATACCGGCTTTGCTCTTGATCTTCTGGCAGTATGCCGCCTATCAGGCGCAGAATGTGGCTGTTTTGCCACCTGTCGGTCGGGTGTTGGAAAACTTCCTGCATGCCACTGATGATTTTATTGGTTTAGGCTCTATCCCACGCAATATTGGGGTGAGTCTGATCCGAGTTCTTAGCGGATACACAGCGGGAGTGCTCATTGCCGTACCCCTAGGAGTTTTGATGGGCTACAGCAAAACGATCCAGAGATTATTTGAGACTTTTATCAGCATTTTCAAACCGATACCGCCGCTAGCATGGCAGCCTCTAGCCCTGGCTATCTTCGGGGTCTCAAGTATTGCCACCGTTTTTAATATGCCTTTTGGGCAGCAATATGTGTTTTGGGGCAATTTTAAGATCGCTATGATCTTTATGATCGGGATGGGGAGCTTCTTCCCGGTCATTGCTAGTGTCATGTTCGGTGTGCAGAATGTTCGGCAAACCTTGATTGACTCAGCCCGGGTATTGGGTGCCAGTGAAAAGGATATTTTCTTTAAGATCCTGATTCCGGCTGCCGCACCAAATATTATCAATGGTTTGCGGATGGGCTTGGCTATTGGCTGGGCTTGTTTGGTGGGTGCTGAAATGCTGCCGGGCAGTCTGGCCGGCGTGGGTTATCTTATCACCCATGCCTATGAACTTGCCCGCACCGATCTGGTTATCACTGGCATGATCTGTATCGGCGTAGTAGGTGCGTTGCTGGATAGTATATTCAGGGTGATAGGCAACCGCTACTTCAGCTGGGAAAGCAAAACAAGGTAAGATATTTATGAAGGTAACGATATCA
>JAAZLQ010000128.1 GCA_012799255.1 Bacillota bacterium
CGGCGTAACCAGTGCAACAGGGCCGCTTGATCCGCGTGAGCTGAAAAACCTGAAATCGTCTCAATGGTTGCTGCCACCTTCACCTGCTCACCATGGATGCGTACCTCTTCCGCGCCATCCTGCAAGCGGCGACCCAAAGTGCCTTGGGCCTGATAGCCCACTAAAAGCACAGTGGCCTGTTCGCGCCAGAGATTGTGCTTCAAATGATGCTTAATCCGCCCAGCATCAGCCATGCCACTTGCTGAGATAATCACGATGCCACCTGCCACATTGTTTAGACGCATGGACTCTTGCACACTTTCTGTGTAGTGCACCCCAGGCGACTCAAAGGGAGAGCGTCCCTCTCTGATCATGGTTCTAGCTTCCAAATCGAATACTTGAGCATGTTTGCTAAACACTTCTGTGGCTGCAGTTGCTAAGGGGCTATCAATGTAGATAGTCAATGGGGGAATATCTCCCCGATCCTCAAGCACCTTGAGGCTGTAAAGGAGATCCTGAGTCCGTCCTAGGGCAAAGGCGGGAATGAGTAAGTTTCCCCCTCGTTTCATGGTGCGATTCACTACCTCAGCCAAGTGTTCTAAGCGTTGTTCCCTGTTTTCGTGGAGTCTAATCCCATAAGTTGATTCAACGACTAGAACATCTGCTTCTGTAATAAAAGTAGGATCTTGTACAATCGGTTGATCCATGTTACCTAGATCACCTGAGAAGACCAGCTTCAACGTTTCATTGCCTTCTGTAATCCAGATTTCCACAATGGCAGCACCGAGAATATGACCCGCGTCCCGAAAACGTAGCCGTAAGGAGGGGAATACCTCCACTTCTTCATCATAAACCATGCGTAAAAAGTGATCCATGGTATTTAGGGCATCATCCACCGTATAAATGGGGGTTAGTAACTTTTGCCCCCGCCTGGCCAGTTTGCGATTCTTTCTTTCCACTTCACTTTCTTGGATATGCCCTGAATCAGCCAACATAATTTGACACAAGTCTACGGTCACCCCAGTGGCATAAATGGGACCTGTGAAACCCTGTCTCACCAACTTTGGTAAGAGCCCACTGTGATCGATATGGGCATGGGTGAGAATCACCGCATCAATCTCACTTGGTACAAAGGGAAACTCTCCATAGTTCCGTTGTTTCAGCTCTTCTGGTCCTTGAAACAGACCACAATCCACCAAAACCTGCCTGTCCCCAAAAGAAAGTAAGTAACATGAACCGCTAGTTGTCTCCGCAGCCCCTAAAAATTGAATCCGCACTGTACAGCCCCTTTCTACTACCCAAGCTTTACTTAGTCGAGAACGGAAAACTGATAGATAGTACTATGTTGATAAATTTCGCCCGCCTTTAGCACAACACTGGGGAAATGGTTAATGTTAATGCTGTTGGGGAAATATTGGGTCTCTAAGCAGAACCCACCCCGCTTAGGATAGATTACTCCCCCTTTACCTTGGGTATCTGCTAGATAGTTGCCGCTATAGAATTGAATTCCCGGCTTGGTAGTGAGAACTTCGAGCACTCGACCACTTGCGAGATGCTCCACCCTAGCTGCCTTCTCTAAGCCATTTCCCGTGCGTCTGAGCACCCAATTATGGTCGTAGCCATTGCCAAACTTTAATTGATCGTAAGCGTCGTCAATTCTTTCTCCAATAGACTTTTTAGTGCGGAAATCCAGGGGTGTACCCTCCACTTTCCTGATTTCTCCAGTTGGTATGGATTCTTCATCTGTAGGGGTAAAGAAGTCAGCATAGAGTTCTAGTTCATGGTCAAGAATAAGACCATTGCCTTGACCAGCCAAGTTGAAGTAAGCGTGATTGGTCAAGTTCACAATAGTGTCTTGATCGCTTCGAGCCCGGTAATCCATCCTTAGTCCACCGTCACCTGTGCCAGAATAGACAACTTCCGCGGTTAGGTTACCTGGATAGCCCTCTTCACCATCTGGGCTGTGAAGCCTAAACTTGAGCGCCTCTCTGCCCTCTACCTGGATAATTTCAGCATCCCAGACTTGATTACCAAAACCACCTGGCCCGCCGTGGAGGTGATGTTTACCAATATTAGCCGCCAGTTTATAGTTCTTAGATCCTATAGTAAACTGTGCCTCAGCAATCCGGTTAGCGTGCCGACCCACAACCACTCCCAAAGACTTTGTACACTGTTGATAGCCTGCTAAGTTGTCATAACCAAGCGAGACATCTGCCACGTTACCACTACAATCTGGAACAAATAAGCTCACGATGGCCGCTCCGTAATTCGTAAGCTCAGCTCTGCAACCCCGCCCCAAATCTAAAGAGAAAAGTTCTACAACCTTGCCGTCCAGCGTTCCCCAGTCTGTCCTTTGCATGCTGTTCCCTCCCAAATTCTTACCTAAGATTTTGTTTTTCCAAAAGGTTTTTCTCACTCTCAAGGAGAATGTACTTAATCCAACCATTTCGCAAATAGGCTGGTAAATTCCTGCCTCCAAGCATAAGGTTGGATTGAAAGGAGGACCACCACCGTGATCAAAATTCCCAATGAAATGAGGACTAAAAAGTACTGGAAAGAGACGTTAGAGGCGTATTTGTACCTCTTACCCGCCTTTGTTATCCTGGGTCTGTTTAGCTTTTACCCGGTGGTAAAATCCATTTTTATGAGTTTCTACGATTGGCACTTACTGCGAGATACCCAATACTTCGTAGGGCTCGAAAACTATCAACGTCTCATAAACGACTCGACTTTCCGTACTGCCATTGTGAACACTTTGCGTTATGCAATAGGGTATGTGCCCTTCTCCATCGGTTTAGCACTTATTGTAGCAGTACTCTTAAATTCTAAAATCCGCTTTCGGGGCACTCTACGCCTCGCCTATTTTCTTCCTTGGGTTACTTCCTCGGTTGCCATCTCCATGGTCTGGCGCTGGATTTACAACCAACATTATGGACTACTAAACATGATGCTAGCTGGACTGGCCAATGCGGTGAACACAGTTGTGGAGTTTGTCACCTTTGGTCACATTTCTGAAATATGGCAGTTTTCCAACCCCAACTGGTTGATGGATCCTAAATGGACAATCATTAATATCGTAATTATCAGCGTTTGGAAGAGCATGGGCTATAATATTGTCATCTTCTTAGCAGGATTGCAAAACGTTCCTAAAGAGCTTTATGAAGCTGCTGAAGTGGATGGGGCCAGCCCCTGGCAGAGTTTCAGGAAAGTTACTTTGCCACTTATCTCGCCCACAACCTTCTTTATTTCCATCATCTCAATTATTGGAGCACTTAAACTCTTTACCGAAGTCTATGTTTTGTATACGGGACGACCTGGTCCAATCAATAGCGGAATGACCATCGTGTACTACGTCTATCGCAATGCTTTTGAACGTTATCGCATGGGTTATGCATCCGCTGCAGCTTACATCCTGTTTGGTATCATCTTTATTTTCACCTTAATTCAAATGGCCGCATCTAAGCGCAGAGTACATTACGATTCCTAAGGGGGGGAGAAACAATGGCTAGAACAATGTTGGCAGAAAATCAAATGTGGCAGTACCGTTTCCGCAAACGTTTCAGTCGGGGACTTTTGTATGCAGTACTTATTGGTGGCGCAATCATTATGATGTTGCCCTTTGTCTGGATGGTTACTAGTTCCATTAAGGCTCCTGACGAAATTACGTTGAAGACTATCCAGTGGCTACCTAAAGTACCCCAATGGCAGAACTACAAAGTGGCCTGGGAAGCTGCGCCCTTTGACATTTACTTTAAGAACAGCTTTACTATCGCACTCACCGTAATGTTTATAGAAGTGATTTTTAGTGCCTTGGCAGCTTATGCCTTCGCTAAGTTCAACTTCTTTGGCAAGAACTTCCTCTTCTTGCTCTTTTTGGGAACCATGATGATTCCCGGTGAAGTAATGCTGATTCCCAATTACATAACCATGGTAAACTTCGGTTGGGTAGATACCTTTTACGCCTTGATTATTCCGTGGACAGTTAGCGTGTTTAGCATTTTTTTACTCCGGCAGTTTTTTATGAGCATCCCCCACGAGCTCTTTGAAGCGGCAATCTTAGATGGCTGTGGCAAGTTCAAGTACTTAACCACAGTAATGTTACCCCTATCTAAACCAGCTTTAGTTACAGTGATGCTCTTTAAATTCATTGGTAGTTGGAACTCCTTTTTGTGGGTCCTGATTATGACTAACAGCCCGAAAATGCGCACTATACCGGTGGGGTTAACCTATTTTGTCAGTGACGTTGGTACCCAGTATAACTATCTCATGGCTGCATCAACCTTTGCCATGGCACCGATTTTGATCCTGTTTTTACTGCTCCAAAAGCAGTTTATCCAGGGTATTGCACGTACAGGTTTGAAGGGATAATGAAGGAGGTGAGAGCGGGAACTGACGCGTTGTTTCTTTCTTCAACGAACATAAAGAAATCAAAGGAGTGTATTAATATGCGATTGAAAAAGCTGACCTTATTGACCCTAGTGTTGTGTCTTGCCCTCAGTGCTAGTGCAGCGGCAAAAGTCCATATCACCTTCTGGCATGCCATGGGTAGTGAGTTAGGTGCCGCTACCGAGTACTTAACTGAAAAGTTCAACGCTGAACAAGATGAAATTGAAGTGGAAGCTATTTATCAAGGACGCTATAGCGACCTAAACACAAAATTAGTGGCTTCTTTTTCCGCCGGAACAACTCCCACTATCGCCCAGGTTTATGAAAACTGGACTGACTCCTACTATCGTTACGGAGTTATCGCACCTCTCGAAGATTATATGAATCTGACTGAGGAAGAATACAACGACTATATCGAAGTATTCCGCCATATGAA
>JAAZLQ010000389.1 GCA_012799255.1 Bacillota bacterium
ATCAAGCCAAATAGGTACTTGAGTGCAATATAAGTAATGCCAAAAAGAATCAGGAAGTAAGATGTGTTAATAATAAACACTTTGCGTTTCTCAATAGCCATGGGCTCACCTCTTTCGTTTAGTGTACCAAGATGCGATCACAGTTACAAGGTTTATTTCGGCACCGCAAAATGTTCTACCTGCAACATAAACTTTTGTACTCGTCGAAGGATATATAAAGTGAAGTGGTTCAAAAACATACCATGAAAGGAAGATCAAAATGCGTAAATCATTTAGTAACATTTCTCTTCTGACAGTCTTAGTTCTAGCCCTCTGCTTAGGTGCATTCCTCCCGGAAATTGCTCTGGCCAACTCCGAAGCTGGCCGTTTACACGTCACGGGAAGCGCCGTAGTGACGGGTGCCCCTGACATTGCCCACATTACCCTAGGTGTGGAAACCCAAGATGTTTCTGCGGATGTGGCTGCCCAGGATAATGCTTCTCGCATGGCCAAGGTGTTTACAGCCCTTAAAGAACTTGGACTAACAGAGCGGGAGCTATCTACCAGTGGTTACAATATCTATAGCTCTACCCAAGTTGTGGGCCGGGGCACCAATGAGGAGACTTCCATCACCACTTATCGGGTGCACAATCGAATCAACATCACCACTAAGAACCTCGATATTGTCGGCGAAATCATCGATCGAGCTGTGCAGGCAGGCGCCAATCAAGTCCAAGGGATCCAGTTTGATGTGGAAGATAAGCAAGCAATGCAACTTAAAGCTCTACAGAATGCAATTAAACAAGGGGTAGCAAAAGCGGAAGCGATGGCTGAGGCGGCTGGTCTGACCCTTACTCAATTAGTATCACTGAGTGAAAACTATAGTTCCTATGCCCCCATGGTAAACACCATGGTGATGAGGGCCGACTCCTTCGCCGGAACCACGATCAACCCTGGTGAAGTAGAAGTAAGTGCGAACGTACAGCTAGAATTCTTGTTCTAAACTAGGAAAAGGAGAGCTGATTTAGCTCTCCTTTTCCTTCTTTTGCTCGATACATAAGAGGTGACTATAGTCTTGATTGCGTATCTCTAGCGTCTCCTGAACTGATACTGGCTTGCTAAAGAGATAACCTTGGAGGTAATCACAATTTACCTTGTGCAAGAACCTCGCCTCTTCTAGCCTCTCCACCCCTTCTGCCACAACTGACATACCTAGACCGTGAGCAATTGAGATTAGCCCCTCCATAACCGGCTTATAATCCCAGTACTTCCCGGTCAGGCTTTCATGAAGTTTAAGCCTATCTGCTTTAATTCTTGTCAAATAGTCAATGGAGGAATAACCACTTCCATAGTCGTCAAGGGCCAACTTCACGCCTAAAGACTTGAGCTGTTCAATAACTTTCAGCGCCTCTTCGGGATGGTCCAGCAAAACCGCTTCGGTAATTTCCAACTCCAAGAAAGAACCATCCACGTTCTTCTGAGTCAACTGCTCACGAAGAAATGGTATTAGATTTTCATCATAAAACTGCTTAGGAGAAAGGTTAACTGAAACCGCTCTTGCCCTAGTGGCAGTCTTATGACACTCGGTCAAGTGGTTTAATGCCTGCTGAATAACCCAGTAACCCATCGTGCGCGTTAGATCTAGTTCTTCTGCAATTGGTACAAACTCTGCAGGAGAAATGGAGTGTCCCTGCAAACGAACAAGTGCTTCAAAATAAGCAACCTGCCCGGTGGCAGTTTCTACAACGGGTTGGTAAACTAACTCAAAGGCCCCATTTTGAATCGCCTCAACCAGAACTTCTTCCAGCTGCATCCTCTCACTAAAGACGGCAGCCATACTCCACTCAAAGAACTGATGGCGATTCTTCCCAGCCCTTTTTGCATGGTGGAGAGCAATGTCGGCCTTAATCAAAAGCTCATCCACCGTTGTTCCATCGTCAGGATAGCGAACTACGCCCATACTGCAAGTGATTCGATTGTTCTTCCCCTGAATGGGCAGTAATACATCGAGCAGGTTAGATACTTCATCTATATATAATCTGATCTTAGAGACATCTATTTCCCGCCGGACAACAATTAGAAATTCATCGCCACCGAAGCGGTAAGCCACCGCCTCAGACGGTAGTTTCTGCTCCATAAATCTTGCGACAGACCACAAAACTCGATCGCCATGACTGTGCCCCTGGGTATCATTAATGTACTTAAAATCATCAATATCCAACATGAAGACCGCCCCAGATTCACCGATCTCCAAGAGAGCGGAAAGGTCCTCTTGGAACTTTCTCCGGTTATACAGGCCTGTTAGGGCGTCTACTTCTGCCAATTGCCTAATCTGCTCCCGCTGCTGCTTAATCTGGTTGTATTGGTCCTGCAGCTCTTGCTCATGGACGATAAGCTGAGAATAGGCTGCGGAGAGTTCCTCGCGTTGATACACGATTTGTTCAAAACGTTCTTGAATTTTGTGGAGAGTAATGTTTAGGGACTCCCGAAGTGAACGCAAGGAATCTTTATTAGCAACTGGTAAACGATAACTGACATCGTCCTCCAAGGAGATGGCTAGAATATCCCGTTCTAACTCTCGCATAGGTAGGACAATGTAGACTCTGAGAAAAATCAAAAGTACAAGCAAAGCAACGATAAAGGAAAAAACCACTGTATCAATTACCAGCTGATTACGCAACTCACCAGCACTAATCTGGCTATCTGGCATAAATGTGGCCACTATAAATCCAGATTCAGGTAATGTTTTCCAGTGCAAAGAACCTTCAACAGCACCGAATCGGACCGGGGATCCTCCCTGGGTTTGGTCAAGCTTGGAGTCGCCGAAAACACTAGACAGGCCCTCCAGTTCAGCTGGGTCAAAATCAGAGGAGGTTACAATTAGTTCACCAGCATCACTAAAGATGAAGGACTGTCCCCTCAAAAAAGCTAGCATATCCACTAATGCCCCATCAATACCAACAACACCAAGTAGTTCTCCATCAGTGTCATAAATAGGATTGGCTACAGTGATTACCCAACGTTCTTCGGCAGCGTCCAGGTAGGGCTCGGTATAAATCAACTTGCCTTCCCTGGTTGCAGCTCGATACCAGGGTCTAGAGCGTACATCAAACTCAGGGGGAGGTATCCACCCACCTACATACGTTATTAAGTTCTCTGGAGTAGCTAAGTAAATCGCTAGATAAGGAGAGTTGTACTCCAAAATCTCACTTAAAAAATGGTAGATTTTTTGCTGATCGGGTTCAGTCCGAATATAGTACGCAGCAGTATTTAGGTCCTTTTCCACATGGGAAAGAGTGGCCGAAATCTCACCAACAATATACTCAATTTCAGCCTCAGTTCTCCTTGCCTGTTCACGCCTAAGGGGTGCTTCTAAGAACTGTAAACCTAGAAACGTTGTCAAGCCTGCGGCAAGAGCAAATACTATTCCTAAAAGATAGATCTTCCGTATAAACGCCTTCATCCTACACCCCACCCCTTACCCTGTTGTCTACCAAGAGTCCTTGAAATTCTGACTCTGAAGCACTGCGGCCCGTTCCGCGGTGGTGGGCTTGCTAAATAGATAACCCTGCAAATAGTCACAGTTCACTTTCTCCAACATGGTGGCCTCTTCTGGTGTTTCCACACCTTCAGCCACCACTTCCATCTCAAGGCCATGGGCCATGGTAATTAGGCCCTCTATCACCTCGATATTATCCACCAATCCCCGTGTCATGTTTTGATCAAGCTTAATCCGATCCACGGGAATGTTAGTAATATAACTTATTGCTATATAACCCGTGCCAAAGTCGTCGAGGGCCATTTTTATGCCTAAAGCCTTCATACGTTCAATAATCCGAATTGCTTGTTGAGGATTATCAATCATCACGGTTTCGGTTATCTCCATTTCTAACAGACCAGGATCCACATCCTCTTGCACGAACTGTTGGGCTAGAAACTCAACCAAACCTTCATCATAAAACTGCTTGGCAGAAAGATTAATGGCAACCGGCTTAACCTGCTCCCCCGTCTTCTGCCATCTGGATAGTTGGGAGATCGCTTCCCTAATAACCCATCTGCCTATGGGATGAATCAAGTCCGTCTCTTCGGCAATGCTAATAAAAATACTTGGCGAAATACTTTGCCCAGCTAAACGTAGAAGTGCCTCAAAATAAGCAACTTCTCCAGTCGTGGCGTTGACGACAGGCTGATAGAGTAACTCAAAACCACCCGACTCAACAGCGCCTCTAAGCAGAGACTCCACATGGACTCTCTGAGCAAATGTGGTTTCAATACTTCCTTCAAAGAAACGAACGCGATTTTTCCCCTTCTGTTTGGCATCGTGCAACGCTAGATCTGCCTTACTTAAGAGCTCATCTACACTGTCTCCATCCTCGGGGAAACTCACTATACCTGAACTTATCGTCAGACCCTTGCGGCTTGCACCAACCAATTTATCTTCGCAGAAGAAAAACATCATGTTTCCAATCTGCTCTGCTACATCTCCCGATTCTACTGATCCCTCCACTAAAACCAAAAACTCATCGCCCCCAAAACGATAGGGAACGAAACCAGGAGGCAAGGTATCTTCGAGAGTTTGGGCAACTTGGCAAAGCACCCTATCGCCATAAACATGCCCTTGAATGTCATTGATTTTCTTAAAGTCGTCAATATCCAAGAGCACAACGTAACCAGAACCTCCACTTGCCAGGGATTTTTCTAGGTCTTGCTCAAATCTCTCCCTGTTTAGCAGGCCGGTTAGAGCATCATGTTCAGCCAGATAACGGATCTGGCTTGCTTGTTCCTTAATCTCGTTATACTGAGACTGCAGCTGCTGCTCGTGGGCAACGAGCTGAGCATAAGCGGCGGACAACTCCTCTTGCTGGAAAACTACATGCTCATAATGCTCCTGTGCTTTACTTAGACAGCGATTAATAGCATCACGTAGATCTGCAAAGGGTGTTTCCTGGCAGTCAGGTAAACGATAGGCAATATCTTCATCTAGCGAGATCGCCATAATATCCCGATCCAACTCCCGGATAGGCTTAATTATGTACCTACCTTGAAAGAGAAGCAGAATCAACCAGACTCCTCCGAGGGTTAGAACGGATAGCAAAGCGACATTGAGAAAGAGTTCTCTTCCATCTATAAAGTCATTTACTGGGGCAAACGTAGCTAGAATTATTCCAGAGTTCCCCACTTTTTGCCAACGGAGATAACCCTCTTGTCCGTCCACATTAGCTGAGATCATTCCACTGGGTTCAGCTAACAGCTCCTCCACAAACTGTTCGGAGATAATGGAGTCTCCCGCTTGTCCAATGTCCTCACCGGGATAGCCAAGTCTCTCGCCTTGTTGATTAAAGGCTAAGGAATAGCCCCGTTCCGAAGGCTTGCCCGCTTCGAGCATGCTCAGCATTCCCTCAAGTGATTTATCAATGCCCACTACCCCAACTAGTTCTCCAGCTAAGTCATAAACTGGCTTAGCCATGGTCAACACCCAGCTTCCTTGGGCAGCATCAATGTAAGGACCAGTAAACACCAGGTTCCCTTCGCGCACTGCCCCCTGATACCAGGGTCTGGTGGTGGGATCCACTGGACTATCCCAAGCAAAATACCTGTTTGCATATAATGCTTCAGCAGATGGGAAACCAAGATACATGGCAAGAAAAGCGTTGTTGTTCATGAGGATTTCGTTAAAGTACTGAACTAAGGCATCTGGCGTGCTACCAAGACCTATAACCACGTCCGCCGCGTTCAAGGCCCTTTCAACGTTCAACAAGTCCCAACTAAGCTCGCCCATAATATGGTTCAACTTAGAAGAGATACTGTGCTCTATTTCTGTGCGTAGCTCGCCTTCGAGGTGTCGAAAGCCGATAAAGGCATTGAGTCCTCCAACTAGTACAAACAATAAGCCTAGGATGTAAACTCTGTTGATAAAAACCCTCATGTCAAACACCCCACTTATGCTGTAAAAGTTCTCTACAAATACCCATTATCCTGTTAAAAGAAGCATAACAAGATAACGCCCCGCAACTCAAAGGTGGCTTAAGCGCCTGTTTAGCAGTTCCGATGCTACAAGCATAATTACAATGCTCATGAGTAGGAAATAAGGTAGCAATCGAAGCGAGGTCACGGACGCCATAGCGCCAAAAAGGGGTGAACCGAACGTTCCACCCATGTAGGCAAAGGCCATCTGTAAACCCATAATGGCGCCTGACGCCACTGAACCGAAGCGGTTAGGGGTTTCATGGAGCATAGATGGGAAAATCGGCGCTGTCCCTAAGCCGATAAAAACAATTCCAAGGGCGGACAGGCTTGCTGGCAAGGGTAACAAGAGTAGTAATGCCCCGAGCACACAAACCAACTGACCGTTACGAATCAAGGTAGAGTTTTTCATCTTAATTGATAAAAAGCCCGAGAAAAGGCGCCCCACAGTGATACCGCCATAAAAGGCGGCGGTCCACCGGGCTGCCACACTGGCGGTCATCCCCTCCACACCAACTAGGTAGCTACTACTCCATAGCCCTGTGGTCACTTCGGTCACACTGAAAAAGGCAAAACCAACAAGAGCAAGCTTCACATTGGGAATCTGTAACGCTTTTCGATTGGTGATGAGCTCTTCCTGCGACTGTTCTGGACTCACTAGCACATCTTTACCGTTCCATAGTTTCATAGTGGTCAAAAGTACGATCACTAAAGCAAACTGCAATGCTGCAATAACCAAGTATCCCGATCGCCAACCCCCAGGATTTGCCAAAAACAGGGACATGATCATGGGACCAGCAGTGGCACCAACACCCCAAAAACAATGTAACCAGTTCATATGTCGCGATTGATAATGGAGAGCGACAAAATTATTGAGGGCAGCATCCACACTTCCTGCCCCTAACCCTAACGGGACAGCCAAGAGGAATAAAAATGCCACACTCCCCACGAAGGAGTAACCAAGTAGGGCCACTGCAGTCATGGCAACACTTACAACTGTCACCTTCGCTGTTCCAAAGCGACTCACCAGTGAATTGCTGAGTAAACTGGATGTAACCGTCCCGGCACTTACAACCATGGTTATGTATCCTACCAAACTAACTGGAGCAGATAAATCGAGTCTAATCACAGGCCAAGCACTGCCCAAGATAGAGTCCGGAAGCCCTAAACTAATAAAGGCAATGTAGATGATTACCAGTAATGCTGTCACAGTAATTCTCCTCTGCTACGTCATCAACTAAGTGCATACGTTTGTTCTTTCTACTATTCGGTGGTAAAACCTGCAACTGCGGTAAACTGCGATCTAGTCCAGGAGCTTATTGATCGTGTTGTACGTGATATTTGGAACATGCTCGAAGGTATGTTTCATGTGGACCCGTTCTGTGAACTTGTGTCCATCTTTGCCGTATGTGCCAATGTTGACAACGGGTACGTTGATTTCCGCAATATCATCTATGGGATGAGTGTACTTACTACCCCAGGCAGGAGTGTTAGCCTTTAACGCCGCCAAATCTTCTCCTTCATCACTGAGGGCCATAAAGCTAGAATCAGAAATATAGGGGTAAAACATCTTAGTCACAATTGGTTTATCAGAATGCTTCTGCACTTCTTCCACAGAAGCTTTTACGCATTCCAGTAGCACTTGTTCCTTTGCCGTCTTGCCCGTCATTTCAATCCGCGCAAAAAATGTGGAAGAGTTAAAGACTATAATAGCCGGGCTTTTATCTATTTCCCATTGGAAAGCCTCTTCAACGATTTTCACATTAAACTCCCGAAGATCCAAAGTGGGACTATCTCGATTCAGATCAAGAGCAAACTGCTTCAGATGGCGCTCAAAGTTCTCCCCATGTAGTTCAACCATTCTTCTATAAAACTCTTCCCAAGTGAAAACCCGGGTCTCCCAAGGGAGCTGGCTGTAAGTATGCCCCCCCAGTTGGCAGAACCTACGGTAACACTCATTAGAATACTTAATGACATTCTCGAATGCTTCCACCGCTTTGGCCTTCATCTTGGCCATGATGTCTTTAGGACTCATGCTGTGGGTGAATACATTAAAGTAGACATAGGCCGCAAGTGGGGTTTGCACAGTATAGGTGTCTTTAAAATCTGCTTGCTTAAGGGACATGGGTGGAATTGTAACTTCCCCCTGAGCTTCATCGCAGAGATCAGGATTTAACTCTATCAACCTGGTTAGCTCAGCTACTAGCAGGTTGGGGTTTAGTCCCCCGAACGCCTGACCCACATGGGTCTCCTTGCCCACAACATAGAAGGTGGGTAAGAGCTTGCCAATAGTTCCAAAATAGACATATCTGTTTTCATCTTTTTCATAATAAGGCGTGGAATAATCTGCATTGATGGCGGCTATGTAGTCGAGGTTATACTCTTCCTTCCACCTTTTTAGCGCCTTAAGAGCGGAAATGATTCCGTGTGAGTTATCTTCCTCATCACATTCAGCTACCGCGATGATATTTCCATCTAGCTCTTCACGATGCTCCGAGAAGTAACGGACTAGCCACATTTGTCCAGCTACACCCGATTTCATATCTAAGGCTCCCCGCCCAAACATGTACTCACCAGAATCAATGTCACGATTAAGCTCATCACCAAGCTCTAGTTCTCGTAAAACCCGCGGTAGCACATCAGGATTAAAGGCATGTTCTTTAAGCGTTCCGAAGTCATCTACCCCTACCGTGTCTAGATGACCCATCAGAATGATGGTACGGTTGGAGTAACCTTTAGTTCCCTTGACCATGGCCAGCACATTGAATCTTTCGATCTCATCGTTCTCTGTTGCTTGGAGCTGTAGCAATTCAGGATTGGCTTGGAAATACGGAAGACTGCGGTAATAATCGTAGATCTTTTTCGCACATTGTGCCTCACCACTGGTCTTAACGATGCTGGGGATTCTGACCAGGTCAGCCGTTAGCGCCTTCACATCTTCATAGCACTGCAAATACATCCACATCCCCCTTTTCCAACTGATCTAAAAGAGAATGATTTCATATCCGTCCCTAGTAAAGACTTCTAAATCAGAATGACCGGACAGAGCTGAATCAATGGGCAGCCCCTGTGCTTCAGCTTCTGCAAGTGAACCCATTTGTGCTGCACAAGCCTTACAGACTGAGCGAATCAAACCAGCGTCACGGATCTTTTCCCAGAGTTTTCCTTGGGGGCCTTTTGCAATATCCGCAATCCTGGCCGTTGAGGCCCCTTCCACAATGAAAGCTACTTCATAACCGCGCTCGTGGTAGTTCCAAACGTTGAGCAAAGCATGGACAAAACAAGGCATTTCTCCTTGAAAACTGACAATCGCAATCCTATTCATCTGGCAACCCTCCATTTTGGCTTTTTACATAAGTTCCACATCTTAGTTATATTTCCTCCGTTTTTTCTTAACACTTTGCACAACTTGACAAAAGACCGCCTACCGTTTAGAATGATTTTAGTGATTTACTGAATTACTGATTTACTAATCTATAAAGTGAAGGAGAACTCACATGAAAATTCCCACAACGCTTAAACACAAACCGGTTATTGTGGCAGAAGACTATAGTAATGTTGATGGGCGTCAAGCCTATGATTCGGATGCAAAGGGATTGTCCTTAGGTTTAGCTCAATGGAATGAACGCGGCAAGGTGGATATCTCAGCCAAAGTGTGGCGTCATACCGGCGAACGTTGGTCTCGCCAATCTGAAGAACTGCCTTTACACAGGGTTTTGGATCTGGCAATTCTGGTTTGCCGTTCCAAGCAACACTTCGATGAGGCTTATAGGTTGGAACACCTCTATGATCCCCAAAACCCCATAATCGATCGGGTAGGTTTGCAGGGCGATGCCATGACGGTTGCTATTTGCACGGATAATGAACTGATTAACGAAGATATTCAACTCTTTAGGCAAGCTTTGGCCGATGATGGAGAGCTGATTGGCGAAAGACTGCGTACCTTGTCTAGAATACTAAAGGAAATGGGCTATTAAAATAAAAAAGCGGTGGCATCGGGCCGCCGCTTACTTCTATTTGATAGATGTAATATCAAGCAATTTCTTTGCTCAGAACCTTGAGGAAAACGGAAACAATTTGCGGATCAAACTGACTTCCTGCGCCACGCCTCAGTTCCTGCACTGCTTGGTTGTGATTGATTGCATAACGATATGGTCGTGCACTAACCATGGCGTCATAGGCATCTGCCACCGCCACGATCCGAGCCATCAAAGGAATCTGCTGTCCCCTAAGTCCGTAGGGATAGCCGCTTCCATCCATCCGCTCATGGTGGGCTAAGGTTACCTCAGCCACCTCCGCCATGCCCACAACGGCGCTTAGAAAACGGTGACCATACACCGGATGCTGATGGATCTCCTGCCATTCGCAAGGCAGGAGGGGTGTGGATTTGTTCAGAATTGCGCTGGGGATGGAAATTTTGCCAATATCATGGAGCAAGCCGATCTTCCCTAACTCAACGTTTTGCCCCTGGCTGAATCCCAGCTCTGTGCCGATAGCTATACAGAGCTGACTCACTCGGCGTGAATGTCCCTCTTCACGGGAGCTTTTTTCGTATAATACGTTCATTAGCCCCCTAATTGCACTATCTTCGAGTTCAAATTCTGGCGTTAGTAGACTTGGTAGAAGAGCGCCACGTGTAGAGACGGCTGCCACCCCCTCAGAATTACTTGTCAATTCTGTGAAAACGCACACAATGACACCTTTCGACGGGTTTGTGATAAACCCTGCTAGAAAAGTTTACTTTGACTAAAAAAATTTCTAGAAAATACAGCAGAAAATCATAAACTTTTATTCTGCTGTAAGGCTATATAAAGTAGAAGTGTAGGACAGAGTGTTTTCTGGGTCCTAAAAGGAGGATCGCTTTGGTTTTAAATGAACGAAAACTCATTCAACTTGCCAAACAAGGTGATGGCGAAGCGCTGGAGCAAATCTTCAGGCTTCATGTGGATAGTGCCATCCGTTTAGCTTATCTAGTAACACGTAATTGGGCTACGGCTGAAGATGCGGTTCAAGAAGCATTTTTGCAGGCATTTCGCTCCCTCCATACGTTTCAGGACCATAGACCCTTCAAACCTTGGTTTACGCGAATTGTAGTCAATAAGGCGAAGCGAACCAAGGATCGTTTAGACCGGGGCCATCTTCCATACGAGCTGGAGGAGAAAAACCGACACATCTCCTATGCTCCTGAGGAACATGCATTGGAACAGGAAGGTGTGGACGAACTTTTCCAAGCCATCAATCAACTGGATGACAATCATCGTCTCCCGCTTTTGCTAAAATACGTATCTGAACTTACAGAAGCGCAAATTGCAGATACCTTGAATATTCCAGTTACTACAGTGAAATCCCGGCTTTATGTAGCTAGACAGCGCCTTAAAAGGTATATTGCCAATTCAGAAGGAGGTGGCCAGAATGACCTTTGATCAGCAAATCAAAAAGACGCTAGAAAAAAACAGTGAATGGCCTGGTTCTTCAGATCAACTATGGGAAAAGATCTCAACGCAACTCGAACAGAAAAAACGTCCCTGGCACAAGCAACCATTCTGGCTTGGTACTGCTGTAGCGGCAATACTGCTGTTGGCGTTAATGGTCCAGAGTATTCGCAGTCCCCTGCCCCCAGAAACACCAACACCAGAAATGCTCTCTCGCATGCAGAGCTTCTCCACAATTATGCTCTCGGTTGAACCCCGTAGCGTAAATGTAGGGGAGCAACTAGAACTTCCTTTAGATATCTACCTCACGGAAGAGTCCGAACCTGAACACGCTCAACTCTTGATCTGGAAAACAAGTGACACTGAGGACCTACTGGTCTCTGAACTTCTCTTGGACGGCTCAGAGCTCTTTGTTCAAGGAAGTTTGGACGTGGATGCTCCAACCGAGCCAGGAACCTATCGGCTTGTGGTGCAAGGACTTACCCATCAAGAAGGGCAAGCTTATGCCATTTATGCGGAAGAAACAATCAGAGTGGAAGGGAAGAATGATCATGAACAGACTCCGAACAATTAGTCTTAATATTGTAATACTTTTAGTCCTTTGTTTGGGCAGCACGCAAGCGGCCGTAATTTCCGAGCAAACTAGCCGTCTCCAAGTTGTGGGTCAGGCTGTAATAAAGGTAGCCCCAGATACTGCGACGATTAGCCTCGGGGTGGAAACCTCAAATGTATCTGCGGAGCAGGCTGCAACAGAAAACGCTGAGATAATGGCTAGAGTGATGGATGCCCTCCGGAACATGGGCTTAACCACTACCCATATTTCAACCAGTGGTTATAACATCTACAGTTATGTGGATACCTTTAACCGGACCGGTGATGAACAGGGTCTGGCAACCTACCAGGTGTATAATGGAATTACTATTACCACCCAAAACCTGGATCAAGTTGGTCAGATAGTGGATGTGGCAGTGCAAGCAGGTGTTAATCAGGTGCAAGGTGTTAGCTTTGATTTGGCGGACAAACAAGAGCTGCAACTGCAAGCACTTAAAGCGGCTATCAACCAAGCCCAGATCAAAGCCCAGGCCATGGCGGAAGCAGCAGGTACCAAGCTTGGCGGAATCATCAGTATTAATGAAGAACAAGTCAGCTATCTGCCTTACACAGAATCTGCTTTCCTCAAAGCATCGACTGTCATTGTTCCTGAAGAAATCGAAGTAACTGCCCAAGTAAACATGGTGTTTTGGTTCTAACAAACGACAGGAAGCTAGATGTGAGAACTGTCCCGATCTAGCTTCCTCTTTTTTTGCTTTTATCTGGAAATTTTTCACAAAGACACCAATTTCTGTGCTATAATATGGAACTATAAAATAAATGGGAGGATAGCTTATGGATGGTTTACACGTAAGAGGAATTAGCAAAGTATATGGTTCCACCACGGTAGTGGATAACATCTCTTTTCGTGCTCCTCGCGGCAAGATTCTAGGAGTTCTCGGTCCCAACGGAGCAGGAAAAACCACCACAATTCGCATGATTATGGGAATCACCGCTCCTGATCAGGGCGAGATCTTTTTCCAAAATGGGAGTACTAAGACCAAGGGAGTTCCCTTTTCTACTATAGGTTATCTACCTGAAGAGCGTGGCTTGTATAAGGAAGCTAAGGTAATGAACATTTTGCTCTTCCTTGCAGGTCTCAAAGATCTTCCGAAAGAACAGGCAAAGGAGAGGGCTTTGGCTTGGTTACGCAAATTTGACCTCGAGGGATATGCCAACAAAAAGGTGGAGCAATTGTCCAAAGGTATGGCCCAAAAAGTTCAGTTCATTGCCGCAATCTTACACGAACCAAAGTTTGTCGTTTTAGACGAACCCTTTTCTGGCTTAGACCCGGTAAGTCAAGATCAGTTCAAAGCGGAAATCAGAGCATTGGCCACCTCAGGTGCAACCGTACTTTTATCAAGCCACCAAATGGGCATTGTTGAGGAACTTTGCGACGAGATATTTCTGATTCATAAAGGAAAAGAAGTCGTTCAAGGGGATCTCCAGTCCATTAAAGAGCGTTATGGAAATTTCCGAGTGGACATCCTGGCAAGCCCTGGCCTCAATCTCCCCACAGAGCTCGTGACGAGCTCCGAAGAGCTTACTGAAGGACGTTATCGGTTTGTGCTTCGGGAAGGTGTACAGCCACTGGAGTTTGTGCAGAGCCTTCCTTCCGATTTGGAAGTTCGGGAACTGACCGTTTCTCGCCCATCACTCCATGACATATTTGTACAGATAGCTCAAGGAGGTGTTAGTCATGAAGGATCTGTGGAAGATCGCCCGCTGGGAAATCTTGCGTAACCTCACTAACAAGCAGTTTATCATCGGTCTATTGATCACCCCGTTGACTATGGCTCTTTTTGCTGTGGTCCCCTACCTCTTAAACCGCTGGAATACGCCTACCCAGAGTACCTATTATGTTATAGATGAACTGGGAGTAATAGACAGCCTCAGGCAAGTATTGCCCGAGAACATTGTGCTGCAAGAGGTGCAGCCGAGTCAATCTGTGGAGTCTGTG
Source organism: Bacillota bacterium (assembly GCA_012799255.1). The sequence continues at coordinate 13,927 of JAAZLQ010000389.1, forward strand.
GAAAACCAGGTTAGGGAAACTAAGGCTAGTGGCTACTTTGTCTTAAGTCAAGATTTCATTAACTCGGGGAAAATTGACCTGGTGTTCAACGACCGCAACAGTGATGGTCTCAGTGCGGTACGCGGGGGATTAACTGCAATTTTGCAGCAAATGCGAATGGCTACTTCAAATATTAGCCAAGACCAACTGGCTTATGTAACGGCACCAGCCCAAGTACGACAAGTGGCCCTAGAAGAGGAGTTAGAACCGCAGACGATGCATATGGTGGTAGCCATGGTCTTCACCATTTTGGTGTTCTTCTTGACCTTCACCTCCGGTGCAATGTTGATGCAAAGTGCCTTACAGGAAAAGAGAGATCGCATGGCGGAAGTAGTATTATCTTCGGTCAAGCCAAGTTCACTCATGCAAGGAAAGATTCTAGGACACTTTCTGTTAGGCCTGATACAACTGGCTTTTTGGCTGGCATTAGGTCTGCCCATTGCCCTGTACTTTATCGACTTTCCTGTTCTGGAAGCCCTAAAAGCTGCGAATGCCCCAGTAATCTTGTTCTATGGTTTGGGTGGTTACTTGTTGTTTAGCGCCCTGTTTATCGGCCTTGGTGCCACAATGGAGGATATGCAAAGCGCCAGCAACTCGCAAGGTATGGTAATGATGTTACCCATGCTCTCCTTTCTCTTTTTGGGACCAGTCATATCCAACCCCGATGGAAGCATAGCTGTTTTTGCTAGCCTCTTTCCGTTTACAAGTCCTGCCATCATGATGATGCGCAGCGGATTAACTACCGTTCCGCTCTGGCAAAACCTAGTTGCAGGAGCCCTGCTCGTAGTGACAGCGCTATTGATGAGTGTAATGGCAGCAAAAATCTTCCGCATCGGAATGCTCATGTACGGCAAAAACGCCACCCCAAAAGAAGTTTTGAAGTGGCTGCGATATAAGGAAAACTAGACAAAAAAAGGAGTGTCTTTGACACTCCTTGGTTCTTCTTATACAAAAAGCTTATGGTTTAGGCGTCACAACTTCTCCCGTGATTTTTACATCTTTCTTACCAAGTACGAACTCAAGTTTCTGACCAACAAAATCATTTTCTTCTTCGTCAGATGGGATTGGAGTCGTATTGATCTTCTCGATGGCTTTATCGTCTGCAGACCAGACAATTTTTTCACCCTTCCAATACTCGGTGTACTTTGCAGTAAGAGTTACTTTAGCTTCTTTCTTATACTTGCCACCTTTAGCAAGGTCAGTGATCTCTACAAGAGCGTTTTCTCCATCCTTTGGTACTTCTA
>JAAZLQ010000223.1 GCA_012799255.1 Bacillota bacterium
CCCCTATTCGTTAAATTACTACACAACACAAAAAATACCCAAGGAAAGCTCGCCAACATGGAGAATATTACAATCGCAGCTCTTTTAAGCTGAGTTGTGGGCTTAGCTTTATGTAAGCCTTAATGTATTAATATTGTTAATTCAAACCAAATGACTTACAATATTTGTATTGGGGTTAAGAGCTCTATGGTAAGATAAGCTGCGTGCTAAGCATTAATCGTACCGACTGATATTAAGAAAATGAGGTCGAAAGCATGAAGTATAACTACTATGCCGATGTGCCAATCGGGAAGAATGCAATGGAACAACCTGCCTAGTTAGACACTTAACAGGTGTCTTCGAAGAATTTAGGAACGGTGAATGGGTGAATGCTCCACAGTTTTTTAGCATACTGATGGGTGAAGATGATAACTTCGAATCCATCACAGAGGAAGATGCTAAGAAGATAATGAAAATAATGATATAATTAAAGGGAGTGATGACTGTATGGCACAGAGAACAGTTGCTCTTTGTAATGGAAAATATATCGGAATTGAAACAATCTATACGGTCATCAATGACAAGCAGATTAATATTCCAGAGAAGCTAAAAGAAATTAGAGCTAAAAGCCAGAATAATGCGCTGTTTTGTCCATGTGGTTGTGGTTCTAATCTGATATTAGTTGCAGGAGATAAGAACCTGCGTGAGCAGCATTTTAGATTAAAGGATGGTGCCTACAATCAGGATTGCAATGTGATTACAGAGGGAAAGTTATCTGTAGATTCCAAAATTGTTCTTAAGTGTTGGCTAGATGATAAGATGAAAGTTACTGACCTAGAGTCGCGTGTTCCGATTCAGGCTGTCGATGATATCAATAGAAAATATGAGTTTTCATTTCTTTCTAGAGAAAAGAAAATTGCTTTGAGCTACTGTCATGAAAGAGTAAATATTTCTGATGAGAAAATGGAGCTATTGGAAAGTAATAGCCAGGGTATTCGTATTATATATGTGGTTGATATCATGAATGGTGGAAGCGATGGTCAGTATCCGGAAGGGCTTATGAAGATCCAGAACAAACAGGGTTATTGTTTACTTCTAACTGTTAATGAAGCTGACTATATTTCAGCTAAAATGAAAGCTGTATTCTTTTCAAAGAATATTGATGGATTATGGCAGGAGGTATCATTTGCAGATGGCAAGTTGAGTGAATTCTCAATAGATGATTCTGGGAAAGTAATATTTGCCGGCAATACTCTCGAAGTGGCGAAGGTGGAGACTGAAGAACAGTTCAAACAGAACATTGAGGCTGAGAAAATCCGACGTGTTGAGGAAGAAAAACGACGCTCAGAGAATTTGAAAAGACTTCTTGAGGAAGAAGAACGTAAACGTGAGGAACGTAGAAAACAGCAGGAAGAGGAAGAAAAGGAAAGCATCCGCCGAGCAGAAGAAGCTGCTAAACATAGAGCTAAACTCGATGAGAAACGCAGAATAGAAGAAGAACAGCGTCAGGCTGAAAGCCGAAGGCGCGAAGACGATTTCAGGAGTAATATGGAATCTAACTTCACACAACAGGAAACGCAGGTTAGAGATGCTGAAGGAAATCGTTGGATTAAATGCGAGTTCTGTGGAAAGATTGCCAAAGATAATGAATTCAACTCTTATGGTGGAGCTGGGC
>JAAZLQ010000194.1 GCA_012799255.1 Bacillota bacterium
GGGCGTTATGCTTGGAGCGCTTTTTATGGCTACCGACATGGTAACATCTCCTGTAACGACACGGGGTCAGCTTTTCTTTGGCATTGGCTGTGGTTTAATAACCATGTTAATACGTTTTTACGGCAACTATCCGGAAGGTGTAACTTATGCCATTCTGTTAATGAATGCCCTAACCCCGTTAATTGATAACCTGACACTACCCAGGAAGTACGGGGAGGTGGCTAAATAATGAAAGAAATACTACGTTTAGGTTTAATATTAATGTTAATCTGTGCCCTATCAGCAGGCATGCTCTCCTATACACATAAGGTAACCTCAGAGATTATAGAAGAGCGGATTGCGGCCGAAAAAATAGCTTTAATGCAAGAGCTGTTTCCTGAAGTAGAAACAACAGAAGATAAAGAAGTAGACGGCCGCACGGCTACAGTTGGCTATGACCAAAACGGCAAAGTGGCAGGGATTTTAGCAGAAGGAAAAACCACCGGTTATGGCGGTGATATACGCTTTAACCTGGCTATTGACGGCACAGGTAAATTAGTTGACTTAAATATTATCTCCCACTCTGAAACGGCAGGTCTTGGTTCGAAAATTGAAGAAGAATCCTACCGTGCGCAATATAGAGGGAAAACAGTTAACGACTCCTTTGATGTAGATAATATTTCCGGTGCCACCATTACCAGTGTGGCCATGGAAATGGGTATAGAAAGTGAAATGAAAGAAATCATTGCCCGCTTTGGTGAAGGCTTTGCAGCGCCGGCACCATCTGTGGATATTACACAGCTGGCTGACGGCACCTATGAAGGCAGCGGCGAAGGCTTAAAGTCCACCATTACAGTCGAAGTAACAGTAGAAGGCGGTAAGATTACTGCTGTAGAAGTAGTCTCCGGCAATGACACAGAAGAATACTTTGCCAAAGCTAAAAAAGAAGTACCGCAGCGGATAGTGGACGAACAAAAAATTGATGTAGATGCAGCCAGCGGCGCTACCATCAGCAGTAAGGGTATTAAGGATGCAGTCCTGGATGCACTGCAGAAGCCGCCTGTACTAAAACTGTCGGAGATACCTGACGGTACTTATACAGGTGAAGGCGAGGGCTTAAAGTCCACCATTACAGTAGAAGTAACGGTTGAAGGCGGTAAAATCACTTCTGTAGAAGTAGTTTCCGGCAATGACACAGAAGAATACTTTGCTAAAGCTAAAAAAGAAGTGCCGCAGCGGATAGTGGACGAACAAAAAATTGATGTAGATGCAGCCAGCGGCGCTACAATAAGCAGTAACGGCATAAAGGAAGCAGTGCTTAATGCACTGCAGCAATAACGGGGGGTGAAAAAGTCAATGAGTGTAATGAAAGAACTGACTAAAGGTTTATTCAGAGAAAACCCGACCTTCCGTTTAGTGCTGGGGATGTGTCCGACACTTGCGGTAACCACACTGGCTGCTAATGGCTTAGGGATGGGTCTTTCCACAGCTGCTGTACTGGCAGCTTCCAACATGGTAATTTCACTTCTGCGCAACCTAATTCCCAGTAAAATACGCATTCCGGCTTATATTATAATTATTGCTACTTTTGTCACGATGGTTGATATGCTTCTCAATGCCTTTCAACCGCAACTGCACTCCCAACTGGGCATTTTCATTCCGCTGATTGTGGTGAACTGTATTATTTTAGGTCGTGCCGAAGCCTTTGCTTCCAAGCATGGAGTCATTGACTCCATAGCAGACGGCCTGGGCATGGGGTTAGGTTTTACCCTGTCGCTGACAGTATTGGGGGCTATACGTGAACTTTTGGGCAACGGCACACTTTTTGGTGTCAATATCTTAGGTGCAGCCTATGAGCCATTTCAAGTATTAACTTCACCACCGGGAGCATTTTTCGCTCTGGGCTTACTAATGGCACTAATGAACTTACTGTCCAAGAAATATAAACTGGAATAAGAGGAGGGTGTAGATAATGACGAGTATACTGACAATTTTCTTTGGAGCTATATTCATCAATAACTTTGTGCTGACAAGATTTCTCGGGATCTGCCCCTTCCTCGGTGTTTCCAAGAAAGTAGAAACATCTCTAGGTATGGGGATGGCAGTAACTTTTGTCATGGGCATAGCTTCACTGGTAACCTGGCTGTTAAACGAGTATATCTTAGTAAATTACGGTCTTGAATATCTGCGTACCATAGTATTTATTCTTGTCATAGCTGCTTTGGTCCAGTTTGTGGAAATGTTTATCCGGAAAGCAAGCCCGGTTCTTTACCAGGCACTTGGTATTTTTCTGCCGCTGATTACTACCAACTGTGCAGTACTGGGTGTAGCTCTGTTAAATATTCAGTTAGAGTATAATCTGTTAGAATCTGTAGTTTTTGGAGTGGCAGCAGCGCTTGGTTTTACTTTGGCACTTGTCATAATGGCCGGCATTCGGGAACGCTTGGAAATGACATTTATCCCCAAATCCTTGCGCGGGGTACCCATCGCTCTGATTACAGCCGGTATCCTGTCCTTGGCTTTTATGGGCTTTCAAGGCATTATATAGGAGGCAATGAAATGATTATACCAGCAGTAGTAAGTTTAGGTAGTTTGGGATTAATATTTGGCAGCATTCTGGCTTTTGCAGCACAAAAATTTGCGGTAGATGTTAACCCAAAAGTCGAAGAAGTACAGGAGTGCCTGGCAGGTGCCAACTGTGGTGCCTGTGGTTATGCGGGCTGTGCTCAGTTTGCTGAAGCAGTAGTTGCAGGAGAAGCTCCGGTAAATGGCTGTACCCCCGGCGGAGCTGCCGTTACTGATAAAATAGCAGAAATACTCGGCACAGAGGCACCCGAAGTACAAACACGTTATGTCGCTCAACTGTTATGTGTGGGTGATTGTAATACTGCTAA
>JAAZLQ010000111.1 GCA_012799255.1 Bacillota bacterium
CAGGCTAACAGCATGAGCCTTAAATTCATCATCATATCTGTTACTTGTTTTACCCACAATCGACATCCTCTCGTGATTTAATTATACGATCACGGTCTGGTGTCCGTCAAAGTGGGCATGGCTTAGTCCAGCTCCGGGGAGAACTTTCCCCCGGAGCGGACTTTGGAACCACAGATATCACTTTGGTGGTTTCCGAGAAACCAAAAATCAAAGGAACCATGTTTATTGACAGCGCTGGGCGTAAGGAGTCGGGACGGTTTCGTAGCGGTATTAGCATGGTAAATGAGAGCCTGTTTGGTCATCGGGATCCGTTGAATCTGAGTGTTACCAAGGCGCCTGGATCTCTTTCGGCAATGGCTTCTTACGATTTTTCTCTGAATCCTCAGGGGTCTCGAATTGGCTGGCGCTTTGATACTAGTTCTATGAAGGTTATAAGTGGGGAGTATGAGTCATTAGACATTAGAGCACTTAATGTTGGTCAAACCTTTACCTTTACTACGCCCATACGGGTAGAACCTCAGAACTTAGTAGACGGCTTCTTGGAGTATCGATGGAAAACTGCAAGAACGTTCTTTTCTGGAGTTGAGTTGCTCAAGAATCAAACCACTACTATGGTAGTTGGTTTGAATACTAAGAGACAGATTTCGTCAGGACTATTTAACAGTACTCAAGCCTTAACGATTGGTTATGGTGACGCTGCAGAGGACAAGGTCTTTGCCAAGTTAAATGGGGCATACAATTGGCTACTAGCACATGGTAAGGCGAATGAGGTTAGACTGCAAACTATGTTCCAGGTGAGCCCAAATCGTTTTTTGCCACCTGACGAGCAGTTCGCCGTAGGTGGGGTAAATACGGTAAGGGCTTTTGAAGAGGGGCAACTCACAGGGGATTCAGGTTATACGTTCAGTTTTGAGTACAACATAACGTTACATGAAGCAGTTGATTTATCAGTTTTTCTCGACCATGGTGCTGCTTTTTCCTATAAGGGTGATGATGAGCCCATCAACATAGATGACTTTTTGACCGGAACCGGAGTGGGACTCACGGTTCGGTTTAGCGACAACCTTTGGTGGAGGATTCAAGCGGGCATACCGGTGATGCCCAGGGGGTCCTATGAAGGCACACGCGGTGGTTCAATGGAGTTTCTAAAAACAACGAGGGGGATCAATTTGAAACAAGCAAAGGTTTGGATGTTCGTAGTGATGGTAGGGGTCTTACTCTGGTCTGGTAGCGTTGGGGCTTCCAACACTGTCCTAATAGGAATATTTGATATAGATACGGTTATCGAACAGTCTAATGCTGGTATCTTAGCGGATAATGATTTGCGTGGTCTGATTGCAGCGTGGCAGGAACATGTGGATTCCCTTGAAACAGCCATTGTGGAGCTGATGGATGAACTGGAAAACCCAGCCACGAGTCTTTCTTCAGAGCAAGTTGCGGTCAAAGAAGGGGAATTGCAGGCCTTGTTGGAGCAGTACCAACTTGCTGTAGCAGAAGCAGAGTATAACATTCAGCTACGTGCTGAAGAGTTGCATGAGTTGTTACTCCAAGATATTGCCGCAGTAGTCGCGCTGATAGGAGACAGGGGAGGTTATACCCTTATTGCGGATACCACGAATATTTTTTATTTTGGTTCCCATATTGATATAACTGCAGAAGTAATTAATGAGTACAATCGCTTGTTGGCAGAGCAAATTGAGGCGAGGGACAGTTCAGGGGTTGAGTCAGAACCTATGCAGTAACTGTCTACTAAGCCAAACATAGTTGGGAGTACACCTCGTGTGTCCTCCCATTTTCGATCTCCATTCTAGAAGAATCATAGGCAGGACTCAGCATGGCAGTAGAGAATACAGAAGACATTGGAAATAATGTGTAAAACTTTGGTCTAATGTTAAGGGAATATGTAGCTAAGGTTGACATGAAAAGGACTGGGGGGTCTATGATGAATAATGGGCGGGTACGTTTCGGAATCAAGACGAGGCTGATTCTACTAATAGGGCTAGTAATCTCTCTTGTGGTCCTTGGCACGATCGTCTTTTCTTACTTCAATGCCAAAAGGATTGTGGAGTCAGGTGTAGCCCGAGAGGCCCAAATGATTGCAACGCAAAATGCTGAAGCCATATCTCAGTGGTTTAAAGCAATTGAGGACGACATGTATCTTTTTTCCATAATCCCAGCAGTCAGAAATCTTGAACTAGCTGAGGCTAGAGAGATCATGGGTGCCCTAATAAAAGAAAGACCCGGATATGGCGGTATTTTGCTGGCTGATAAATCTGGGGCAGCGACTACTGTGGAAGGATTATCGATCAATATTGCCCAGCGAGACTACTTCATTAATGCCTTGTCCACAGGTAAAGTTGCTTATTCGGAACCCATGATAACCCAGGGGACAAACTTGGCCACCATTATGCTCGCAAGACCCATCTTTGGCGCCAACGGTCGTGACCCAGTTGGAGTGGTTGCATTCTCAGTTGCCCTGGAGTATTTGCAACAAGTTGCCGAGAGTATGAATCTAGCCGGTTTTGGTTATGGCTGGTTAGTAAATGACTCAGGGTTTGTTGTGGGGCATCCCAGTGCAGAATACCTTGGTAATCGGGATTTGCTTGTTCAGGTACCAAGTCTTCAGCAATTTGTGGATCAGATGCTGGCAGGTAAATCAGGTGTTGACAGCTACCGTTCTCATGATGGCGAGCGCTTAGTTGCCTTTGCACCGATAACGCACAATGGTTGGGGCATCGCTGTAGAAGCATCTCAGGGGGACGTCATGAGAGCTATTACCCAGATGCGAACCGCTATTATTGGAATTGTCGTGGTTGCTTTGATTATCGGTTTTACTTTAGCGTATGGACTTGCCATTTCCTTAGCAAAGCCAATATTGGAACTGACTAAGAGTGCTGAAAAGGTAAGTGATGGTGATCTAACCGAAGTAGTCACTGTCGAGCGGCACGATGAAATCGGGTTACTTGCCTCTTCCTTTGGAAAAATGATCAGCAACCTCAGTGGCATTATTGACAACGTCAAGAAGTCAGCCAATAAGGTTTTGGATACTTCCAACCATTTATCTGCGGCTACAGAGGAAACAAGTGCTTCAATTGAGGAAGTGGCAGCTAGCGCCAATGTCTTTTCTCAGACGGTTTCGTCTATGAACAGTAATGTTGGTGATGTTTCTAACTCAGCGGTAAAAATTACTTCTATGGCATCTGAAGGGGAAGCTGCTCTGGATAGAACCGCTAAGCAGATGCAAGAACTACGTACCAGTATCCAAGAACTGTCTGGGATCATTGAAAGCTTGGATTCCAGTTCTTCGGAGATCGAGAAGATTGTCCAAGCGATTTCTGCTATTGCCGAGCAGACTAATCTGTTATCCCTTAACGCTGCAATTGAAGCTGCCAGGGCTGGGGAACACGGCAGGGGCTTCGCTGTTGTTGCAGAGGAAGTTCGTAAACTATCTGAGGAAAGTAGTAGTGCCGCCAATGATATTAGGGATCTGATTACTGAAATCCAGCAAAAAACCGAGGAAGCAGTTGAAGGAATGAACAAGAGTGTTGTCAATGTGGCTGAGACCTCCCAGGTTGTTGCTGATAGCGGAAAACTCTTAGCAACCATCATCAACTCCATTAACGAGATTGGAGATAGGATTAAGGCGATTGGCGATGATACTAAGGAAATTGATTTAGGAGCTCAAGAGATGGCTGCGGCCACCGAAGAACAGTCAGCTACCATTGAAGAGATTTCCTCATCAGTACAGGGGTTGAGCGTAATGGCTCAGGAACTCCAAGGCTTGATTGAGAGATTCAAAGTAAACTAGCAGTTTTACTGACCTGGAAGCAAAGTATGAAACCCCATGTTCAATGGGGTTTCACTTGTAATATCTGATTCCGAGTCAAAATTGACATAGGACTTTTAAGAGATAAGTCTAACATAGTCGTAAAGAATGGAGACCTGAAGGGCCCAAAAGGAAAACTGTTTGATGATGGATATACCCTTACGGCTTTTCAGAATCGGCAAGAGTTAGAAGACGCAAACAGGAAAGACGAGGATCTTTGGGGTGAAGAGGAGGAATATGTTGTTGCAGACGAAATAGAAACAGTGTTCTCAGACTGTAACGTTGAGTTATTGAAGATGTCTTACTGTTCGGGAGTACTGGTGATCAAGAAACACTTTTAGGAAAAAGCGGTTTTGAACAGATTAAGCACATTATCGCAGTGATGTAGCCTGAACATCAAGTCAATGGCATGGTAGAGAACGCCGAGCCGATGTTCCCCTTGAGATCTCTAGTCTCAGGGCGTTTTTGTTTCTGACAGGATTCTAGATCTTCTTTTGAAGTTGTGGTACGATAGAATAGAAAGTATGTTCGTTGATTCGTCTATCGTGCTCATGAACCAACTGTATTTCTTACGTGGGCAGTGGACTGTTTTAGGGACTATGCTCGGGTGAAATACGGGTTCGTCTTAAGGGGGCAACTAAGCTATTCGGAACAGGGGACCTGCCTATTACGATCTTACATTAGCGTATTTTCGTCTCGAATCTAAGTTTATATTTAGTTTAGGTGGTTTGTGGACGTACGGTTTATCATAGAAGACTAACACTAGCAAGATCGTCAACTTGGAGTTCCGATTATTTGAAGCGTTCATTGCGAAAAGTATAAAATTCATTTGAAAATTTAGATCAATCGTGTTAAAATAATATTGGGCGGTGACTGAGCTGTTAGGGGATTTTCGGGGTTGATGAAAGTCTCAAAATGTTTAGTAAAGATAGATTGGACATAATTGCGCGAAGTTAGTTTGCACATAACCACTGGAGTTGCCCAGACAATTCTTTAGACGCGCAGGCATCAATGTGCGTTCCCATATGGATATGAAACAAGACTGCCAACTCAGTGAATCGCGCGGTGGAACAAAAAAGCCGGTCATAGGTGTTGCAAAGTTCACCGTATTCAGATTATTTGGAGGAAAGTAAAGGTGATAGACTATGGCTGACGTAATCTTATATAATGATGATTGTATTCATGCGATGAAGAATTTAGCTGATAGTTCGGTAGACCTTATCTTAACCGATCCGCCTTACAACTTAAGTAACTTTATGAAAGAACGCGACACAAATCTCAAGCAGTTGCGGGAGAATTTCTTTGGCGCTGCGGGTTGGGATGATTTGAACTTTGAAGACTGGGAAAAGTCCATGGACGCTTTTTTTGAGGGCTCCGTACGAGTTCTAAAGGACGGAGGATCGATGATTGTGTTTATGTCCATTTTAAAGGTCGAGACTATTGTAAGGATAGCCGAAAAATATGGACTCTATTACAAGACAACTGGCATCTGGCATAAACTCAATCCCATGCCACGGAACATGAACTTACATTTCGTAAACTCTACTGAAGCTTGGTTGTACTTCACATACAAGGCTAGAACTGGCACTTTCAATAATGATGGAAAAGTTCTTCATGATTTTATAGAAAGTGGTATTGCCGCAAATGGTGAGCGTAGGTTTGGTACCCATCCCACACAGAAACCTGAACGAGTAATGGAGTTTTTTGTTCAAGTGTTATCAAACAAAGGTGAAGTTGTTCTTGACCCTTTCATGGGAAGCGGTAGTACAGGCGTGGCAGCTTTACGATGCAAACGGAAGTTTATTGGTATAGAAATAGATGAGAGTTACTTTAAAGTAGCTAGTGCTCGAATTCAAGAGGTGAAGAATGAAACCAACAGTGATTGATTTGTTTGCTGGTGTAGGTGGCTTATCTCTCGGTTTCAAAATGGCAGGATTTGACATTGTCCTTGCGAATGAATGTGATAAGTCTATAGCAACAGCCTATAAATATAACCACTCTGACACAAAGGTCATTGTTGCAGACATTCGCAATCTTCCCATTGATGAGACGTTTGCATCTTTTTGTGATAGTACAACCGTAATCATTGGTGGCCCTCCTTGTCAAGGGTTCTCCCAAAAAGGCCAAAGAAAATCTATTTATGATGAACGTAATTTCCTCTTTAGGTATTTTGTCAACGTTGTTGATTATGTTCGTCCTCGATACTTCGTTATGGAGAATGTGCCAACTCTCCTTACTACGGCAAATGGATATTTCAAGAAAGAGATAATAGCATTATTTGGAGACATTGGTTACAATTTGGAATGCGCTATACTTAATGCGGAAGACTACGGTGTTCCGCAGAACAGACGTAGAGCTGTGATTATTGGTAAGAATGGTGAGTCTGTTCCAGCGATGCCAGAGCCCGTAGATTACAAGGTCACAATATGGGACGCAATAAGTGATTTGGCTTACCTAGACTCCGGAGAGGGAAAAGATTGTGATATTTACAGAACAGAACCAAAGAGTGATTATCAGCAGATGTTGAGAAATGGTAGTGGTAGATTGTTCAACCATAAAGCGACCAAACACTCTGAACTTGCCCTTGAGCGTTTAAGAATGATTCCTCCTAATCGTGGAAAAGAGTTTCTTCCAGAAGAACACTTAACGAGATCGATATATAGCGGAACTTGGACACGGATGAAAATGAATGAAACCTCTGTTACTATTACTACTAGGTTTGACACTCCTTCGTCTGGAAAGTTTACGCACCCATTCCTGCACCGTGCTATAACGGTTCGAGAAGCAGCTAGATTGCAGTCGTTTCCAGACTCATTTCGGTTTTTGGGACCAAAAAGTTCACAGATGAAACAGGTTGGAAATGCTGTTCCTCCATTACTTGCCAAGGCTATAGCCAAAGTTATCATGAATGATCTTAAGAAATAGGGGAGTAATCATTGAAGAAACCATGTTCGTTGTCGATGGGTGTAGTGTATTATTCTCTGTTAAGGACGAATAGATGTTTTGGGGTTTGACTTTTCGATTTAGTGAAATGTGTTCGAGCTCATATAGAGTATGAGATAGTGTGTTTTCAAAGGGAGTGTTGTTGATGAGTATTCCACATGGTTTTGAACGTAGAAATCCAGTTCACCTTAAGCTCGGAATTAAGTCTTCCATTGAAACATCGCAGATAAAACCTTTACTTAGTGTGTTATATGTGGTCTGGAGATTAAACGGCAAATCGGTACAAGTAGACTATAGCACCGAAATACAAGGTCACAGAATAGCATTTACGTCAGAGTTGATAGAACATATGACACAGTTCTTTAGCAACGAAATATCTGCTGCCAATCTCGATTCAACCACCGTCGAGACACTTCTAAATCAGAACGGACTCGTTGCTATTCAGTATGAGTCGTTGATGGTGGCATTAGAGCTGGTTTGGAGGTTAGCCAAGATCGAGTTCGTTGATCCTGAACTACCGGCTAGTAGCGAGAGGACAGGTGGTGTGAGGTATCCGAAACGACTTTCTTATACTAAGAATATTGACATTCTAGATTTGTTAGTGGAAAGTAATGAAAGTGATTTCAGGGTTGTATTGTTTAACTGGCTCTTTGGTCAATCGTTGGAGGTTAACGCGAAGGCAGAAAGGGATCTAGTGAAATTATTCACCATTTTTTCCGAAGAAGCTTTATTTAAACTCGTTGATCAAAACGGAGAGAACATCCTTTTTAATAACTGCGGAGTTTATAGTAGATTAGTCTCTGATGTCGAATCAGTAAATATTGTAGGAAGTAGTGAGGTAAGAGGGTCTTTACGAATTCTCGGAAGTTCGGTAAGAGCTGGCGCAAATTACTATTTATCCTATAGCAGTGATGGTGTTGTCCTCGCGGAAAGTTCACTTCGCGAGGAATTGGCGGAATATTGTCGCCGTGTTAACAACTATCACGATTTGTGGAATATAGCGTGGGATTTGGCTTTATCTAATTCTCGAGAAAGTGCATCGAATTCCGACAAAGAAGAGCTTCATCTACCGTTAAATAAGATAATTAGTGGAGCACCTGGAACAGGAAAAAGTTATAGTATTGAAGTTTTAATCAAGAATGGTACGTTTCGGAGGGAAAACACAGAGAGAGTAACGTTTCACCCAAGTTACTCGTACTCGCAGTTTGTTGGTACCTTTAGGCCCAAGCCATTGTTTAAGTGTCATCTAGACTCGTCAAGACTGTCTCCCGTTCCATACAAAGAAGAGCAACTGCTCAGTAGTGATGTGAATCAGCTTTATCCAATTCCAAATGAGCCCATCATTACTTACGAGTACGTAGCAGGTCCTTTTTTGCGATTATTGACGAGAGCCATTGCCGAGTATCAGAGTTTGGGCGAAAGTGCAAACAGGTATCTCCTGGTAATTGAGGAACTAAATAGGGCTAATGTCTCGGCAGTCTTTGGCGACATGTTTCAGCTTCTCGACAGACGGCCTAATGGTGAAAGTGAATACCGGATAGCTATACCCGAAGAAATGCAGCAATACCTGTTATCTCATGGTTTGCTCCTTGAGCAGCTTTATTTACCGCCGAATTTTTACATATGGGCGACTATGAACAACGCCGATCAGGGTGTTCATCCTGTTGATACTGCGTTTAAAAGGCGATGGGATTTTGATTACATAGACATCAATAGCGGCGAGGATGAACTACCAGATCTTCATCTAAATGTAGCGGGTGTGGGATGGATCAGCTGGAATGATCTTCGTATAGCAATAAACAACAAGTTGCTCGAATTGAGAATAAAGGAGGACAAACTATTAGGTCCATTTTTCTTAACAGTGGATGAACTTACTACTTCAGATGAACTTAGAGAAGTGTTCAAAAGTAAGGTTTTGCCTTACTTGTTTGAGGATGTCTTAAAAATGAAGAGAGACGAGTTTTTCCTCGCTGAATGTAAAAGCCTTGGCCTACTAATGAAACAGTTCTCGAGTCAGAAACCGGTTTTCTCTTTTGATGTAAGGCATTATATGGATAATGCCAACGAAGACACCCAGGAAGAAGATGGTAGGCGAAATCAGGAGTAGCGTGCGATGAAAACAGTGTATCTTCAAGAACTGAAAAAGTACTCAAAATCAGAACTCGTTAAGCTACTTCATTGGTCAGAAAGTGAAGTCAATGATTTTATAGAACTAACGCGGTTATGGGAGCTCGTTGATGTAATCAAAAACAAGCAATATTATTCGTTCAGGTTTGTGGGAATCGTCTGTTTTGAGGATAGAGTAATACTATTCTTGCCAAAGTATTTCAAAAAATGCGATCCGAGACAAACTATGAAGCAGATAATAAGTTTATTTCGCGAATTTACACGTAGAGAATCACTCGATAAGTATGAACTGGATACCTTTGGAGATCTGAACCGTGAGACAACTAAAAGTTTGTTTGCGTTAATTGATTTCCTTATTGAAGACTATTTGGAGAATGGGTTGTACTCGAATGAACAAGTAATAGTGGAGACCAATGGTACGGGATCAATTGACTGGGTAACGACCTTAACAGAGCACTCAGTTTATGTGACTAATGGTAGACCTATTTTCCTAGATGTTTCAACATCATCGGTAATCTCTAACGAACAGGACTATATTCGCGAACTGCACATGTTTGTATTGAATAATTGTTCGAGTATTTTGAAAACAACAGGGCTTGGTTATTTTTTTGGCTATCCAGATATTTCATTTGATTTATCGGAAAACTTTGTTCAAAACAGTGACGATATGTTGGGTAGATTAGAGCGGGAGATTTTGTATCAGTTCTCGGATCGAAAGATATTACTCTTATCAGCGCTTCATGCGTTTATTAGTCGTGATCTGAAGAGTAGCGGCCATGGTGGTTTCGCTCTTTATGGAACAAGGAGTTTTTACAGGGTGTGGGAGAAAGTATGTAGTTTTGTGTTTGGGGACCAGTATGAACTTTTCTCTCAATATATAGAAAAACCTCGTTGGTATGACAACAGTGCTCCACCAACTTCTTTGAGTCCACTGCATTCTGGCACGCTTGAGCCCGATATACTGAGACCGTTTTATCATGAAGAAGAGCGCTGGTTTTTTATATTTGATGCTAAGTACTATGACTTTAGAGTCGAAGGGAACCGTGTTCATAATACACCAGGAATTGAGTCGATTACTAAACAATACCTGTACCGCCTTGCATTAAGGGAAGAACTTGCCGGACTGGGGTATGACTATATCGTAAATGCGTTTATATTTCCGTGTGAGGATGGTGAGTTTAGGAAGCTAGGTTATGTAAATCTATCATTTTTGGCTAATCTAGGACTCGAAGATATTGAACTTTACGCTGTTCCAACTGAATATGTTTTTGATCTATACGTAAAGCACAAAGAGCTGCCAACTAGCTATTTATTGAAATGGACAGGGCGATAATTCAATGGGATTCCAAGATAGACTTATGAGCCTTTTTGCTCAAAGGACTCTTATCCGACCATTTGTGCTAGTGTGTGTGAAGGGATAACGTCCTAGACACAATCAAGTGATTAACGTTAACTAGCCCGGAAACCGCAAGCTCACGAGTTTGAGTAGCTATTACCAATCGTCAAAGAAGCAAGCATAGAAAACAGAATCGGAGGATATGTAAATGCATGTTAGGAGTAGGAGTGTTCTCAATACTCTGGCACTCTCGGGAGTAGGCGCGTCCTTTTTTTATGTAGCCCATGTTGTGGCAGGTAGGCTTGTCTGGACAAGTTACAATCCACTAGCACAGCCAATAAGTGATTTAACTGCTACTACCGCAATTAGTCGGGAGCTTGCCAGTAGAATCCTTTATGGGTACGACTTCTTTAACCTTCTCTTTTGTCTCGTACTTGTCGTGTATTTTAGGCGAGTTATGAGAGTAAATCGCATTTTTTATGCCGGAATAACTCTTAAGTTAATTGCAGAATTGCTATCGACCGTTGGCTATAAGCTGTTTCCCTTAGCCGACACAGATTGGACTAGCAGTTTTCAAAGCAACATGCACTATGCTATTACGGCCGTCATCGTTCTTAGCTATATCGTTTTGGCGCTATTGCTAACCATAGGTTTGGCTAGAGCGAAAAAATATCCAGCTATGACGAGATTTATGGTCCTATTTAGCATTGTATTTATTGGCTCAGGATTCCTCACGGTGATCGCAGCCAATGTTTTTCCCGAGTATGTGGGCCTAGTGGAACGTGTAAATCTATACTCATTGATGATTTCAAATATTGTATTGTCCTTGTGGGTGTTCAATCACAAGAGCACAACAACAATTACAGGAGTCCTTTCATGAGTGATAAAAAGGGGTTCATACAGGCATTACAAGACGTTTATCTGCAAGACCCATGTAAAGTTCTCCCCAACGCGATCTGGAAAACCGCAGATAAGTTCCCTACTCTTCAACACTCTATTATGCATGTCAATGGAGAAGTGGTGGGAATGAAAGCATGGGATCAGCAAGGGCTTTACGTTTTTTGGAGCAAGGACAGGATAATTGACGAACCTTTCCAAGAAATATGCGATACCTCTCAGTTCGTAATGATCCACGATGATCATTTTCGGCAAATTGATGCCAACAGCTACCGTCTAATTAAGCCGTTTTTTAGTATTCGTCATGACCATCAGAACATTTCCTCCTATGTCCTACCTAATGACTTCTCTATAAAGGAAGCCAATCCAGAAGAGGAGTGCACCGAGATTTCGGATTTCATCTCCAGATGTTATCGGGATCTACATCCCACGCCCGAAACTGTTCTAAGTTGGACCAAGCACGAAGTATTTGATCGCAATTTATGGATTTGGATTATAGATCAACAGAAAAATATCCCGGCAGCACTAGGTATTGCCGAGTTTGATCCTAAGGTACCAGAGGGAGCCCTGGAGTGGATTCAGGTACTTCCAGAGTATCAAGGCAGGGGCTTAGGGAAAGTTCTTGTGCTTGAGCTCCTGAAGAGGTTAGAGGGAAGGGCAGCGTTTACAACAGTATCAGGTGAAGTGGATAACGTTACTAATCCTGAGAGACTCTATAGAAGCTGTGGGTTTGTGGGCAATGATGTGTGGTGGTTGCTTCAGCGGTAGTGCCCGCCAATGATTCGAAAACACTAACTCTAGGAGGTGTATCGAGTTGTCCAAGGAAATGTTGGATATCCTGCGGACTCGTTTCGAAGAAAACATGCAGCGGCACCAAGGTGTGGAGTGGAACGATGTTCAGACCCGGTTGGAGGCAACCCCGGGCAAACTTCAATTGCTTCAGGAAATGGAACGGACCGGTGGAGAACCTGATGTGATCGGCCAAGACTCTGAGACAGGTGAATTTATCTTCTGTGATTGTTCAGCAGAGACTCCTGTGGGGAGGAGAAATGTGTGTTTTGATAGGAAAGGCCAGGATGCTCGGGAGAAGAAAGGAGTTTATCCCCAGGGCAATGCTCTGGAGATGGCTGAGAAAATGGGCATTGAACTTTTGACTCCAGATCAATATCGTGAGCTGCAGAAACTAGGTAGTTTCGACCAGAAAACGTCCAGTTGGCTGCAAACGCCGCAGGACATTCGCAAGTTAGGTGGAGCCCTTTTCGGTGACCGTCGCTATGGGCATGTGTTTATTTATCACAATGGTGCCCAGTCGTTTTACAGTGTCAGAGGATTTCGGGGGCTGCTACGTGTTTGATTTTAAGTGCCATAATGGCACTTTTTTTATTATGCGCTTTATTTCCCGTTGGCAAAAAATGGTATGTATTGAAAGCGTTGGAAAAACCCATAATATTACCGTAAGTGCTCCAGTAGCATCAAAAAAAACATAGGAGGAATCTGAAATGAAAAAGAGTTTATTGTTGACGTTGATGTTGGTTGTTGCATTGAGCGGTACGGTTATGGCTTCGAAGTATTCTACAAATGACACGATTGAGTTTAGTGTGAACGTAGCTCCGTGGGCTATCATTGAAATTGCTGACCCTCCAGAACTTAACCTTACAGGGGGCGAAGTGGTAGGAGAGAGTACTACTACGGGAACAGTAACTTCAAATGTTCCTATTACTATTTCCCTTCAAAGTAGTAGATTTCAATATGCCCAAAGTGACCTAAACAACTGGTTCCGATTTGATTATAAGGTAGGAGCTACCAAGTATACTGGTGTTGAGCTTGGAAGTAGACGCAATACTCAGCACATTCAACCAGGTGTAACTGACTTAGTGGTGACATTGCGCTCTTTCCTTCCTGAGGGCAGAAACTGGTATGACTTGACCGGTGGGAATAACCACAAAATAACTGTAACTGCTACAGTAGAAGCAAAATAGAAGCAAAGTGTGGAAGCTAGTTCAATCATACTATATTGGTTAGGCCTCACTCCATGATCAGCGGAGTGAGGTCTTTTATACTCCTTTCGCGGTTTTACTGTTTATGAACATATGGAATGGAGGTAAGACAGGATTTTGGGTGTATTAGAAGTATAAGTCTAGGAGGATATGAGAATGAAGGGGATATGGAATACATGATCAGAAAGTCTAAGTGCCTTTCCATGATGTTCGGTTTGATTTTGCTTGTTCTTTCGGTAAGTGGTTGCGATCAGAGTAATGCCGTGCCTGAGGCAAGCATTATCTCGGGTAGAGTTACCTTGACGGAAGATCATGCTACGGGCTTGGCAGGTGTAAGCCTTTTAATTGTGGATGGAACAAGCTCCTATACGGAGACAGACGCGGAGGGGTACTTCGAGACGACTGCGCTTAGTGATACCATGATTATTCCCCGTAAAACCGGTTATAGCTTTGTTCCCGAAAAACAGTTGGTGGGGGACGTTCAAGAATTAGAGTTTGTGGCACATCCCTGGACAGAACCTGATTTTACCAAATGGGGAACCCAGTTTTCTTTTGTTGCTCACCTGGATCGGGTCGAAGCAATTGCCTTTACTGCAGATGACAGATACATCGCCAGCGGTGGTAATGATAGGACAATCAGGATTTGGAGAGCAGACGATGGACAACTTGTGAGAACAATATTTGGTCATACAAGTCCCATTAAGTTTATTGCGTTTTCTCCTCAAGATCACTATTTAGCCAGCGGTGCTAGAGATGGAATGATTAGAATCTGGGATTGGCAGACAGGTCAAGAAATCAAGACATTACCGGGTCATACCATCTCATTGACAGGTTTAGTATGGTCACCCGATGGAACCAAACTGGCTAGTTCTGGCTGGGATCGTGAAGTTAGGATTTGGGATTTTGCCACGGGAAACGAACTGCAGTCATTTTCCAACGAGAGTTGGATGAGGGCGGTTGCTTGGTCTTCGGACGGAAGGTTTTTGGTGAGCGGTGGCGATGATTTAAGATTAAAGGTGTGGCAGGTAGATCAGGGTGAACTTAGTGCTGAGTTTGAGATGAGGGATAAGGTTATTTCTCTATCTGCTTCGCCAAAGGGTACTTTAATTGCTATTGGTTTGGAAAACGGTGCTGTACAGGTTCTTGACCTGGAAACTGGCGAGGTTATTCTCCTTGCACAGTACCAAGAGGAAGTTACTTCCTTGAGTTGGTCCTTTGATGGCTCTTACTTGGCCGCTAGTACAGAAAGACTGATCCAGGTTTGGGATATGGAAAAACAGGAGTTGGTGCAAAACATCAATTCGAGAAATCCTTTCTTTTCCTTAGATTGGGGCAACGAATCACACCTGTTAGTTAGTGGAGGTTCTAAAGGCATCATTGATCTTTGGGCGGTAGAATCAGGTGAGAATGTCTTGAGAATTACTGGTCATACTGCTGCTATTAAGGCTTTAGCCTGGTCACCTCAGGGAGATTATCTGGCCTCCGGAGGGGAAGATAGGCATATACGAATCTGGGATCTCGCTGCACGACAAGAACGGTTACAACTGCTTCCTGGCCATAGCGGTCCTATGGAAGAACTTGCTTGGTCACCTGACGGCAATTACCTAGCTAGTTGTGGGCAAGATTTGTTCGTGCGTGTTTGGAACGTGACCGAAGGCGAATACCTCGGTGCTTTTACTGAACGCATTAAGAAACCATTTGTACATGAAAAGGGTTTTGAGTTTGCTGTTGGGATGAAATCGGTTAGCCATGAAGACATTGTTCTTTCTTTAAGCTGGGCGCCCAATAGTAAGAGGCTTGCGAGCGCTAGTTGGGATGAGACTGTCGCAATTTGGGATGTGCCAACGGGGACCCAATTAGTGGGTATACAAAGTCCCCAAGGATGGATTACTACCGTTGCTTGGTCTCCACATGGCGAACAGGTCGCGTTTGGGGGCTATGGTCAGACGATTCATGTTTACAGTGGTGTAACTGGGAAGAAGATTAAAGAACTGAAAGGGCACACCAACTGGGTACGATCAATTGCGTGGTCTCCTGATAGCAAGTATTTGGCTAGTTCCAGTTATGATCGGACGGTTGCTATTTGGGATCTAGAAACAGATCAGATTGTAAGGAGCTTGGTTGGTGACGAAATTGTGGTTACTGTTGTGGAATGGTCCCCTTGTGGGCGTTATCTGGCAGGGGGGAGCCACGATGGTACTGTCCGTATTTGGGATATTGGTACTGGGGAAATCCTCTATAAGTATCCTGGCAAGAGGTTGGGGTTACAGGCCCTGGCCTGGTCGCCTAAAGGTGATCAGCTAGCAATTACAGAGTACAACTCCATAATCATCCTCGGCGAACTGGATTGATGCAGTATCAAGGATCCTAGGCATTCTAGCTTGTATCGCGAAGTGTCAGCACTCTAGCTGGCACTTTTCTTTTTTTTGACGTGGTGCTCAGAATTTAACAGTGGGTCTTTGATAATTTTAATCTTTAGTGATACACTAAGTTATCTTGATTGTTATTTGGAGGTCACTTGGTATGAAGAATAAGGGTTACCTGCAAGGGTACCTTTTTGTTGCTATAGCTGGATCACTCTGGGGAATTGGAGGTTTTTTTGTCACGAAAATGAGTGACGCGGGTGCATCCTCACTGATGACTGCATTTGGCGGTCATTTCTTAGCCCTTCCGCCCTTACTGCTCTATTTATTAGCGAAGAAAGGTAAAGATGGACTAAAAATCTCAAAGCAGGGTCTACTGGTTAGTATTTTATTAGGGGTTTTAACAAAAGGTATTTTCAAATTGGCTTTGGACACAAGCATGATTTTAGTAGGAATAGCAACGTCTACCATTCTTATGTATTTGGCTCCAGTGTGGACAGCCATAATGGCTGTGATATTTTTCAAAGAAAAACTTCGTAGCTATCAAGTTTTCGCTCTTCTTTTAAATCTTATCGGATGTACACTGGTGATCACAGGTGGGATAGTCTTCAGTTCAATTGCTACAGCCATATTTGCCAAGCCCTGGGAAAACCTAGATTTACTTCTAAATGGCACATTCTTTTTCTGGGCGATCACAGGTGCCGTACTAAGCGGTGCTGTGGCAAATATTTTTTTCTTAACAGGACTGTCAATGGGTATAGATGCTTCAAAAGCAACAATAGTTGCTTCGGTTGAAGTTGTTGTAGCAACACTTGCTGGTGTACTCTTGTTAAGCGAACAAATCAACTCAGTTGGATATTCTGGCATACTTGTAATGTTGGGGTCAATCATTCTGATGAACGTCAACATTCCGAAGTAAACGCTACAAAAGCTTTTAATACGAAGGGGGATATTATGAAAAAATTCGTGAATGCAGTGGTTTATGGCCATGCTGATGCAAATGAAATACTAGTTGAAGATGGAGTTTTTAAAGCAATTGGGAAAAACCTTGGAACAGCAGATGAGATTATTGATTTAGGCGGTAGATTAGTTACGCCTCCTTATGTGGATCCTCATCTTCATTTAGATTATGTCTATACCCTATCCGAACTGGGACAAGAAGGTGCTGGTTCAGGCACACTTTTTGAAGCGATTGAGCTGTGGCCAAAATTCAAAGAGAGCTTAACCATAGAAAGCGTAAAAAAGCTTGCCCTCAGGGGAATTAAAGATGAAGTTTCCCGCGGTGTACAGCACATTCGTACCCATATTGACGTTACCGATCCCAAGTTCACTGCCCTCAGAGCCATGTTGGAAATGCGAGAGGAACTAAAGGATATCGTTGAGATCCAAATTGTTGCTTTCCCACAACAAGGAATGTACACATATAAGGGCGGGCGTGATTTAGTAGAAGAAGCTCTTAAAATGGGTGCCGATGTTGTTGGAGGAATTCCCCATTATGAGCCCGCTAGAGAGTTTGGTGAAAAATCTGTTTACGACGCAGTTGAGCTTGCTCTGAAATACAACAAGCTAATTGACGTTCACTGTGATGAAACAGACGATCCGCACTCGCGTTTTGTTGAGTTGCTAAATGCCCTGGCTCTGATGGAAGGTTATGGCGAAAAAACTACCGCCAGCCATACTTGCTCCTTTGGTTCAGC
>JAAZLQ010000383.1 GCA_012799255.1 Bacillota bacterium
CAAGGTGAAATCATCGTTTGTGAGAACAACTTTCATGGTCGCACTGTAACCATTGTCAGTTTCTCCACAGAAGAGCAATACCGTTATGGATTTGGTCCTTATACACCAGGATTCGTAACGGTGCCGTTTGGCGACGCGGATGCTATACAAAAGGCCATTACGCCAAACACGGTAGCTATTCTAGCAGAGCCCATCCAAGGGGAGGGAGGAGTACTGGTCCCTCCTGACGGATATTTGGCTAGGATGCGTCAACTTGCCACAGAGCACAATGTACTTATGATGTTAGATGAAATTCAGACGGGATTGGGCCGCACAGGAAAGATGTTTGCCTACGAATACGAGAGTGCTAAACCTGACGTGCTTCTGCTTGGAAAAGCATTAGGCGGAGGGGTGTATCCAGTCTCCGCCATGCTGGCTAATCGGGTTGTGATGGATGTGTTTGGCCCAGGTGATCATGGATCAACTTTTGGTGGTAACCCCTTAGGTTCTGCTGTGGCCGAGGCGGCCCTAGATGTTTTGGTGGAAGAAGATTTGGCAGCCCATGCCCTGGAGCTTGGTGGCTACTTTTTGGAAGGGCTTAAGCAAATAAACAGCCCGTTAGTTAAAGAAATCCGTGGCAAGGGTCTTCTGATTGGTGTTGAAGTTAAGAAGGAGTTCGGCTCTGCAAGGCCCTATTGCGAACGACTTATGGATGCCGGTTTGCTTTGCAAAGAAACGCATGAGCAGACCATCAGGTTTGCGCCTCCCTTGGTCATCACTCGGGAGGAAATTAATTGGGCACTCGAGAGGATTGCCCGCGTGTTGAGATAATCCGCTCAGAACAATAATAAGATCTAATCAGTAATGGGAATGAGTGCTCCTCAGGTTTCTTTGGGAGCACTTTTTCTCTAAAACCATAATCGGGAAGTACCGTTAAGTTAAGCAGGGATTTGGTGGAATTTGCTAGAACTGAAGAAACAAGTTTAGAGGGAAGGGCGGAGTACTACATGCTGAAGTGGTGGCAAGAACGGGTGGTATACCAGATCTATCCCCGTAGTTTTCAGGATTCCAATGGCGACGGGATTGGCGATCTACAGGGAATCATTTCCCGCCTTGATGAGCTAAAAGACTTGGGTATAGGAATCATCTGGCTCAGCCCTGTTTATCCTTCGCCAAATGTGGATTTTGGTTATGACATTAGTGACTACAAAGCAATTCATCCTGAGTTTGGCACAATGGAAGACATGGAAGAGCTACTTTATGAAGCGGAGAAGCGTGATCTCAAGATTGTCATGGACCTTGTAATCAACCACACCTCGGATCAGCATCCCTGGCTTCAGCATAGCCGGGATAAAAATAGTCCCTACCGGGATTATTACATTTGGAGACCCGGCAAAGGCAATAAACCTCCGAATAATTGGAGCGGGTTCTTTGGTGGGGGTACCTGGGAGTATGATGAGAAAAGCGGCGAGTATTATCTGCACATGTTTGCCAAGAATCAGCCAGATCTGAACTATCATAACCCGAAGGTGCTGCAAGAAGTTCAGGATATTATGCGCTTTTGGCTCGATAAAGGAGTGGCCGGATTTCGTTGTGATGTGATAAACATCATCTACAAATCCAGTCTAGCAGACGGGAAAAGGCGCTTGATTCTTACTGGTAGCGAACACTACCTCTCTCAAGAAGGTACTCACGAAATCCTACGCACGTTAAGGCGAAAAGTATTGGATCAATACGATTGCTTTACCGTTGGGGAAACGGTATTTGTAACTCCAAAAATGGCCCTTGATCTAGTTGCCCCCGAACGTAGGGAGTTGGATATGGTCTTTTCCTTTGAGCATATGGAAACAGATCAATATATCGTCAAATGGTTTAAGCGCAGATTTCATGCGGGACGTTTTGCCAAGACCATCACTAAGTGGCAGACTGCCCTCCCATGGAATGCCAACTACTTTGAAAATCATGATCAACCCCGTTCTGTCTCGCGTTTTGGTGATGATGGGCTGTATTGGGAAAAGTCCGCTAAACTCCTTTGTATCATGCTACTAACCCTAAGAGGAACACCCTTTATCTATCAAGGTCAAGAAATAGGGATGACTAATTTTGACTTCACCACCATGGAGGAACTGAAAGACGTTGAATCCCATAACATCTATGCCATTGCCAAGAACCTATGCTTTCCTCCTAATTTGAGGTGGAAAATGATTAAGGCAACATCTAGAGATAATGCACGCACTCCGATGCAGTGGAGTGGAGAGAAGAATGCAGGCTTCACCACCGGGGAGCCCTGGCTTGGCATAAACAAGAACTACCGCAGAGTCAATCTGGAATCGCAGCTTAATGATCCTAATTCTATCCGTAATATGTACAAGACAATGATCTCGCTAAGGGCTGGAAGCAATATTCTTAAAGCCGGAAGCTTTGACGCGATTGAAATCAAGAAGGAGCTCTTTGTCTATCGGCGTAGCACGGAAGAGGGATCACTGCTTGTCCTTTTGAACTTCTCTAAGGGAACAAAAACGGCTCCTTATACCGGACAGGTTGTACTTTCCAACTACGACCGTGACATCTATAGTGGAGTACTGAATCCTTTTGAGGCAGTCATTCTCCAAGAAGGCTAGACAAAAAACTTGCAGTGTCAGGGGGATACCTATGGAAACGGCAACAAAAAGGAACATCTATGCATTCGGGTTAGGGACACTTGGTCGCGACATGGTGTACACCATGGTGAGCATGTACTTGATTTTTTACCTCACCGATATTCTAACAGTATCAAGTGCTAGTCTGTGGTGGATTAACGGGATCATTGTTGCGGCAAGGATCTTTGATGCGTTGAACGATCCAATTATGGGAGTAATCGTGGACAACACCCGGACAAGATACGGGAAATTTAAGCCCTGGATCGCCTTTGGTACGATCACGTCAGGAATTATCACCATCTTGCTTTTCACCGATTTTGGTCTTACCGGAAACAGCTTTGTTATAGTCTTTGGTATTCTGTACGTATTGTGGGGCTTAGCCTATACCACCAACGACATCTCCTATTGGTCGATGTTACCGGCCCTAAGTCAGAATCAACAAGAACGGGAGAAAATCGGTTCCTTCGCAAAAATTTGTGCAAATATAGGACTCTTTACAGTTGTGGCTGGTCTTGTACCGTTGACTGGCTTATTAGGTGAACGGCTAGGAAGTATGACTGAAAGCTACACTGTTTTCACCATGATTTTGGTTGTGGTAATGTGGCTGGGGCAGGCGATTACCCTAATTGGGGTCAAGGAAAACAGGGAGGCCTTTAAACAAGAAGAGCCAACCACCCTGCGGGGCATGTTTAAGGCGATCGTTGAGAACGACCAACTTTTGTACACAGCTATTGCCATGTCTCTTTTTATGATCGGCTATGTCACCACAACAAGCTTTGGGTTGTACTTTTTCAAATACGCTTATGGTGACGAGAATATGTACGCCATCTTTGCAGTAGTTTTAGGTATCTCCCAAATCGGAGCTTTGGCAGTCTTTCCACTCTTTAGTAAAGCTTATAGTAGAAAGAGCCTCTATACTGCCGCGACAGCCTTAGTTGTCTTAGGTTATATTATTTTCTTCTTTTCACCCATGAACATGCTCTTTATTGGCGCAGCTGGGATCTTAATCTTCTTAGGGCAGGCCTTTATTCAAATTCTCATGCTCATGTTCCTCGCTGATACGGTGGAATATGGACAGTGGAAGTTGGGCAAGCGTAATGAGAGCGTCACTTTTTCACTCCAGCCCTTGATCAATAAGATGGGGGGAGCAATTGCTAGCGGCATCGTGGGTGCCACAGTTATTCTTTCGGGAATTAATGATGCACAAAGCGCGGCTGACGTGACCCAAGGCGGACTGCTTTTGATGAAATTTGCCATGCTGATTCTACCACTTCTCTTCATCCTGGCAGGGTACGGAATATATCGCAGTAAGTACAAAATTGATAGTACCCTGTATCAACATATCCTCACTGACCTGCAAGAGCGGGGAGACTTAAAACTGGGATGATTTTCCCGTGTTTTGAGGAAGGGACTTTACGCTCGTTGAAGAAGTGTAAAGTCGATCCGAGTTGAAAGACACACCGGGGAGAAGGGAGAAAGTAAAGCGTGAGTCGAACGAACGCCTTGGATTTGGTGGAAAAACTCTATGGTGCAAAGCGGAGGGAAGGCCTAGATAAGTATAGCTGCGCACACCCCTTAGATGTTGTGGATTACTGTTTCCTAAACTTGCAGCAGGATAATATTAGGATTATTAGACTGCTCAATGTAGCCATCCTCCATGATGTGGTGGAGGATTATTCGAAGGACGGATATACCCTGGAGCGGGTTAGATCCATGGTGGGCTTAGGGCCCAAAGAAACCTATCTCTTAGATCTGATGACCAGAAAAGAGGGCCAAGAAAACGACTATTTGCGCAATATTTTCTCGGTGGAAGATGCAGCCATTGTTAAGCTTGCAGATCGAATTGCCAACTGCAAGGACCTGATTGTCTGGGTGAGAAAGGAACAGGGGTTTACCCCTCGAGCTCGGGAAATTTATGAGAAATATATGAAGGAACACAATGAGATTAAGGAGCTTCTCCATAATAACTTCGCACAGCAGATGGAAGATCCCAACCATCCCATGTTTCGACAAGTAAGAATCTTGTGGGATGCGGTTTCGGAGTTGGAGGAACTTAGTAACTTGTATGCAGGAGAAGCGTCCGCCCCTGCTTAGAAATGCCGAGACCCGCATGGCCAAGAGGCTGTGCGGGTCTTTAGTCTATCTTAGGCTCCCAAGAAACGTTCCAAATCTTCTTCGACTGTTCCGATGCTGGTGATACCAAAGTTTTCAACCAAGACGTTGGCAACATTCGGCGATAAGAATGCAGGTAGTGTTGGTCCAAGCTGGATATTCTTCACGCCTAGATAGAGTAGGGCAAGAAGTACGATCACAGCCTTTTGTTCATACCACGCAATGTTATAAACAATAGGAAGTTCGTTGATGTCTTCTAAAGCAAAGATCTCTTTCAGCTTGAGGGCAATTAGAGCAAGGGAGTAGGAGTCATTGCATTGCCCAGCATCAAGCACGCGGGGAATACCGCCAATATCTCCTAGAGCCAGTTTATTATAACGATATTTGGCGCAACCAGCGGTCAGGATCACGTTGTCCTCAGGTAGTTCGCTAGCAAAATCAGAATAGTATTCTCTCGATTGCATGCGTCCGTCGCAACCTGCCATGACAAAGAACTTCTTAATGGCACCTGATTTCACCGCATCCACCACTTGATCGGCTAAGGCAAATACCTGCTCATGGGCAAAACCACCAACAATTGTCCCTGATTCAATTTCAGTTGGAGGAGGACAGGTTTTAGCCATTTCAATAATGGGGGAAAAGTCCTTTTTACCGTTCTCGTCTGCCTCAATATGGATACAACCTGGGAAGCCCGTTGCCCCGGTAGTGAAGATACGTTCTCTAATCTCTTCTTTTCTGGGAGGAACGATGCAGTTGGTCGTAAACAAAATAGGACCATTGAAAGACTCGAACTCGGTAATCTGTTTCCACCAAGCGTTACCGTAATTACCTGCAAAGTGTTCATACTTCTTAAAGGCAGGATAATAGTGGGCTGGTAGCATTTCACTATGTGTATAGACATCTACTCCAGTACCCTCGGTTTGCTCTAGCAATTGTTCTAGGTCAGTTAGGTCATGGCCTGAGATCAAAATGGCTGGATTGCTCCTTACTCCAATGTTCACTTTGGTCATCTCAGGATGACCGTAGCGGGAGGTATGGGCTGCATCAAGGAGAGCCATAACGTCTACGCCGTGCTTTCCAGTCTCCATAGTGAGACTTACTAGCTCATCAATAGAAAGTGAATCATTAAGCGTTGCATCTAACGCCCGATAAATAAAAGCGTAAATTGATTCATTTTCTTGTCCTAGGTTAAAAGCATGGTGGGCGTAAGCTGCCATCCCTTTTAAACCGTAAGTGATTAGTTCCCTTAAGGAACGAATATCTTCATCTGTCGTAGATAGGATTCCGACTGCTGTAGCTTTACTTAGCATATCTAGTTTGTCAGTAACTTGGAAGGTGGCCGCATCATGTAACTGAGCTGCGTCTTGGAGTTGGCGTCTTAGGCCATCCCGTAAAACAAGCACTTTTCGGATCTGGCGTTCAATTGATTCTTCATCAAAGTTAGCATTAGTGATGGTTGCAAAGAGGCTGTTTAGTACCTCGTGGTTTACCTCTGCTAGTTGGCTCACGTCTAGGTTGTTCTGCACTACAATATTGGCGATGCCTTTGACGGAGTAAATGAGAAGGTCTTGCAGATTAGATACTTCTGGTTTTTTTCCGCACACACCTTGAACGGTACAGCCAACCCCCTTTGATGCCTCTTGACATTGGAAACAAAACATACTCAAATTGGTTCTACCTCCTACTACAGTCCCTAAATATAAGTTGTTCACTTAGCAATTATATTTGTGATTATAAGCCCAAGCATAATGTTTGTCAAGTCACCTCATAAGAAAACCCCTGCCAACGGCAGGGGCTTAATGCAGGCATTATTATGAATCAAGAAGGAACCACTTTTTTGCCACAACAATTTTTAAACTGGAGGTCGCTGCCACAGGGGCAGGGCGCGTCGAGCTCCATTCTTTTTCTTGTGGCAAAGTCGTAAACAACGCCCATTTGTCCCTCAGATTGGGGGGCTATTGGGAAAAGTTGTTTGGGGGCATGATTCATGATTTCTTCAGGCGAATGCCCCTTTAAAACCCAATGGGGAACCTGGTGGTAAAAATCAAAAACTAAGAGAGCAAGCTCCGTAATATCAGCTTCAGATGCAGTATCCAAATGTTCCACTAAAGCAAAGACTACCTCGGGGGGAGATAGTTCCGTTTGGACAAGACCATAGAGAAGATCTATAAAGTAGGGTGCAAATTCATCCATTTCTCTCTCTGCGAGAAACTTAACTAAATCGTGGACCTCTCGTGCTTGCCCGTGGAAGTATTTCGGATCACCGGCTTCCCAAACTTCTTTGTACGTCAGGGGTTTATATTCTAGGCTTTTGCGGGTGTTAAGCTCTCCAAAAAGGTAGTCCAAATCTGTAAGACGTCCATCACAAAAGTAGCCGCGCTCCGAGATAATATCCCAGTTGTATAAACCGACCTCCCAGAGAACACTCCAAATGGTGTGGGCTTCGAGAGGAGAAGGCAACAACTTATCCAAAAATCCTCTGAGTTCGTCCCAGGCTAGGTATCCGTAGTAATGGAGTAAGCCCTTGCTCAAGCGGGCTATTTGTGTATTTCGAGCTATGGTATTTCGGTAAAGCTCTCCATCTAAAGAAGCAACTAGCCGTCGAATCTCATCCGGTATAACCAAATATTCGCCATAAGCATCTTTTCCATGAAAGGCAATGGCTTCACCCAATAAGTAATCCTCTGAAAAGACGTTGTCATCAAGCTCTAAATAGTAGGTTTGGGGTGAGGTAATAATTTGCTGTACCAGATCATAGATGGGTTGATCCCAATATTGCATTTTTGTGGCCACCGTTTCAGGGATCCGTTTGGTTAACATGCCAATTAACTTGGATTTTCTCAGGTTGCTAATACCTTTAATCTTGAGCGAACGGCATATATCCAAAAGCTCCTCTTTTGTCTGCGTTGCCAACAGGTATTCCAAACGCAAATTGGTGTCCATCTCCCTGTTCGACATTACTCTAACCGTCCTTCCGTTAAAACCTATTTATCCTAAGTTCCACGGGGCAGTGATCGCTGCCCATTACTTGGTCGTGGATCGCCGCATCAATCAGACGGTCTTCCATTCCGTTGGACACTAAGAAATAGTCAATTCTCCAGCCAATGTTTCGTTCTCGTGAGTTTGCAAAATAAGACCACCAAGTATAAGCATCAGTCTTATCTGGATAAAAGTGGCGGAAGGTATCGATAAAACCTGCCTCTAGCAAGGTGGAAAACTTGGCACGTTCCTCATCAGTAAAACCTGCGTTCTTACGGTTGGTTGCTGGGTTTTTCAAGTCAATCTCTTGATGGGCCACATTAAGATCTCCGCACACGATCACAGGCTTGTTACTACGTAAATCACTGACGAAAGAACGAAAGGCATCGTCCCATTCCATCCTATAATCTAATCTAGCCAACCCCCGTTGCGAATTAGGGGTGTAGACATTGGTTAAGAAGAAAGAATCGAATTCCAGCGTAAGCATGCGACCTTCTTTGTCATGCTCATCTATGCCTAACCCATAGATTACATTTTGAGGCTTTTCTTTTGTAAAGACTGCGGTTCCAGAGTACCCTTTTTTCTCAGCATAGTTCCAATACTGCTCATAGCCTGTTAAGTCGAGCTCAATTTGCCCTTCTTGTAACTTTGTCTCTTGCACACAGACTATATCCGCATCAATATCTTGAAAAAAGTCCAAAAAACCTTTATTTACACAGGCTCTCAGACCATTAACGTTCCACGAGATCAGTTTCATGAGATAACCTCCTTGCCAACTCAATTCTTCAGGATGTGCAACGTTCCTGCCGAGAAGTGAGAATTCTGGTAATGCAAAGGCCCTGTAAGCAGGAATTTGCTACTCTCAACTAGAAACTGACCATAATTAACGAGAAAAGTTGCTAAAAACGCTTGGGGAGGACTATAATGAAAGCGTATCAAATCAAGATCGAGCTAAGCAACTCAGAACCACTAATTTGGCGCCGGGTGGTAGTACCTGCTCAAATCACCTTTTCCCAACTTCATGCGGTTATCCAAAACTCTCTTAATTTTAAGGGACTGTATGTTTATACTTTCGACTTTCCAGACCAGAATTTGAAAGTTACTAATGATGATGAAGCTTACAAGCTTTATGAAGAATACAGGCGGGACCAAGAAGAGCTTGAGAAGGTGCTTGGAGCGCTGGGAACATCCTTTGCCAAGAAGCAGTTAGCAGCCATTAGTACGAAGGTTCAAAAACCGGAGGCACTTAAAATTGATGCATATCTGCAAGAGGTGGGGCGGCTAGAATATAAATATAGTGTTGAGGATAACTGGGTGATCTTTATCAGCTTAGAGCAAGTCGTTGAGGACTACAACCTTAGTCATCCTTCGCTGCTCGCTGGAGAGCAGGCGGCACCTCCAGAAGATGTACGTGGTCTTGCAGGGTTCTATGAGTTTTTAGAAGTCTACCGGGATCCGAACCATCCAGATTATCAAGATGCGCAAATCTGGGGTGAAAAGCAGGATTTTAGGGACTATGATGCGGAATACATTAACAGTAAACTAAGTGTTCTGAACTTCGGGCAAGACTAGACGTGCTCAGCTTAGGGTAGAGAGTAAGGTCAGGGGGAGAATAATGCGCATATTAGTGACAGGGGGCACAGGTTATATCGGCAGTCACACCTGTGTGGAGTTACTAAACAATAACCATGATGTGATTATCGTAGATAATCTCGTGAACAGCAAAGGGGACGTGGTGGATCGCATCGAGCAGATCACTGGCAAGCGTCCTCTATTTTACAGAGCTGATGCTAGGGATGAAACTGCCATGGACTTAATTTTCGCAACGCACAAGTTTGATGGCGTAATTCACTTTGCAGGGCTAAAAGCTGTGGGGGAATCGGTGCAAGTTCCCTTGACTTATTACCAGAACAACTTGCAGAGCACTATGGTGATTGCGGAAAATTGTCTGAAATACGGGGTAGAACGTTTCGTTTTCAGTTCTTCCGCTACTGTCTATGGTGATAGTGAAGTGCCGTTTTTGGAAACAATGGAGTTGCGACCGCGAACCAATCCTTACGGCGAAACCAAAGCTATGTGTGAAAGAATCCTTATGGATGTGGCCAAGGTGAATCCGAATTTTTCCTTTTCCTTGCTTCGCTATTTTAATCCCGTTGGTGCACATCAAAGTGGACTGATAGGTGAAGAACCTACAGGAATCCCTAATAATCTAATGCCTTATATTACCCAAGTGGCTAAGGGTATTCTAGAAGAACTTAAAGTATTTGGTAACGATTACCCAACAGTGGATGGAACCGGCGTGAGGGATTACATCCATGTGGTTGATTTAGCAGAAGGGCATCTAGCCGCCCTAAACCATGCGAAACTTGGCGCGCATGTATATAACTTGGGTACTGGTAAGGGGACTTCTGTCTTAGAATTGGTTGAGGCTTTTGAACAAGCCAACGGAATTACCATCCCCTACAAGATTGTGGAACGGAGGCAAGGGGATATTGCTGAGTGTTATGCCGCGGTAGATAAGGCCCAAGAAGAACTAGGCTGGGTGGCAGAGCGGGGCATCGTGGAGATGTGTCGTGATGCTTGGAGGTTTGAGCAGCAACGGATAAGATAAAGGCTATCTGGAGGTACATCTAATGAAGAAATGGAATTCGATTCGCGTAAAAATCGTCATCATCCCTATCGTAGTGGTTTTCTTAGCCGTTGCGTTTTTGGGATTTATGAGCAATTATGACGCTTATAACCGGACAGTAGATCAAAAACGTCTTGCTGGTTTGGCCGTAACTCAACATGTTAAAGCCCGCCTCGAGAGCAATGCCCTTTCCTTGGCGAAAATCGACGACATGTTAACCGAGACAATCCAGAATGTAGCCAATTTTGTGGTTAGTAACTGGGACGAGCTCAGTGATGACTATTTAACAGATGTAGCTGAGAAGTTGGGGGTAGGGACTATTCATGTTTATAATTCCAGGGGAACAATAGTTCACTCAGCCTTCGGAAACCGACTGAATCGTGGGTCGCAAGGTGGAGCGGTAGCAACATTTATCGCCACAGGTGAAGACTTTTTTGTGGAGAGTATCCATCACGATCCCGAAAGTGACGACTATTTCAAATATGGGTACTTGCGGGCACCAGGTGGCCATGTGGTGCAAGTAGGACTAGAAGCCAACGAACTTCATGAGTTAGAAGAGAAATTCAGCTCCGAGAAGATGGTAGTAGATTTGGTCAGTGGTGCAACATTGAGCTACGCAACCATCTTAGACGATCAGAATCAAATTGTCGCTTCCAGCGAGAACTTCACACGTGAACAGTTGTTTAATGAAACTGGCAAAGTGCAGGCACTTGAAAACAGATCTAATTATTATCTACTTACAAATCATCCCCTTACCAACGAGATGATTTATGATATGATGATGCCCCTTTATGTTGATGGCGAATACCATGGCGCAGTCAATGTGGGCGTCGCCTTAGATATAGTAGGAACCACCATGAAAAACAGCATCTTGTTCACGGTATTCGTGGCAGGGGCAACCTTCGTTGTCCTGGCTTTGATTCTCTCCGTAATCGCTGCTGGAATCAGCCGCTCAGTGCGAAGGCTTAACGACCATGTTGGTCTGCTTGCTGCTAGGGTGCTTCATAAACCAGTTCCAGAAGTATTGTTGAATAAAAAGGATGAAATCGGTCAGATGGCTCAAGGCGTTGAGCAGATGAGAAACGCATTATACACGATCCTGTCGGGTGTTTGCAATGCCGTCTCTGAAACCGCACTTTCCAGCCAAGAACTTTCTGCAGCAACTGAAGAGACCAGTGCTTCCATTCAGCAGGTAGCCGGTACGGCCAATGAGTTTGCGACTACCGTACAAGCTATGACCGATAATATGGAAAACGTGGTCGCAGGAGCCAAGGGTATCCAAGCATCTGCCAGCGAAGGGTCAACAGAAGTGGAGCGAGCAGTGAGATTAACTACCGAGTTGAAGGATAATATGGCGCAGATGGCCACGATTGTCTCGGGTTTAGGCGAGCGTTCGAAAGAAATTGGACAGATCGTGGAAGTGATCACAGAGATAGCGGATCAGACTAACCTGTTAGCTTTGAATGCCGCGATTGAAGCAGCGAGGGCCGGTGAACAGGGACGGGGATTTGCTGTGGTAGCGGATGAAGTTCGAAACCTAGCTGAGCAGTCTGCCCAATCTACAACGAAAATCATTGAGTTGGTGCAAGGCATTCAATTAGAAACTGAGCGAACCGTGGTCGGAATTAAAGAAGGGGCCGCTGAGGCAGAAGAAAGCGCGCAGGTTGTTAAGCATAGCGGTGAGCTCTTGGTATCGATCTTGCAGCAGATTGAGGATATTACCGTCACGATCATGGATGTCTCTAAAGGAGTGGAAATGATCAACAAAGGAAGTGAAGGTCTAGCGGCCACAACCGCTCAGCAGTCTGCATCCATTGATGCCATTGCCCTGGCAGCTCAGGATTTAAGCCTGATGTCAGACCGTCTCCAAAGATTGGTCGAGCAGTTTGAACTTAAGGCCGGAAAAAACGCTTCCTAAATGATTTTGCCTTGCCTGGTGCACGGGTTTGGTGTATGCTTATTGTAAAGTGTTAAAGAAAGTGAGGTGGGCTTAGTGATGATCAAGGTAATTGTTGTACGTTCTGAACGATCTTTTAGCGTTGGCCTGCCTCAAATGAAAAGCTGAGCAAAGTCTCAGTTTGATTGCATGAGTAAGCCAACGCTCCGGAAATTAGTACATAAGGAGGACGTTGGCTTTAATGTATCTAAAAGCAGAAGAAGTTTTGCCAGAGGATCTGCTTAATGAGCTTCAAAAATACGTACAGGGAGTTGAATTATATATCCCTAAACGACCTGAAGAAAAGTTACGCTGGGGCGAGAGAAACGGGACACGTCAGCAGATGCGTAAGCGGAACCTCGAGATCGCAAGAAGGTATCAGCAGGGCGAAAGCATCCATTCCCTCATGGAACGTTATCATTTGGGTTATGACAGCATTCGAAAGATCATCAGCACCAACCGGAAAGAATAGATCCTAGGTATTCTTGACAAAAGTGTGGCTGGCTAGATGATACAATTAACTCAAGTGGGACCCACATTACGTATGAAGGGGGGATGATCAATATGATCTTCAGGAGGTATGGCAAACTCTAAGCTGAGGTTGCCGTCAGATTGCAGGCCTAACCGTTAATACGGTTAGGCTTGTTTTTTTGCAGGATTTATCTGAAAAGTGGTGAATAAAAAGACCACAAGAGTTGTTATGCCTGGGTGGGGGGTATTTTTTTGAATTGGTTTCGGGTGAGGTATCGCCTGTTCAGACGATGGTTACGTAACAATCTTTGTGTAGAGGAAAAAACTCGAAAGGTAGCCCTTGCTGCAAGTATTCAGCGCATTTTTTGGACAGCGCCAATTATGGCGGTAGGCAATTTTTTGGCTGGATTGACGTTTTGGCTCCAAAATGAACCCACCATGGCTAGGGAGATTTTGTGGAGAGAGTTGATTATTACCACTAATTTTCTAGTGAGCGCTATCAGCCTCATCTTTTTCTTGGTTGCCTGGAGAGTCAGACAGCATGATATATCGGACAGAGTTCGCAAGGTTTTCCTCTATTCTGTAGTCATTTATGTTCTTGGAGTAGGCTTGATTATTTCACTCATTGACAGTCTGGTGATGACTAGTATCACTCCCTTTTTGCTCTGTGTCACGATTGCAGGTACATTCTATTATTTGCCACCCAGAAACGCATTCATAGTGTTTTCCTTATCGTTTGTGGTTTTTGCATTGCTTTTCTCCTCATTTAGCGATTTCCCATCACATGTACTTAAATCCACATTAGTCAACGGATTGATTGTCAATGTCATGGGGTTGGCTTTGTCCATAGTGAGCTGGCAGTACTTTTGCCGGACTACAATGCAACAAAGAATCATTGCTGAGCAGCAAGAGACGCTCAAGCAGATGGCCTACCATGATTCACTAACGGACTTGCCCAATCGTCGCTTTTTAGATGAGCTGATAAAACGAGAAGTCGTATTGGTTAAGCGCCAGCAAGAGGAGTCATGCTTGATTATTTGTGATATAGACCGGTTTAAGAGAGTCAATGACACCTATGGACACCCAGCTGGCGACGAGTTGCTCAGAGAGTTTGCCGATCTTTTGCAGAGCAACTTATCTAGTAACAATATCCTGGTTCGTTTGGGCGGAGAAGAGTTTGTGATTTTGGCTCGAAGCGCTCCATTTGAGCAATCTGTTAACTTAGCAGAAAAACTGAGAAAGCTAGTAGAAGAGCACGAGTTCAAGGTGGATCACCACGTCATTCGAATAACCGCGAGTTTCGGCGTTGCTGCGCTTCGGGGTACAGAAGGAGCTCATGACTATTACTGCCGAGCAGACCAGGCTCTGTACCAAGCAAAACAAGCTGGAAGGAATCAGGTGGTCACTTTTAGTATTTAAAAAAGGTTGGCTTGGTCGCTTATGCATCCAAGCTTTTTCTATTGTGTTTTTAGGTGACCAAGTTAGAAAAGGAGGGGTGCAAGATGACTAGAGTAATAGATTTGAACAAAACCATATATGAACTTGTTCAGGAATTCCCTGAGCTCGTTGAAATAATGGTGGAGCTGGGGTTTGATCGGATCACAAATCCAACGATGTTGAAAACTGTTGGTAGAGTAATGACTTTACCTAAAGGTGCTACCATGAGAAGCATAGATCTAGAGACAGTAAAAGAAAAATTGATCGAGAAAGGTTATTCCCTTATCTCTTGACCTTCTCTGACGTTGAAAAAGGGAGCAACTGCGATATTTTTGGCGAAATCGGGGGAATACTACCTCTAAAGGGCATTATTTGACCTTGTTTGACTTTGACCTTCACTGATGTTTGTAGGAAAATAAGGGTAGAAAAAATAATAACCATTAGGAGGTAGCGAGTATGTATAGAATGATGCCATTTCGTAGATACGGTAGGAGAGACTCTTTCATGCCGCAGGCCTTCCACGATTTTTTCAGTTGGCCAGATGTTTCATGGCAGAGTTTCAATGTAGATGTGAAGGAGACTCCTGAAGGATATGCCATTCAAGCTGATCTCCCAGGAGTGAATAAGAGCAATATTAAGCTTTCTGTGGACAATGGCTATCTGAACATTGCGGTGCGGCAAGAAGAACTCAAGTCTGAGAATAACGAGAACTACATTTGCAGGGAAAGAAGGCAAATGTCTAGTCAACGGAGCTTCTATGTTGGCAACGTAAACCCCGAAGATGTTCAGGCCAAGTATGAAAATGGTGTTCTAGAGATTAAGGTACCCAAGGGAGCAGCAGGACCAAACCACCGAGAAATCCCAATTCAATAAAGCCTAGGAGCGGAATTAACCGCTCCTTTTTTTGGCAGGATTTCCAAGGTAGGGCCAGAATGCCACATTCATGGCCGACAACTCATTTTGCCAAAAAGGCACCAGGAGAGACCGGATCAGGACCGCTCGCCTTGCGTTATGAGAAATTCCGTAGTGCAATCTAATCATGCAAATGGGCTTCTATTGCATGATCATTCAAAGGTGAACAACAAGCTCATAGCGAAACTATAGCCAATGGACAACAGGTGAAAAGGAGAGAGGGAATGCAAACAAGGAAGGACAATACGGTAGATGTTTTCCATGGGACTATAGTAAAAGCTCCCTACCGGTGGTTAGAGAATAGTGGAGATCCCGAAGTGCAGCGTTGGATTGAGCAACAAAGTGATCGTACTGAAGAGTTTCTTAAGCAGGCTGATCTTCGTCCCGCTTTGAAGCAGCGGTTGACAGAACTTTGGGACTATCCGCGCCTGTCGCTGCCGACTAAAGTAGGGCAGTGGTACTTTTATCAGAAGAATAGTGGCCTACAGAATCAACCGCTCTTATATAGGCGAAAGGGTCTTGATGGACAAGATGAGATTATCCTCGACCCCAACCAATGGAGCAGTGATGGTACAGTGGCCTTAAGCAACTATAGCGTTGACGATGGAGCCCGTTACTTGGCCTATACAGTGTCTGCTCACGGTAGCGATCGCCAGGAAATACATATCCAAAACTTAGACACAGGCGAGAACCTTCCCGAAGTTATTAAATGGTGTAGGTTTACCAATATGGTATGGTATCAGGATATTGGCTTTTATTATACTCGTTATCCACAGCCCGGGACGGTAGCCAAGGAAGACGAAAACAATTATAGCCAGGTTTACTGGCATACTCTAGGTACCCCCCAAGAAGAAGACGTTTTAGTGTTTGAACAGCCAGAGGACAAGGAACTGGGTTTCTCAGCAAGCTTAACTCCCGATCAGGCGTATTTGGTGTTGCATGTTTTTCGTGGTACCGATTCGTGCAATGGCTTTTATTATCGTAGGTTGGGTCAAGATTCTTCCTTTGAGCGCTTGTTTGAACCTGGGGAAGCCACCTATCGCCTGGTGGGGAATGAGGGGAGTACTTTCTATTTCTTCACAGATCTAGATGCGCCCAAGGGCAGGATTGTGGGAGTGGATGTGACCAACCCAGCTGAAGAAAACTGGGTAGAGGTTCTCCCAGAGCAAAGCGATGTTCTCTCCACAGTTCGCTATATGCAGGGTAAATTTGTGACGGAGTTTATGCAGAATGCCCATTCCCTATTGCGGATCTATGACAAGAACGGCCAACTTATTACAGATGTTCCTTTGCCCACCATGGGTTCGGTTGAAGGTCTATCTGGAAAGCAACAGCAAAGTGAACTTTTTATTAGCTTTACCTCGTTTCTATATCCGCCAATGATCTTCCACTATGAGTTGACTAGTGGTGAGCAGAGACCTTTTGGTCAATCTGAACTAACTTTCAACTCTGATGATTATCAGACTTCGCAAGTGTTTTATCCTTCCAAGGATGGTACGCAAGTATCCATGTTTCTAGTTCATAAAAAGGACTTGAGACTTGATGGTAATAACCCCACTTTGCTCTATGGTTATGGTGGATTCAACATCCCCGTAACGCCTGCCTTTTCAGCTTCCCGCATCCTCTGGCTGGAGTTAGGCGGCGTCTATGCGGTAGCGAACTTAAGGGGCGGCAGTGAATATGGCGAACAGTGGCACCGTGGCGGAATGTTGGAAAATAAGCAGAATGTGTTTGATGACTTCATTTCCGCTGGTGAATGGCTGATTGCCAACAACTATACTAATCCCAGCAAACTAGCTATAGAAGGGCGTAGTAATGGAGGTTTGCTTGTATCTGCCTGTCTGGTCCAAAGACCTGATTTGTTTGGTGCGGTACTGTGTATTGTTCCTGTTACCGATATGTTGCGCTACCATAAGTTCACCGTTGGGCGTTATTGGATCCCAGAATATGGCGATGCTGAGCGCAATCCAGAGCACTTTAAGTTCATGTATCGCTATTCTCCTTTGCATAATGTCAAACCAACCGATTATCCAGCAACCTTTGTGGTCACTGCAGATGGGGATGATCGGGTTGTTCCAGCCCATGCCTACAAGTTTTTTGCCACTTTACAAGAAGCACAGACTTGCGAAGCACCCATTTTGCTGCGAGTTGACACCAAGTCGGGCCACGGTCATGGCAAGCCCATAGCCAAAATCATTGAAGAGCATACGGACATTAATGCTTTTTTAGTTAGAGTATTTGGTTTGGAGAATAACGTGGGGTAAGAAGACTAAATATTAGAAGGAATAATTTGCTTAAAATCGAAATGTGAAAAACGAGTTTCAGTCAGAAGAGAGAACAAGGTTAGGGGGAGATTTTTTGAACTTTGCTGTATTAACTGGTGGCGGAGATTCATCAGGTATTAACGATTTTCTTTATTTCCTGGCGCATCGTCTCGAGCGCGAAGGTCATAGCCTAATTGGTTTCCGTAGGAGCTGGTTAGGTTTAGTGAATGATGACGTAGTTCCCTTAGACAGAGCAAAGCTCGCTGAATCCCGTTTCACCTCAGGAACAATACTGGGAAGTGCACGCAAGAATCCTATTAAAGACGGTGAAATGGATGCTGTCCTGGCCAGTTTAGAGAGCAATAAGGTAGATGCGCTCATCGCGATGGGAGGCGACGACACTCTAGGGGTAGCAGGGCATTTGGCAAAGCTCGGTTTTAATGTTGTTGGTGTTCCACAGACCATCGACGATGATGTATTCGGAACAGATCGTACGTTAGGTTATTACACTGCTGTTAATCAGGCAGTGTCCGCGGTAAATAGTATGGTAAATAGTAATGTTGCCCATGATCGGGACATGATCGTAGAAATAATGGGGAGGGATGCAGGCTGGCTTGCCCTGGCGACTGCTCTCAATACTCCTGCCTGCGCCTGTATGTGTCCAGAGGGACCCATGCATCTCGAAGAAATGATCGCTAGTATGCAGCGGTACAAAAAGAACACAGGAAAAGCAGGTTTAGCCATTGTTTCTGAAGGAATTCAACTGGAGGGGATCGTTCGGGAAGGATTAGCACGGGATGCTTTCGGCAATCTAGCCTATGAAGGTGTATCTCACATTGTAGCGGACTTGTACAAGGAAGCAACAGGTAGAAATCCTCGGGTACAGATTTTAGGGTTCTTGTTGCGCGGAGGAACTCCCTCTCCCCAGGATGTTGAGTTGGCCGCAAATTATGCAAACCAGGCAGTGGATCTGGCTTTAGCAGGAAAAACCGGACATATGGTAGCAAGGAAAAATGGCCAGGCTCATGCGGTGCCCTTAGCCGATGTGGTGGGGACCAAAAAGCTCGTTGGTCTTGATTACCTCACCAAGCAGTTGGAACTGTTGGCTTAGAACTTAGAGGGCAGGTCGTTCCCTTAGTTTGATTATGTGCAAGCTGACCATCGTGCCGATGATTGCCAAGAGGATCTTAATGGACACTAACGGAATCTGAAAAATGGTAAACACCAATGATGGCCACAGGGTCCCAAGGGCTACAACCTTGATTTTGCGACTGACTGTGCGGTGTTCTAGATAATCCTTAATGTAACGTCCTAAGATTGGATGTTTAAGCAACCAAGTATGTAAAGATTTAGAACTACGCAGATAACAATATGATGTAATCAGCAAGAATGGAGTGGTAGGTATGATTGGCAAGAAAATGCCTATCACTCCTAAGCTGAGCGTTATAGTTCCTAAGGTGATTAGGACATACTTCTTCACTTCGTTTTTCAGCATAACACACCTCACAAGCTGTTTCTAAGCAAGATTATAATACAAGAAGGCATTCAAATCCAGCATAAAATTAGTTAGGAGGTAAGTAATGAAGTTTACTTTTATTTGTTACTCTAGATGAACAACCTGCCGCAAAGCCAAGGCTTGGCTTGATGAGCAGGGAATAACCTATGACTACAGGGATATCAAAGACGATACTCCTACAGTTGAGGAATTGAGCGAGTGGGTGAGTCGGGGCGTGCAGCCCTTAAAGGCGTTTTTCAATACAAGTGGTCAAAGCTACCGTAACCTAAAGCTAAAGGATCGCTTACCTACACTTACAGAGCAAGAGCAAATTGAACTCCTTGCCAGTGACGGCATGTTGATCAAGCGTCCCCTTTTGATCGGTCCAGAGCATGTTTTGATTGGGTTTAAACAAGAGCAGTGGGAGGATTTGTTAACTTAAGTAACCAGGACTTTAGGGAGGATATTGTAAAACTGTGTAGAAACTATTATCTGTGAAAAGAAAATCAAGAACGTGACAAGAAAGGGGATTTTGTAATGAAAAGATCAATTGTACTTGTTGTAGCAATGGTCCTAATGCTATCCATGGTTGCCAGTGCCCAAGAGAAGGTCACTGTATATACCACATTGTTTGAACCCACTGCTCGTCTTATGTTTGATGCTTTTGAAGAAGACACCGGTATTAAGGTAGAATGGGTTCGGCTTTCTGGCGGTGAAGCTGTAGCCAGAATGGATGCAGAACGTAGAAATCCACAAGCGAGTATGTGGTTCGGTGGCGTAGGCTTAGACCACATGACCGCTAAAAATATGGGTCTGACGGAAGCATATGTTTCCCCAAATGCCGAGAATATTCCAGCTCAATTTAGGGATCCAGAAAACTATTGGACAGGTATTTATGTTGGAGCCCTTGGATTTATTTCCAATAAAGACCGTTTGGCCGAACTTGGTATCGATGCTCCTACCTCTTGGTATGATTTGCTTAAACCTGAACTGAAAGGTGAAATCCAGGTTGCCAACCCAGGTACCTCTGGCACCGCTTATAACTTTATCGCAACCCTAGTTCAGCTTTGGGGCGAAGATGAGGCATTTGAGTATCTCAAGGAGTTCCATAAGAATGTTCAGCAATATACTCGTTCTGGAAATGCGCCAAACCCAGCCACTGGTCTAGGTGAAGTAGCGGTAGGAATTGGCTATGCCCACGACCAAGTTACTGTAGTTCAAGAGGGCTATCCTGTAAACATTACCTTCCCCAAAGAGGGAACCGGATACGAAGTAGCTACCATCTCCCTCATTAAGGGTGGCAAAGAAATGGAAGCTGCTAAGAAACTCTACGATTGGGCTTTAACCGAGCGGGCTGCAAAGTTGCTTGCTTCCACCAACGTAGTTCCCATTATTGATGTTCCATTGGTAGAAGGTGCTGTGCCCATTTCTCAAGTTAACGTGATTGACCAAGATGACCTCTGGGCCGCTTCGCAAAAAGAGCGCTTGGTTGAGAAATGGAATAACGAAGTATTCCGTCAACGCTAATTGACATTTCGTTTGTGAGACTGGGTCCCTCCCCTAGGGGGGACCTTTTTTAAAGGAGGACGATGGCATGGCCGTGGCAAAACCACGCAGGCCAAAAGCGCGGGTGGGTGGTACCGGGTTGTGGCAACTCAGGCAAGATCCAGCGCTTTTGCTTACGTTAATAATTATTGGTCTGTCCTTATTAGTATTTATTGTCTATCCATTATTGAGAGTTTTTTTGTTAAGTATTAACCCACGTGGTACCTTAACTCTTGACGTTTATCGGCAAGTTATGGGGCAATGGTGGCTTAGGCAGAGCTTTTACAATAGCTTGCTGTTGGGAACTTTAACAGCCACATTTTCCACAATCATCGGCTATCTTTTTGCTTTTGCCTTAAACCGGACAGACATGCCCATGAAAGGTTTCTTTGGTCAGATGGTGCAATTACCCATGATCTCCCCGCCCTTCATGTTCACCCTATCTGTCATTCTGCTCTTAGGACGGAATGGTCTAATTACTAAGGGCCTTTTGGGACTGACCAATTTCAATATTTACGGATTGAATGGGCTAGTGTTGGTGCAAACCATCAGCATGTTTCCCATTGCCTTTAATACTCTGAATGGAGTTTTACAGGGCATTAACCCTGATCTGGAGGAAGGCGCGCTGGATTTAGGGGCCAGTCGGTTTTCCGTATTCCGCACCATCACTTTGCCCTTGTCCATTCCTGGTTTGGCCAGTTCTTGGCTCTTGGTTTTTGTCAACTCTTTAGCCGACTTCGCCAATCCAATGGTCTTGGGTGGCACATTTGATGTGCTGTCGGTACAAGCCTACTTGCAGTTTACTGGTATGTTTAACGCTCCGCGTGGCACCGCGTTAGCAGTGATGCTCTTGATCCCTGCCATGACTGCGTTTTTGATTCAGCGGTACTATGTTTCCAAGAAATCTTATGTAACGGTGACTGGTAAGCCTTCAAGTCCACGCCTCTTGAAAGTAAGTCCTTGGTTGCGTTGGGGTCTCTTTGGAGTCTGTAGCCTAGTTGCCCTAGTTATCTTGGCATTTTACGGTACTGTTGTTGCAGGCGCTTTTGTAAAAACTTGGGGTGTTGACTTCACCTTCTCCTTAGAACACTGGCGCTATGCCTGGGATGTGGGTCTCAATAGCATCAAGTCCACCGTTTTCTTGGCTTTGATTGCTACTCCCATTACTGGTATTTTAGGAATGGTAATTGCCTTTATCTTGGTTCGCAAGGAGTTTCCAGGTAAGAAGCTCTTGGGGCTGATCTCGATGCTAGCCTTCGCGGTTCCTGGTACAGTGGTCGGTATAGGTTACATTTTGGCCTTTAATGAACCGCCCCTGCTCTTGAGCGGAACAGCCTTGATTATTGTCCTCTGTTTCGTGTTCAGAGAGGTTCCGGTCGGAATAGAGTCCGGTATGGCGTCTTTGATCCAAATTGATAAGT
Organism: Bacillota bacterium; assembly: GCA_012799255.1. The sequence goes on from JAAZLQ010000383.1 coordinate 21,820, forward strand.
CCATTGAAGAAGCTTCTACCAACTTAGGGGCTTCCACAGGCTATACTTTCTCGAAGATTACTTTACCGTTGATTAAGCCAGCCTTCTTGTCGGGACTCTTCTTTGCGTTTACAAGGTCCATGACCGCGGTCAGTGCTATTATCTTCTTGGTATCTGCCCGATGGCACCATCTGACAGTACTGATCCTTTCACAGACTGAAATCATGCGCCTTGGTGCGGCAAGTGTGTTAAGTTTGATTTTGATCATTATTGTGTTGGGTGCCTTTGCCATCATGCGTCTAGTGGTGGGTGGCAACGTTAATCGGGAGCTTCCAAGATAAGGGAGGATTTGACAATGTGTGCACAAAAAGTTGAATTACGACAATTGGTGAAGATATTTCCCGCCCCCGGGGGCACAGAAGTGCGGGCAGTGGATAACATTGATTTGGTGATTGAACCGGGTGAAATGGTTACTTTCCTAGGACCTTCTGGTTGCGGCAAGACTACCACACTGAGGATGGTAGCCGGTTTTGAGATGCCCACTAGTGGTCAGATTCTAATTGGAAATGAAGACATTTCTACCAAAGCTCCGAACGAGCGTGATACTGCCATGGTGTTTCAGAGCTACGCGCTGTTCCCACATATGACTGTGGAGGAGAACATTGGTTATGGCTTGCGTTTTCGCAAGGTTAGCAAGAAAGAAACCCAAGAGCGGGTAGCCAAGATTATGGCCTTAGTGGGTTTAGAAGGCATGAGTAAACGGGCCCCAGGTCAACTTTCTGGTGGTCAGCAGCAGCGGGTTGCTTTAGCTAGAGCTTTAGTGGTCGAGCCGCAAGTACTCCTCTTTGATGAACCTTTATCTAACCTTGATGCTAAACTGAGGGAGCACATGCGGGAAGAGATTCGCCGGGTACAGCAGCGGCTAAAAATCACTGCCATTTACGTTACGCATGATCAAAGCGAGGCAATGGCTCTTTCAGATAAGATTGTGGTGATGAACTCAGGCAAAATCGAACAGGTGGGGTCCCCACAGGAGATCTATATGAGGCCTGCGTCAAGATTTGTGGCAGACTTTATTGGCAAAGTGAACTTTTTGCCTTGTAAGGTGCTTCGGCAGGACAAGAACGAAACCGAGATTGAAACGTTCGGACAACACTTTATGGTCTATGATGTCCCAGCCATCAAGGGTGATGCTGCTATGGTAGTACGCCCAGAGGCGCTATCCTTAACTGCCAAGGAGGGAATTCCGGTAAATGTGGAAAGCGCTATTTATCTAGGTTCTTCCATGGAGTATCGGGTGGTCTTGCCCAATGGAGAACGGATCACAGTAGTGCATAGCAATCCGAACCTAAATGAGATGTTTACCCCAAATCAAGAGGCTTTTCTCAAGCTAGATCCCCATGCGGTTCATCTCTTACCAAGCACAGATTAAAAAAAGGCGCCTTTAGGGGCGCCTTCTGCATTAGTTGGAAAGTTGGTGTTGCAGCCAATTACTAATGTCTTGCATAACCTCTGCTCTGTTTATCTCGTTGAGTAGTTCGTGGCGAGCTCCAGGATAGAGTTTTAGCTCGATATTGTTCACATTGTGATTTCTAAGTTGGCCAACGAACTGTCTAATGCCAGAACCATATTTACCCACTGGATCTGCTTCGCCGCTCACCACGAGAAGTGGCAGATCCTTAGGAATGCGGTTAATCAGTTCGGGATTATGGATCAACTCTAGTCCAGTGAAGAGATCATAGAAGAAGCCTGAGCTACAAACCATCCCACAGTACTGGTCGGCAATGTATTTGTTAACTTCGTTTCGATCCCGGGAGAGCCAATCAAACTTGGTCTGCGCATCCTTGATGCCCTTGTTGAAACTACCAAAAGATAGTTTATCTAAAAATGTACTGGGACTAGTAGGATCCTTGCGCATTTGGAAACGGGCGATCAGCTTACCTGCTTTGGCAGCAACTCCCGGATCTCCTCCGGAACCCATCAAAATCGCTCCGCGAATAGTGTTTCCGTATTTTTGGATGTAACGTCGGGCTAAGAATGAACCCATACTGTGGCCCATCAGAAAAATCGGCAGATCGGGATGTTCCTGTTGGATGAAGGAGTTGATGGCTGCCAGATCATCTACGACCCGATCAAATCCATCCTCAGCCGCAAAATAGCCCATTAAACCAGCCTTTTTTCCTGTCTCACCATGCCCCCGGTGGTCGTTGGCTACAACCACAAATCCCTGTTCATTTAGAAACTCTGCAAAACGTCGATAACGCCCACTATGTTCGGCCATGCCATGGGCGATTTGCACTACCCCTCGCGGTTGTTTAGTCTGCGCCCAGCTGCGGATGAAAACTTCGGCCCCATCGTCCATAGTAAGAAAAAGCGTCTTTGTTTGCATCGTCATCCCCCTTATGGCATTTTCTAGATCATTGATTCAAGATTATCGTCAAGAGTCCTTCTTAACCACTCTAGAGGGTTTCTCTCCAGTTGGGAAGAACTAGAAGTAATACAGAAAAACTGGAGGTTGCACTATGTTGTCTGAAAAGATCTTTGTCAGTTACGGACAAGCGCCAATCGCCATGGTTCAAGAGCTACTCACCCATTTGGATGTGGCCTCAATCATTCCCCAAGGTGCGCGCATTGGTCTAAAGCCCAACCTAGTTGTGGCTAGACCGGCTCAGGAAGGAGCCACCACCGCCCCTGAGTTAGTGGATGGGGTTATTCAATATCTCCAGTCTCATGGATTTCAGAACATTGTTATTGCTGAAGGATCTTGGATTGGCGATAGCACCCAGCGAGCGTTTGATGTGTGTGGTTATACCAAGCTCGCTAAAGCATACGGAGTGGAGCTGGTGGACTTACAAAAAGACGGCTATCACACTCGGACAGTAGAGGGGCTACAAATCCATGTCTGTAATGAGCTGAGCAAGATTGATTACTTGATCAATCTGCCTGTGTTGAAAGGACACTGCCAAACCAAAATAACCTGTGCCTTGAAGAATCTCAAGGGCTGTATTCCCAATTCGGAGAAGCGGCGTTTTCATAGCTTAGGCTTACATAAACCTATTGCCTATCTAAACCAAGCGATCAGAACTGATTTGGTTATTGTGGATGGACTTGTCGGTGATTTAGATTTTGAAGAGGGTGGCAATCCCGTTCAGATGGATCGGATCATTGTGGGGACAGACCCAGTGTTAGTAGATTCGTATGTTGCACAACTGCTCGGTTATGATCCAGCGGAGATTGCCTATATTCCATTGGCTGAAAGCCTGGGAGTTGGCCGGGTCTTTACTGATGCAACTGAGGTTGTGGTGTTGAATGAAGAGCACACTGTGCAAAGGATTTCCCCAACCCGGCAAGTTGCTGAGTTGGCCCGTTTTATCGAAGAAAGTGATGCCTGTTCAGCCTGTTACGGTAGCCTAATCCACGCCTTGGGGCGACTCAACGAACGGGGGCTCCTGGGCCGAGTAAATCAGCCCATTGCCATTGGTCAGGGATTTAAAGGCAAACAAGGGGAAGGAGTAGGCATTGGTAGCTGCACCAAAGGGTTTTCCACCCATGTAGTCGGCTGTCCACCTACAGCTAAGACGATTTTAGATTTCCTCATCCAGACTATTAGATAAAAGAAGGACGCAAGGCACTGAGCCTCACGTCTTAAGAAACAAGGTAAGTTAGACCAAGTCGCAGGCCTCTGCTGGCATCCAATGGGGGTCTTTGCCATCCCATTTTACATTACAGCCAATCGGATTAGTAATAGGAGTGGAGATTTCCTTGACAGCGAGCAACTCTTCTAAGGCGTTTTCTAAATCGTAAGTTGTGATTTTCTCTGGTTGCCTGGGGAAGTCGACTGCCCTCCCAGTGTAAACCAGTTTGCGATCTTGGTCGAAGAGATAAAAGTGGGGAGTACGCAGTGCACCGTAGGCTTTGGCAACCTCTTGGGTTGCATCGTGGAGATACACCCACGGAAACTTGTGCTCCTCCATACGCTTGATCATGTTTTCATAGGAGTCTTCTTCATAGGTATTAGCACTATTGGAGTTAATACCAACAAAGGTCACACCTTGCCCTTGGTACTTTTCCACCGTTTTACGAGTCACTTCATCGGAAGCAATCACATAGGGGCAGTGGTTACAGGTAAAGAAAACGACCAAATAGTCGCTGGTGAAGTCTTGCAAACTATAGTACTTGCCATCGGTAGCCAATAGGTTAAAGTCAGGAGCTTTGCTCCCCAGGGTTAAGGTAAATGCCATATTTTCAACCTCCTTTGCCCACTAGTTCCATGGCGAACTTAGATCTCCTTCTCGTTAGCGAAGAGATGTAACAGATGCCCGTACCCTTCTTTTTCCAGATCCTCTTTGGGGATAAAGCGCAAAGCGGCACTATTAATGCAGTATCGCAATCCGCCCTGATCAGCAGGACCATCTGGAAAAACATGACCCAAGTGTGAATCCGCGTAACTACTTCGCACCTCGGTACGGATCATTCCGAAGGATTTGTCCTTCTGATAGCTTAGTTCCTCCTCGGAGATGGGCCGTGTGAAGCTGGGCCAGCCACACCCTGCATCGTATTGATGGATGGAAGAAAACAGTGGTCTACCTGAGACCACATCCACATAGATTCCAGGCCGCGTGTTGTTCCAATAGGCGTTTTGAAACGGTGGTTCAGTACCATTTTCTTGGGTCACCCGAAATTGCTCGGGAGTTAAGCGTTTACGCAACTCTTCTACGCTTGGTTTGCTGGTCACAACGGATCACCTCACAATAGTGTATTGCCTTTTCAACCCATCTATGAAAGGAACTTCTACCAGATTAGAGAATACCTACCCAGGTAGAGATGTGAGTAGGAGGCTTAATATGCGAAATCTGACAATAAAACAAGTTGCTTTAGCTGGTGTACTTATTGCCCTAGGTTTAGTCTTGCCCATGCTGACAGTTCAAATTCCAGTACTTGGTCAAAGACTACTGCCCATGCATCTGCCAGTTCTTTTAGGTGGATTTGTGCTAGGCGCTCCCTTGGCTGGGCTAGTAGGATTTATTCTCCCGATTTTGCGGAGTATCCTCTTTGGCATGCCACCATTTTTTCCCACCGCGGTTGCTATGAGTTTTGAACTCTGGACTTACGGATTTTTAGCAGGATGGTTCTATCGTCACTTGCCCCGCAAGAATGCCTTCATCTACGTCAACCTGATTCTTGCCATGATCGGTGGACGATTAGTCTGGGGTATGGTTAGTTTTATTCTGTATGGTTTGGCCGGAACAACTTTCACCTGGGGATTGTTCGTAAGCAGTGCTTTTTGGGTGGCTATGCCCGGCATCGTAATTCAAATCATCCTGATTCCCGCCATTGTTATCGCTGTACGGGATTCTAAAAAGGGTCGCCGAGCATGAAAGGGGTTTTTCGATGACAATTACCATGGCCGAGTTAGCTAAGAAGTGTGGTTTTTCTAAAGCCACGGTTTCTCGAGCTTTGGCTAATGATCCTCGAGTCAAGCCCGAGACCAAGGCTCTTATTTTGGAAATGGCACAAAAGTATAATTATCAGCCCCATGCTGTCGCTAGCAATCTGGCTAGAAGACGTACCAAGACGATCGGTCTGATGTTTCCTAAAGCACCGCGAACGATTGCAGATCCATTTTTCTTGGAGTATCTACATGGCGTGAGTGAAACCCTCTTCGAGGAGGGGTTTAGTCTCTTAGTCCCCCAGGTAAAGCAACAAGGGGTGACCGATACAATCAAGCAGTTAATTGCCCATAAGAGGGTGGATGGGATAGTCTTGACCGAACCGCGCCTTGAAGATGAAAGGATCGCCTTACTCAAGGAATCCAATGTTCCTTTCGTTTTTTTGGGCAGTACCGTTTGCGAAGATGTTTCTTGGGTTGATGGGGACAACCGAGGTGGAATTGCTGCAGCGGTACGCAAACTTGGATCCTTAGGACACCGCCGTATCGCGACCATTACCGGCGAGCCAGGTTTAGTCTCCACGGAAAAACGTTTCTTAGGTTACCGCGATGGCTTGGCGGAGCTTGGTATTGCGTTTGACCAAGATTTGGTCTGGCCAGGTGACTTCACTAGGCGGGGTGGTTACGAGGCTGTGACAAATCGTCTTGAGCAGATTAAGGCAGGGGCTGTGACTGCGATCCTGGCCTGCAATGACTTGATGGCCATTGGAGCGATCCAAGCATTAAAAGGAGCTGGTTTAGAGGTTCCTGCTCAGATTTCTGTGATGGGATTTGACGGTATTGAGGTTGGCAAGTATCTTTCTCCGCCATTAACGACCGTTCAGCAGCCAGTCTATCGCTTGGGGCAGGAGGTAGCCAGGGTTTTGCTCGGGCAGATCGAAGGGACTAGTGCAACTGTCCAAATAACACTTCCTGTCAGTATTGTGAATGAGCACAATACCATTGGGCAAGTGGCAAGTTTAAGGAGAGTTTTGTGATGGGTACAAGGCGTATCAAGACCAGGAAAATGTTGCTATCCATTTTAATCATCTCCTTGGTTGTGTTGGCAATCCTGTCTTTTGTGTCCATGTTGCTAGGTGGAATCGAGCGGGCTGTGAAGGGACTAACCCGTATCGAACTAGGGCAAATGCAAGAAGTAGACTTGCTTGAACCAGGTACCTATGCGGTGTTCTGGGAGCAAGGCCACAAACTTGCTCGCACAGATCTGAGGATCGTCCAAAACAGTGCCGAAACAGCTGTTGAGTTCCAGGAACCAAGGTTAAGTAGAGGTTACTCTATTCGTGGACAGCGTGGCGAAGCGCTTGGTGACTTTACAATTGAAGACGGGGGTAGCTACTTAATTATTGTTGACAACTATCAAGGTCCAAGCACAATTACCCTGGGCCGGGGTTACTACCGACAGATGATCTCTACGATTCTGGGCTCTGTGGCAGTTCTGGCCGTGGTTATGGTAGTTTTAGTAATTATCGCCTTTAAACAGTTACAGGATGATTTTGAGCGGATAATTTCCAAGCTGATGAGGGAATGAGGTTTTACGCGTTCGACGGCAACAAAGGACAGAAGCGGACGAATGGTATACTATAGAAGGGCAACCAGAATTTGAAGGGGGGACCAAAATGCGGAAAGGCTTGCTTATAGCCTTAGTTTTGGTGAGTATAGCAATGGCGGGTTGTGATGGGAGACTGTTTGTGAACCTAGACATCCCCATCGTTGTTGAACCTGCACCGCCCAAGTACAAGGCTGAGGTGGACGGTTATCTGTCTTATGATAACAGAACCCATCATATCCGTTTGACCACAAGGCCTAATTACGATCGTTATTATCAGCCTCTAAGAAACGCAAGGGTAACTGTGGTAGGGACTGGCCAGACGGTAGAGACGGATCGGGATGGCTACTTCTTTATGCGTGGAGTACCCTATGGTCAGATAGAAATTAAGGTTCAGCATAGTTGGATAGGACCTTATCATGGCGTTTACTTCACTACTCGGGGACGGTAAGACTAAAACCAGCGAGATTCTAAGATTTTCGCTGGTTTTTTGTTACCAAACTATCCTGTTCTGTTGAATATAGGACCTGTAGCAGGAAACAGGCTTGCTTTGAGGAAGTAGGTTAATCGACAATATCAAATGAAGGACAGATAGAATGGTAAAAAATGAAAAAGTAAAAGTCGAAGCAAAGAATGAAGGATTGCAGCATCAAATCGCTTTAGATTTCATTGAACCTGGACAGGTCGATGCAGACGTGGAACGGGTAAGTAAGAAATTGCCCGAGGGGGTCACTTCCAAGATGCTCTACTCTGACGTGGTGCGCATCGCCTGGCCTTCGTTAGTCGAGCTGACTCTGACGCAACTTACTTCTATGGTGGATCTGATGATGGTAGGCGGCTTAGGCCCTTGGGCCATTACGGCTGTTGGCTTAAGTGTTCAACCTAGGTTTTTGTTCATGATCTTGTTTATGGCCATGAACGTAGGTGCCACCGCAATGGTAGCGCGCTATCGCGGGGCTGGAGAACCGGAGCGGGCTAACCAAGTTCTGCGCCAGGCCTTATCGCTAAGTTTTGTTATTGCGGTTGCATCAGGAATCGCGGGTTACTTTCTTGCTGAACCTATGATTCGCTTTATGGGTGCTGCAGATGCCCAGACGTTAGCAGGTGGAACTGCCTACTTAAAGATTCAGATGTTGGCACTTCCAGTTTTCGCACTGACAGCCACTATTACTGCTGCTTTGCGCGGTGTAGGTCATACTAGGGTGGCCATGATCTATAATTTGGTCGCCAATGTGGTGAACGTGGTTTTCAACTACTTGCTCATTAACGGTCACTTTGGTTTTCCTCGTTGGGAAGTTGCCGGTGCGTCTCTGGCAACTGCGATTGGACAAGTTGTGGCCTTTATCATGGCACTAGTAGTAGTGCTCAGAGGAAGTCACTATTTACATCTCCGTCCTCGTGCTGGCTTTAGGCCTCAATGGGATCATGTTCGTAACATTTTCAATATTGGGATTCCCGCTATGTTTGAGCAACTGGCCATGCGGGCAGGAGTGATTATCTATGCCCGGACGGTTGCATCTTTAGGTACAATCGTCTACGCCACTCATCAAATCGGCATGAACATTCAGGCCTTGTCTTTCATGACTGGTCAAGCTTTTGCCGTTTCTGCAACGGCATTAGTTGGGCAAAGCTTAGGGAAAAAACGTTCCGACATGGCCCAAAGCTATAGTAACCACACGCGGCGTGTAGGAATGGTAGTGTCGCTGGTTTTAGGTGTGGTCTTCTTTTTCTTTGGTCGACAAATCGTTAGTCTTTATACAGATGATCCTGAGATTATCGCCCAAGGCGCCCGCATTTTGAAACTGGTCGCGCTTGTTCAACCGGCCCAATCCTCCCAGTTTATTTTAGCTGGTGCGCTTCGTGGCGCCGGAGATACCAGAGCTACGGCAGTAGTTACGTTCTTAACAGTTTTACTGGTCCGCCCAGCCTTAGCGATTGCTCTGATTAACAAATTTGGCTGGGGACTTGATGGCGCGTGGATTGCGTTAGTTGCGGATCAGTTGTTAAGGTCCTTCTTAATCTATCTTCGTTATCGTTCTGGCAAATGGAAGAAATCTCGAGTGAAGTGAGGCAAGTCCCATGAACGGAAAACAATGGCAATTAGCTTTCTTGGTGGTAGTGATAGTTCTATTCTTGGCTCTGGTGCTCAATTGGTTCGGGCCAAATGAGCAAAGCCAGGAAAACGTGACAACCACCGACGTGCGGGCTTATTTGCCCCCCTTGCAGGGCATAACCTACTTCTTTGTGGACGAAGGCATGGAGTATGCCGCTTTCAGTCGGCGCATTACTCATGTTGCTCCCGGGTTCATTCAATTGGAAGACTTAAGTGGTACTAACCTGGCTCAGGTGTTGGAGACGAGTCCCCAAGAGCTGAGGATTACTTGGTCGGAAGAAGAGTTTTACGAGAATGATAGTTTGCTTGACGCTCCGAGTCGAGCTGGTCGAGAGGGTGGCAGAAGTACAGATCTAGTTTTATTAAAAGCTCCTTTGACAAAGGGGAATACTTGGAGTGATGAGCGTTTCAGCAGGGAGATCGTGTCTGTCGATGAAACAGTCACCGTTCCCCTTGGGGTTTTTTATGACGTAGTGGTGGTAAAGAATAAGAGTGCTACCAGCAACGACTTTGTCCAATATGAGTATTATGCTAAGAACATTGGGCTGATCAAGCGGGAGTCTCTCTTTGTGCAAAATGGACAAACGGTGGCAGTAGTTTCGAGTCTAAAGAGTATTACCGGTCCTTTCCCGCAGTGAAGGAGGGCACCATGTACATAATTGGAATCGATGTGGGGGGCACCAATACGGATGCCGCCCTACTTTGTGACTCTAAAGTTTTGGCCATGGCTAAGGTACCCACAAACCACCAGGACTTGTTTTCCAGCACCTGGCAGGCACTGGGTGAGGTTCTGTGCCATTGTGAGCAAGGGACACCTTTGCGTTTGCAGCTCTCCACCACCTTATCAACTAACGCGGTTGTGGAAGGACGGGGAGCTCCCACTCAGGTGGTGGCGATTCCTGGACCAGGAGTGAACCTTGAGACTCTAGATTTTCCTTTTGTAATTCATGAACTTGCTGGATATATCGATCATCGCGGTCGAGAGGTGAGCCCCCTGGACGACAACCAGATTCAGGATCTGCGCAGACTACTAGGTAGTGGGCAGGATCAGGCGGTAGCAGTAGTGGGAAAGTTTTCTCAGCGTAATCCTAATCAAGAACTCAAGGTCGCCACTGAACTTGCTAAATGGTATGGAGGCACAATCAGTCTAGGGCATCGCCTTTCTGGGCGGGCAAACTTTCCCAGACGTATTGTCTCCACGTACTTAAACGCCAGTGTCGCCCAGCAGCAACTGGATTTTGTGCAGATGTGGGACGATGTATTGGATCAACTGGAATTTCCAGTTCAAGATCTTGTTATCTTAAAAGCAGATGGGGGCACCATGACGCTTAGGAATGCGGGTGAGCGACCCA
>JAAZLQ010000365.1 GCA_012799255.1 Bacillota bacterium
GATTGCGAGCTCTGCTTACTGAAGCAGGAAGTAACCACACATAATGACCCGGCAAGATTGTAGTTCACATCCAGAATAGGAGCTGATGAGCAGGATATGAATTCGTACTTTTCAAAGTAGTGTTCCGGCCCACAGAGTTGCATCGGGATACCTTCAATCAGGCTGATGCAATGAGCACAGGTGCCTACCGTGGATTCATTCCAAACTGATCCCTCCACCAGGTTAAAGCGCTCGTTCTGTCGTCTTAGTGATTCGTTGCCTTCAACTACTCGCAGCATAGCACCATCTTCATCTGTCAAGAGGATAATAGCATCAGACAACATGGCTTCTAACTGGCAGATATAAGGATCGGCAGCCCTAAGAAGCAGATCCTTTTGCCGTAAGCGCTCTTGGAAAGCGAGCTTGTCCAAAACAGGGCCATAAGTGTAGAGATTATGATCCTTTCCATGCTGATAAGATCTCAGCCAGGATGCTAGTACGTCTGGTCTGACTACATCTGCCGACTTGACATCAAGTCCCTGGCTTAGCAGATCAGCCTTTTGTTGACGTATCCTATTCATAAGGATGAGGTCATCTTTGTCCATGGGGCGCAAATCCAGGCGGTTTTTAGTCATAGGGCTGAGCAGTTGCTCCACAGGCTTTATCACCATTGTCCTCCTCCTCTCAGATCAGAGACGGCACCAACCAACCGCTTGCTTAGACGCACTAGAACGTATTCTCATTTTAACACAATTCGTGGGTGGGCAGTTAAAGCTGTTTGCATCATTTTGAAACAAGACGGCCGGGCAGTACGATTTCCCACAGTAGAGGTATTCATGGCTTCTATTGGGCTGATGCTGTTGGCATGGTTTTTGCTTTACTTCATTGTTGTAGTATCACTAAGTCAAAGAGGTGACACGTTATGTCTATGATAGCTCCTAACAGCGTTTATCACTTAGTAGACGGAGTGCTTGACAAGGGATTGAGTCATGTAGCTGAGTTTGTGGAAAACATACTAAAAAGGTCGGTTATTATTGCTGATCATGACGGTCGCATACATTACCCGGAAGAAGTCAGCTACTCTGGAGAAGTAGATGATGTATTTGTTTCTATCCCGACTATTCTTTCCGGAAGAGACTTTTACTATCAGAACAGCAGTGGATCACTTTTTTATAGAATAAGCTATAATGATTCCTGCGCCTTTATCATTGCCCAGGATTTGCCGGTAGAGGAAATATCGCGAGCCCTTGCCTTATTGATTGACACCAAGCTAGCCATCAAATGCTATTTTTGCAAGCTGCACAAAGAAAGTGACCGCTTTGAACAAGAACTGGCCGAGTATCTTTTTGCCGATAGTAAGGCCAATATACGCGACCTGGCCAAATTGAGCGAAAACCGACTGGAAATGGATCAGTTGTATGTTGTCACTCTGGTAGAAATTGAAGAAGGATCCGATATTACACAGATACAGCAGGTACGTTCTTATCTATACGAATACCTAAAAAAGAACAAATTCGAAGCAGTACCTATTTCCTGGTCAAATTATATCTGTATTATCATCCCGGTTGGTTCTACGGTTGATAAGCTCGATGAAGCACTGGATTGGCCGGCCATGATAACTTCCAAGGAAGCTGTGGAAGGGA
>JAAZLQ010000368.1 GCA_012799255.1 Bacillota bacterium
GGAACCGACCAGAAAGTTCTCCTCCAGGCGCCTTAAATAGATCAGATACTGCTCTTCAGTCTCAATTGGTTTCATATTTTCAAATTTACAAAAATGAAAATACTATCTTAGTTCTTCATTTTGAAAAGATAAATGAGTCATGGAACATTATGATGATAAAATAATGGAGTATCTTCTGAACGACCCAACAGCCGGTGAAGAAGCGGCAAAAAGGGATTTAGAAGCAGGATTTCCGATTGCATATTGCGATGAAGATTATCCGGAAACCATGGAAGATAACAACCTGATGATACAGGAGTTTCCCAACGGTGACCGGTTCATTGTGGCCATTAACATGGACACTCGAGAGCTGACAAGAGTCCGGCAAATTCCATCAAAAGAGAAATAGTTCACATTAACGCTTCATACCTTCCCTAAGGCGTCCATTCCAATTAGAGTTTTAACTGTAAGCATTCGGCCTAGTACGTATTGTCACACAAACTAAGCCATCGTTACTTTGCTGGTAAAAAATGAGGATGACACTTTGGACCTTCCAGCGGATTTATCAAGAGTATTTGCACTCACGTTTATGCGTACGCGACTTTTGCGCCAATCAAATGTGAGGATATTAAAGAATAGGTTCTGCTTCATTCAATAGCTATTAGTTTTTAGATAAAAGTAATTTCAGTTCATTTTCCTTTGCTTTTAGTTTCAAGTTCAGATCAACTTTATTGTTGAACTGCTTACTGCCTGCAATTCCTGATTTAAGTCTTGCTATTTCTTTCTCTAACGCATCCACATTTTTTTTGAAGAAAATTAAGTCCTGCAAGGGCTTGTTGGCCATTGTAGATTTACCTGATAGCTGAATGCAGAAATCATGGTAGATAGCATCAATGCTCTTTTTGAGTTGAAGGGTGTACTTATTTTGAGAAGGCTGGAACCAGTCTGTTTTGAATGTCCAGTCTATAACTGCATTGTCTTCATTTATTGGATGCGGGTGCTTGGATGAGGTAGATATGTAAATCATAGTATCATGCTCAACCACAAAAATGATATTGTACGGGATTGATTTATCAATTATATCAAGTACGGGCTGTATCTCCTGTTTGACTTTAAGCTCAATCTTAAAAACCTGAATTTCCTTGATGTCCTTAGCTTCCAGATTTATTGTATCAGGTGAAAGCTTATGCGTCCAGGTGATACGTGCAATGAGCTCTGTAAATAGCTTTTTCTGCTTTGCGGTAGTGTAACTATCGAAAGCATTTTTGGGGATTACCCTGTTTACTTTGGCGGTATGTGGTAAACTGAATAATTCCATCTATCTGACAATTAAAAAAGAGATTAGCTTGAAATCTTCAATGCCCTTGAATTTATCTTTTAATGCAGTTGTGCCGCCCGCTTTAAATAAACTGAATACTTCTTTTTCTTCTTCTGTGCGCAGGATTGTGCCAATACTTTGTTTGAGCAGCATGGAGTACGCATCCATTTTATGGTATTCGTCCGTTTCAGCACTTAATGCTTTGCATAGTTCAGTGAGTGGCTCGCTTTTCCCTTTGCAAAGCATGCGCATTGCATCCAATATCTTTTTGGACTCCACATGATTGAGCAGAAGTTCTCCGCTGTTTTTCATGTAAACGAGATAGAAAGGATGAAGCCTGTTGAGCTTATTTATATTGACACTGGAATTGACATTTTTGAGAACGAACATCACACCTGGTTGCAGCACTTCTGATGATTTGACAACTGCATGTAGCCCTTCAGGGATATGTGTTAGTTCACCATACGTTTTGATGTAATTTGAAAGGTCAACTCTAAAATCATTCAATCCAAGGTCTGTAATACTTACACCTTCCCTGAGGTCTTCAAGATCAATAACTTCTTCCTGTAATTTTTGAAGCTGGATTTTGCGGTACTCCAAGTCTTTCTCATCTGTATTCAGAATATTGTCATCACCTGTACTGGCCATGTTGCTTATCAACATTCGACTTTCTACCCGTTGCTTCAAATTGATATAAGCATCCAAGGTAACATCAGGCCAAAAGTTTACTAACGTGATACTGGCATTCTTTGAACCGATACGGTCAATCCGACCGAAACGCTGAATGATTCTTACCGGGTTCCAATGAATATCATAATTGATGAGGTAGTCACAGTCTTGCAGGTTTTGACCTTCTGATATACAATCAGTGGCGATAAGCAAATCAATAGAATCAGAAAGGCGAGGATAAAGCTGAGCCTTGTCTTTAGACAATGGCGAAAAGCAAGTGAGCAATGGATTCAGGTCAGATGGAATCGATTTTGAATTGCTAATCTTCCTTGAACCTGTTATCAATGCTGTATGGATGCCATACTTCTCCTTTAAATGACCTTGAATGTTTTCGTATAGGTAGTTGGCTGTATCAGCAAAAGCTGTAAAAATGATGGCCTTCTTATTGGATGGATTAAAAGGATTGTTGATTTTGTTATCGAGTAACTGAATAAGCTGTTGCAGCTTATAGTCCTTCTTTCCACGTACATCAACTATGCTACCCCAGATATGATTGAGAACTGCAAGGTCTTCATTTAAGTCTTCCTTCCATTTACGTGTGTCCATATCAGCGATATGAACTTTGATTTTTTTACCAATCACATTTTCTTCATCACCCCAGTCTGCTTCCCAATCAAATTCTTCATCATTCATGCGGGCCTGAATACCTTCATATTCACGTTTTGCACCTTGCTCAATAGTTTTGATGGCTTGCTCTATTTGACTGATAATCCCTTCGAGGGTGATTCTGAAAGAATCAACCGAGCTTTCAAGGCGTTTCAATAAATTGATACGCATAAGGATTTGAAGGCTTCTTTCACGGTCTATCTGAGTAAGCCTTCCTGACTTCACCGTTTTATCATACAGATCTGCATACAATTCAATTTTGCTTGGCAAAATGTAATTGAGTGGCGTATAGACCGAAAGATTGAGCAGGGTTAATTTCTCAGCAATGTCCACATAAGTTACTTCACCACTTTCAGTTAGTGGACTTTGGATCGATACAGGTTTGTTCCTTTCAGGGAACGTGCCTATGGCCGTGGTATCGTAGTAAGTGGTAATGTGTTTTCTTGATCGGGCTATTGTCAGGGCATCCAGTATTTCAAAGAAATCGAAATCCAGCATGTCCAAAAGCTTTTCCGTAGTACGCTGTGCGGTATCATACTTACTCCAAACATTGAAAGCTTGCTGTGCTTTTCTGAAAATTTGTTCTATACCACTTTTTGTTTCGAGCTTGTTGTCTATCAATTCAGGCTCGCCTTCATAAGCAAGAGCCAATTGATTTTTCAAATCGTTGAAGCGGTTATTGACCGGTGTAGCGGAGAGCATCAGCACTTTCGTTTCAATACCTTCCTTCACTACTTTGCGCAGTAGCTTCTGGTATCTGTTTTCCCTGTCGGAGTATGGATTGTTGTTTCTGAAATTGTGTGATTCATCTATGACCACCAAACCGTAGTTGCCCCAATTCACATTCTCCAGGCTTCTGCCATTACTCATTCCCCTGTCACGGCTCAGGTCAGTATGAAACAACACATCATAGCGAAAACGGTCTGCTGAAAGTATATTGTTCTTGTCGTTGTGGCGGTAGGTATTCCAGTTGGCTTCTAATTTCTTGGGGCAAAGCACCAACACGTCTTTATTCCGCATTTCATAGTACTTGATTATGCCCAATGCTGAGAAGGTTTTGCCCAAGCCAACACTATCCGCTAAAATGCAGCCTTTGTATTTTTCAAGTTTATTGATTGCGCCTATTACCGCATCTTTTTGAAAATTATACAGCTTGCTCCATACCACCGAGTCTTTAAACCCAATCTGGTCGTTGGGCAGATTGTCTAAAGATATGTCTTCCAGAAAGTCATTGAAGATATTGTACAGGGTAATGAAGTAGATGAACTCCGGGCTATTTTCCTTGTACGCATTTTCAAAATAATCCTGCACCTTTTGGGTTACGTCTTTCAGGTCTTCGTCATTATCCCAAATCTGATTGAACCAATCCAAATAAGCCTTGCTATCCGGAAATTCAGACTTTTGAATAAGTGTAGGGAAACCTTTTTTGTGTGTTATACCCAAATCGGAAGTAGTGAAACTACTGACGTTTGAATAGGCAAGTTCTTCCTGATTCGGATTCTTGACGTGGATTACACCGTTTAAAGGCAAGTGGTGGTGCTTGTTTGATTTAAAGACTACTTTTTGCTTCACCCATTTTGAGCATTCTCTTGCTATGGCTCTTTGGTTCAATTGGTTTTTTAAACGCAATTCAAATTCACCACCACATAAATCGGCTTCCTTAAAAAGATGGGGGATAAAAAATTTAGGTACTTCCTTTTTCAGGTTTTCTTCAATGAAAGTTGGCGTACTGAAAATGAAACGTAACTCATCTATCTTTTCAAGTTCCTTCTTTAGTGCTTCGTAAGCGTAAATAGAAAAGGAAGAAGCTGCAATGCTCAGCTTGCTGCCCTTCTTTATGCTGGCCTTTAGGTCATCCCCTAAGCGAGTATTTACGTTATCAATTAGTTTCATTATTCGCTACCGATAACTTTAAGTTGAATGACAGCACGCTCCTTTAAATATGTTTCAGTTACTCCCAATAGCGATAACTGTGCTTCGGTTAATGTTTGTTTTGAAATTCCAGGTTGAACCACGAAAATCTCAAATTCAAGAGGCACCCGGTTGTTGACCAAATCCAAAATCTCTATCAACTTATGTTCGTCACCTAATTGAAATCTTGTTTCCTGAGATTTTTCTATTCTCAAAGCCTCTCTGCGAAGGAAATGCTCCAGGAATTCCTTTCCTCTTTTGAATTTCCAGTTGACAGATTTTTGCGCTTGTCCACAGACCTCATAGAGGTTCTTAACCTGTCGGCTAGGTACACCTCCAAGGGCATATTTGAGATGATATAACTGAACCTGAATTTTGTCTTCCAGGACTTTTAATGTTACAACGTCTGCAATTTCTCCTGAGCCGTCATCATCAAAAATCACATCATAGTCACCAGCTTTTAATAGCTCGATTACCCGATACTGAATAGAGTTTGTTTTTTTGGGATTGCAGTCCTGAGATTCTATATTCAGATCGATTCCTGTCCAATCGTAAACCTCAATATTCTCTGAATTGAATGGATGAACGATACTTTTTAGCTCATAGTAATTGTTGCCTTCTAAGTAGTCACCATTGGCGAACCAAATCGAAGGGATTTCATTGTAGAAGTAAGTTTCTATGTTATACTCACGGTTTCCGATTATTACAGTGGCTGTCTGTGTCTGATTTACTTTTGAAAATTTGAATGTCGGATTGTCGTTGCTGTCCCTATAGAACACCAAATCCAATTCAACCAGGTTAATGTCGTTGTGGGTAATTGCGATTCGGATGTCCCCGGTATCGGAGGGATTGACTATGGATAAATCAACGTTGTACAGTTCGTACGGCACACCGTCTATTTTGAAGATGTACCTTGTCTCCGATTGCTTATAAACGTCTTCATTCCAGTCGACCATAAATGGTATCTCATTTGGCCTTTCGGATAACGCTTTAGCCACTAAGGCCCCTTTCAATACTTCATCTCCATCTATGCTTTCATCTAAGACTTTATCACCAATGTGATGGAACCATTTAATGAGTGTTGGAATATCGTTTCTTCGTCTGCTCCAGATTCTTCCTTTGTAGGAGCATCCTATCGAGACATCTGCACCATTTTCATAGCCAGCACCAAAAATCATTGACTTTTTTGCCTTATTAATTTGAGCTTGGCTGAGTGCCGGTTCGATATCCGTTCCTACTCTCATTACAAAGCGAATGAATCGTCCTATGAGCTCAGAAAGACCTACATTTTGTAGTTTAAATCTGCTTATGCCGCTTAATACACGAAATATTTTGCCTCCGTTATCACCGGTAACAAGTTCAGCGTTTTCGCCTATGATAGCTTTTGCCAATTCCTGGTGTAAACTGGCATTATCTGAGCTATGTATAAAAAGAAGATTGGTTCTGCTATCCCAGTGAACGACATAAAAATTCCAAATCAGATCAGTTATGGTTTCGCTGTTAATCCATTCGGCAGGTAATTTCCTGACAGTGACCACTACTAAAACTCGTTCATCCTGATTATAATTATGTCTGATTAACTCATACGATTCCGGGTTTGAGAAACCTTTTAGGTAATTTGTAGGGAACCAACTGTCCGTCTGGTTTTTATATACAACTGCGCTAAGGGCTGGCTTAATGCTTTGAATCGAGACTGGAAAATCTTCGTTATCTCTAAATCCTTCGATGAAGTTATAGAGATCAATTTCGCTTTGGGTTCTTCGTTCGCTGAGTAAAGGCAGAATTACATTCCAGTCAGGGTCTCTTGCATACAATGCGTCCAATTCATCATTTACGTCAATGTCGGCAAGGTTTGCTATGATTGTTGCATCACCTAATTCTGCGTCATAGCTCGTTCTGGTGAATCTTCCAACAAATTGCAGTGTGATAGGAAGGCTTTGCCTTATGTCATGAAAAACGGCAATTTTTAAGTTGGGCAGGTCAAAGCCTTCGCCAAGCATGTCTACACAAACGATTATGTCAACTTCCAGTCCGACAATTTTTCTTTGAATTTCTTTCGATTCTCTAACACCCAAACCAGAGTAGATCTTAACAACTCTAAACTCGGGGCTATACTCATTGTAAATCTCGAAAACTTCATCAGCACGTTTTTTTGTTCCTACTCTTGCCAACAGTATGTGAGCATAGTTTTGCTTGTCGAGCCGTAGTTGTTCGATGCCTTTTTCAGCTAAGGCCCTATCCTTATTTTTTGTATTGTACTCGTAAATTTTTTCGAACTTGATGGGTTTGAAATATCCTTCTTCTTGCGCCTTTTTAAGAGGATAGGTGTAGATGATCTTCCCATCAATTTTTTTGTTGTCGTTTCTAAAAGGAGTAGCAGTAAATTGAATGATGTATTTTCCGGTGAAAAGGTTTCTTATTTTATTCCAGGAGTTTGCTTCTGTATGATGGGCCTCATCGATGAACACATGAGTAAATTTATCCCTTAGTAAATCGGAATAACCAGAACCTATTCGTGATATAATACTCGCAGTAGCGACTACTACATTGCATTTACCTAAAAAAGCCGATAGTTCGGCTTCCGAGGCAAACCCTTTCTTTATGGTTCCTACTACCGGATTTGCTGCTGTCTCTGACAAAAGCGTCAAGTCACGTAGAAGACCGAGGTGAATGAATTTTTTTGAGATTTGACTCCTAAGAGGGTCTGAGGGAACGATAACCAACAGTTTGCCAAGACGTTCAGAAACAAAAACAGAAAGCATCGTTTCCGTTTTTCCTGTTCCTGTTGGCAAGACAACAGTTCCAATTTGATTAGTGAAAGTCCAATGAGAGATTATGGAGTGGTAAGCTCCGACTTGCGCGTTTCTAAGTCCCTTTGTTGAACCTTCTTCCTTCTTGAGTGTAAAGTTTCCCGCCCAGGAATCCAATACTTCGGAAGGAGCGCTAAAATCTGAAACAGCATCATCTACTGATTGTCTGATTTCATTGCCGGATATTTTAGCAGTTAAGGTCTTCATACATTTTACTTCAATTGAACTATTTCCAACAGCTTGTCATAGCTGCTTACTTTTTCAAATTTCACCTCATTGCCACTAATCTCTTTAAAGTGCTCGGTGGCACAATGGATTTTCAGCCTTTCAATTTCCCTGAGATCCATATCAGAATCGGAACCTTTGGTTTCGGTCACGAAGTAGATATGGCGTACTTTATCCTTATCAAATACTATGGCCCAATCAGGGCTGTAGTTGGCTACCGGAGTGGATATGTAGAAGCTCTTTGGCAGCTTGGCATATACCACTACTTCGGTACTGTTTTCAAGTGCTTTAGCAAAGTCAGACTCAATCTTTGAATCGGAAGTGAGGTAGTCGTAAATGTGCTTCTTCAACAAGTCAGAATTACGCAGGGCAAATTTGTCATTGGTAAATACTGTCTTTGCATCATGGCGTTCTTCAATCTTGTGGTACACAATATTGTTGATGATAAGACTTGCCTTCACTTCATTGATAAGCCTGCTGCACTTTGCAATGAACTCTTCCGGGTTCTTGCGCAGCAAGAGAAACTTTTCTTCTTTGATGGCTTTAAGAATAGCAACAATGGTGCTTCGGGTTAGGTTGGTGAGTACTTCTATTTCGCCAACAATGTCGTAGACGGTGTTGGTGTACAGGTCGTTTTTAAGTTTCAGGTATTGTCTTTCTGATTCCTTTACCAAAGAACCTTCCTGCATCTGCTCCTTTGTTCCGTCCTGCAACTCACCTGTTTTTACTTCATACACCCTGTCACCAATATTGAGCTGTGCATTGATACGGATTTTGCTGTCGTTTATCAGCTTCTCGGTGTCGAACTTCACTTCGTAGATGGTCTTCAGGTTTATTTTTTCCCAAAGTGCCTGAAACTCCTTTTTCTTAAAGTTCGGATTGGTATTGAGAATGATGGTTTGCCTTTCATCTTCGGGCTTGAATGGCTCACCTGTGTAGATGGATTTCAGCAACTTACCAACCGATTCCCTGAAAGGTTCAAGGCTTTCGGGGAGTGGCATTTTATTTTGCTCGATGAGTTCACGGCCTTCCGGTGTGATTTTATCATTCTCATCAATTACATCATTCTTGTACAGCAGCTTGTTGAGTTTCTTGGCATCATCTTCGGTGAGGCGGTGTTCTTCTTCTTTTTCATTCCTTACTACTTTGCCAACAAAGTATTCCACTTCTGCTTTTTGCGGACGGTCTTTGAGTGTAGCGGCAATCTCACTTTGCAAGCCTTTGGCAAAGGCTTCATAACTCTCGGAAGCTATGACAGTGAGTTTATTTATCTCATGCACCTGGTCACCTACCATTTCAAAATCGAGGCGGTTTCCGTTTTTGTTTACGCATAAACGCATACCCCTTCCAACTTCCTGTCTTCTGCGTGTTTGGCTGCCACTCTCCGCATTTTTTAAAGCGCATATTTGAAATACATTGGGGTTGTCCCAACCTTCTTTCAGGGCAGAGTGTGGGAAGATGAATCGGGTAGGTTCTTCAAAGCTCAATAGCCTTTCTTTATCCTTCATGATAAGGTCGTAGGCCGAAATATCATCTGATTCTTCGCTTCCCCGTTTTACCTTGGGATCGATGGATTTACCTTTCTTATCAATAGAGAAATAACCTTCATGGACACGATGTGCATCATCTCTTTTCAGGTACTCTCCGTAGTTGGTGGGCATGTAGCCTTTATGAACCTTGCTTGGGTCAGTGTCTTTCAGATAGTCGTTATACTCCTGTTGAAACAGGTCTAAGAAATCATTGCGGACGTTGTTGTACTCTTCTTCAAATATCTTTGCGTATTCACCCAAAGCCTGTTCACCAGCTTCATCATATACCCGATATTTCTCTACTGAATCAATAAAGAATAACGAAAGTACCTTAATGCCTTTTTCAAAGAGTTGCTTTTCCTTTTGCAGGTGCGACATAATACATTCCCGAATCTGCACCCTGCGGAAGGCATGTTCATCTTTGTCGTTGAGAATATCACCCGGATATATATCCTGGCCACCTATTACTATTTTATTCAGGTAGCCGTTTATTTCCGTAATGGTTTGATTTTTATAAGCAGGTATATTGCCTGATAGCTCATACAAGTTTGCGCCTTCACTTAATTTCTGACGTACTTTCTTTACGCCTTCACCAACTCGTTTTTCAAACTCCACTACTGCGTAGGGTGGTTTGGTGGTACTCAAACTGATTTGTTCCAAATACAGATAGCCGGTAGTGCCGGTTGAGCCTTTCAGGTTGATGCCCTTTACCTGTATTTTCTTTACAAGGCGTTTGTTGTATGCATCCAAAGCATCCAATCTGTAAACCTTGTTGTACTCTACTTTGTGTGTAGCTGAGTAACGCAATGTGAACAAGGGATTAAAGTCCTGCATGCTTTTCAGGGTCTTTTCGCCATCTACCGATTGCGGTTCATCAATGATGAGAATGGGATTGGTTTGCGCAATGATGTCAATTGGCTTACGGGTGCCGAATTGGTCAAGTTCCTGATAGATACGTCTTGCATCTGCACCGCTGGCATTGAATGCCTGGGTGTTGATGATCATTACGCTGATGCGGCTATCGGATGCGAAGTTTTCAATGTCTTGCGGACGGCCAGAATTGTAAATGAAAGGATTGATTTTGTGACCGTATAATTCCTGAAAATGGTCTTGTGTAACCTGAAATGATTTGTACACCCCTTCACGTATGGCAATACTTGGCACAATGACAATAAACTTGCTCCAACCATAGTGCTTGTTCAGTTCGTACATGGTACGGATGTAGGTATAGGTTTTACCTGTACCTGTTTCCATTTCTATGGTAAGGTTGTAGGAAAGTTTTACACCTTTAGGACGTTCTATCTGCTGGCTCTCATTCAGGTCATTCCCTTTCTGTACGTCTTGGATGTTTTTAAGTATTTGCGACTCCGTTATTTGAATAGGACTATTTCTGTAGCCTATGTCTTCCATGACTTCCGTATCAAATGTGCTACTTTGTATAGCTCCTCCAGCAGCTATTTTTGCTTTGCGAATCAAGTCTTGGCTTCGTTCCAGGGTAAAACGATTTGTTTTAATCGGTTGACCCGCAAAACAATCAACAACCGCTTTTACGGCCTGAACCTGAAAGTCTTGTTCTTTGAATTGTAACTTCATATTAAATCACTTTCATTTCAGTTTCAGGACTGAGTTGTTTGAGTAATTGCTTTACATTGGTTTTGGCGGTATCGTTTTTGAATCCGTTATCACGGAATACAATGCGCAGCGGCTTATCCTGGGCAATAGCCTTGGCAAAGTCTTCATCTATGCCTTTATCAAAACAGGCGTAAAGTGAATCACCGGCTACTTTAAACACCTGCTTGCCTGCCATTTTTACCTGCTCAATTTTTAAGCTAAGCGGTAAGCCCCAATCCAGCATCACTTGCGCCAATAGATCATCCGGTGTGCGGTCGGGTTTTACATTATCGGCAAACATATCCAATTGGTCTTGCTTGTAATCTTGCGGACGGTAATACACATCCTGCATGTTGCTGCTATCTAAGCGGTAAACACGGAAGCCGGTATCTAAATGGTTAATGGTAAATTGTAAGCGGTTAATTTCCTGAAGCATGCTTTCTGCCTTTTCATCAATGAGCAAGCCTTCCGAAAACTTCCATTGACCATTGTCCATTATCAATTTTCCATTGATCAATTTTTCCAACTCGGCCTTCTTCTCATTCACCATTGACAATTGACCATTAACAATTGACTTGGCCGCCCTGCGAATACGTTCTTTGCCTATTTCGCAGATGTTTTTGTACCCGGCTTTATAAGCCTCACTTTTTTCGTCGGTTGCTTCGGGAAGCTGTACCATGATGAATTTTCTGTTGCCCCCCTTTTCTGCATTTTGTTGTAGTACAGCATGAGCTGTAGACGCAGAACCTGAAAAAAAGTCCAGTACAATATCGTCTTCTTTTAGGTTTGCGAGTATTAAAAGGTGAATTAATAGTCTAATGGGCTTTGGACCATCAAAGTGCCCTTTACCCTCAAAAAGCTTTACCACCTCTTGAGCGCCCTCTTGACTATGCCCAACATCTTTATGGAATAATATCGAAGTCGGAACCATTCCCTCATTTCGTAATTCTGATAAAAAACGTTTAATTCTTGGAGTATTGTCTCCATTCGGTCCAAACCAAATTCTATTATCTTCGAGTCTCTCGAAAAAAGCTTTTTTCGAGAGCCTCCAGCAGCGACCTGCTGGAGGCTCTACAATACGTCCAGAAGGAGTAGTTATCGGATAATCATTATAGGGATTATAGGTCTTTACCGAAATATCACTTGACATCCAAACTCCCCTTGGATCATTATCTGGATTACTATATCGTGCATTTGCGTCTTCAGTCCTTGGAAGTCTACCAATCTTAAATTCAGAAATTGACTTCGAGTACATTAATATTATATCATGACTAACCGAAATAAAACGAGCATCATTTTTTGGTGAAAAAGCTCTTTGCCAAATTAGCTGCGATATAAAATTACCCTCCCCAAAAATCTCATCACATACTTTCCTTAGGTTATGTACTTCGTTATCGTCTATAGAGATAAAAATCACCCCATCTTCTTTCAGTAGATTCCTTGCCAATTTCAATCTTGGGTACATCATGCTCAACCAATCAGAGTGGTAGCGTCCGGCTGTTTCGGGGTTTACTACCAGGCGTTGGTTGTATTCATCTTTCTGCCCGCTGGCAATCAGTTCTTCCTGTGCATCTTTGGCAAAGTTGTCTTTGTACACAAAGTCCTTTCCAGTATTGTAGGGAGGGTCTATGTATATCATCTTTATTTTACCCAGGTAGCTTTCTTGCAGCAGTTTGAGCACTTCCAGGTTGTCACCTTCTATATACAGGTTTTCGGTGTTGTCAAAATCAACACTGTCTTCCCGCACCGGTCGCAGGGTTTTGGTAGTTGGGATGTTGGCCGTTACTATGGCTTCCTTTTTACCGGGCCACTCTAAGCGGTAGCGTTCTTTGTTGCCTTCTACTACGGCATGGCTGAGTTCCTGCTTCAGCAGGTCAAAGTCTATGGCTTTGCCTTCGGCTGTTTCCGTAACGCAGTTAGGAAACAACTCAGCCAGCTTTTCAAAATTGGCATTCACCAGGTCGGTAGATTGTAGGTCTAATTTATCTGTGCTCATATCGTTAGTTGCTCGGTTATTTTATTGATTTGAGTGCAAGTTTGAGTGCTTGTTCTTTGTGGTCTTCTTCTTCAATGGTTTTCAAAATTTTGTCGGCCAGCCAAAGGGTAAGGAGTTCTTCTTCGGGTTGCTTAAAAATTTTGGCGAGGGCCACAATGTCTTCCTTCCTGAAAAAGCGGTCGCCACGCTCCATTTTGCTGAGCATGGCAGTGTCTATATCCAGTTGGGCAGCCAAGTGCCGCAGAAGTATGTTGTCGTGTTCACGAAGCTCTCTTATCCTATCACCAATCATTTTAAGTCTATTTAATTATTGACTTGACAAATTTTGGCTAATTTAGGAAAAGAAAACAGATGGAAAAGAAAAAAGATGGAATTAAGTGGAGTCAGGATATTAAGGAAATAAAGGAAGCCAAGGACAGCATGTCCCTGGCTTCCTTTTGAAAATTGCATCACTGCCGTTTTCTCAAAATACCGGAAGGAAAGCCCAAAGGGCTTAACCTTCCTTGAAATCCTGAGTTTCCTGAGAATCCTGAACCGTAAGGTTTAGGTAATGGTCGTGCTGCTCACGGTGAATGAGTCCCTTTTTGTGGAACTCGGTGATATAACCTTCTGCTGTTTTGTCGGGGATGGATAGGGCCTTGGCTACTTCAAGGTACTTCTGGCGGTTGAATACCTTGGGCAATGATTCAAGGTACTTTTCTTTCCTGTTTTTGCGCTGCACCGGCTTCACATCTTCGGGCAACTCAGAGAATACTTTGCTGGAATGTTTCACCAACACTTTGGCCATTTCAATAGCAGCTTGAAAATCTCGCTCTTCGCAGACCATTCTTGAACTGGCATCCCCATTCTCCAGGATGCGTAAGGCAGAAAGTATCATGCTGATGCGGAACGCAATCAGCCCTAACCTTCGCACGGTGGCCATGTAATCCAAGCCTTGAATGGTGGTGTAGGTGTCCTGAACCTGGGCAAAGAAACTGTTGAACTGTTCTTTTTGATCTGCCGTAAGGCAGAACTGAATTTCAGAACCTAATCGAAGGACTTCATACAATTCAAAAAACTGTACACCCAAGGCATCAAAATACTGGTCTAACCCTTGGTCGGAGTGCTCAGCAAAAACATTCTTCCACACGGGACGAACATTCATAAAGTAGAAGATGAACCGGCTGAACAAGCCGTTTTCAGCATTCGGGATAAGGGCAGATACTTGCTTGGGTGTTCCGGTGAACATGCCTGAAAGGCAGGGGTTTTCAATGTCCACATATTCACGGTCGGTTCTGCGATAGTAAGAAATGGTTTCGTGATGGAATGCCTTGCGGAATCCGTCACTGTAATTTCCGTAATCGCTTTTGAATGCCTGGGCAAGTGTATCACCTTCGGTTTCAAAAATCAATCCTTTGCCATCACTATCGGAGAGAAGTTGGAATACTCCGGTGGTGCTGTTGTTGGCCGGAATGATAAGCATTTTCTCAGGTGGCTTACCGGGCTTCTCTACACCTTCTTCCTTTCCTTTTTTAGCGTTGTACTCGGCCATCTCCAATTCAAATTGCTGCTTTAGCAGCTTTGCCTGTTCACGCATGGCTTTATGCACCGGCAATGATTTGCTGAAAGTTGTTTAGGTAGTTTGTTGCTTCATTCTCAATTATTGAAAAATAGTACTTCCGCTTTGCTGTCAATGGTTTTGGAAAATCAACTTCATAAAGTGGCTGAAAAGAAAAATGCTCCTTGCTGATGCCTTGCATCAGTTCTTTGTATTTGGTTTCTGCAACTTCTCTGTTAGTCCAGGGGCGAAGCTCCAAGAACAAAATTTTGTGATATAGATTTAGTTCATTGTTCATAAGTCGAGTACAATTTTATTAGCAGCTACCTTCTTCTTGTTGTCAATAATCTTTGCATATATCTGCGTTGTTTTTAAATCCTTGTGACCTAATAATTTTGATACGGTGTA
>JAAZLQ010000213.1 GCA_012799255.1 Bacillota bacterium
AAACTTTTTCTCCAATTCAGTTAGGGGGCTATATAGCAATAGACCGAGGTGTGTAGAATTCTCCAGCATTTTTCTTTGATAAGTCTGCAAATTTCTTAATTAGAAATTCATAACTATCTCCCATAACATCTGCAGAATAATTTTTATTACCTACCTTTATTTTAGACATATGCTCGACTAGGTTTTTCAGCCTTTCATCAGATAACTTAGTTTTATCAGTCCAATTGACATCATCAAAACTGCTAAAAACTCCGCTCAAAGTGTCTGGGTTTGCTCGCTCAATTCCATTCATTGCTTTAACGATCGCGACACCTATGTTTTCACTTACTTCACGAACATCATTCCAGTGGCATCCTTCTGGAATATTAAAACTGTGGTTCTCTGGAAATCTTGCATACTCTTCATCACCTCCAGAGCGCTCAAGTGCTTCTTGAGTTTCTTCTTCGTATACATCACTAATTCTCTTGAAGAAAAGTATAGGCGTTACATAGCTTTTATACTCGTCTTTATTTATAGGTCCACGAAGAATATTGCAAGCCTCAAAAAGATGATTAAATAATTCCTGACTAGTTATTTCTTTATCTGTTGAAATTGTATCTTTTAACTCTTTATCCGCTGTTTCCATAGACGATTGTATCATAGCATTTCTATCTCCTATCTCAACCTTAATTTCTTTACTTCTTTCAATTCCAACACTGCCATAATCAATGATTTTTTCCATCTTGGATGGATACTTATTTTCAAACTCTACCAGTATCTTAAGCAAGCGTTCATCAAGGAAGGTAAGAGCATGCTTCCTGATTTCTGTAGGTATACCATAGTAGGCTTCTGCAATACTTCCTGTAATAGCTGCAATTGTATCACTATCTCCTCCAATTGATATTGCATTTCGAATTGCATCTTCAAAATTCTTTGACTCGAAGAAAGCTTGCAATGCTTGAGGTACTGTATCTTGGCAGCTTTCGTTAAACTCATAACTATCCCGAATACCATCCAGTGTAAAATTCAATTTATAATAGTTCCTTGTAATATAGTCACGAATCTCTAGTAGATTCTTTCCTGAACGAGCAAGTAAGATAGCAACCGCTGTTGCTTCCGCACCTTTTAAACCTTCCGGATGATTATGCGTTACCTCGGTTACCGCTTTCGATAGCTGTTTAGCCTCTTCAATGCTGTTTGCCACAAACCCACACGCACTAACACGCATTGCAGCTCCGTTTCCATAACTTCCATAAGGTCTTGGATTATCAGAGAATATCCACTCTCTGAATTTTGCACCATATCCGCAATTTGGATAGTTCCTTCCTATATCTTGCATATATTTTACAGCATTTTCAGACAGGTCACTGTAATCAGCTTTGCTTTCCAGGAAAGCTTTAGCAATTGCTAAAGTCATGATAGAATCATCAGTCACACTACATTTATAAGTCAGGAAATCGAACTGTTTGCTCCTGTTATTATTCCATTCAAAACGGGAACCGACAATGTCCCCAATAATAGCTCCTAACATATTGACGCCTCCAACTAAAATTCTCGTAGCTTATCTAAGACTGTATTCCAGCGCTTTTCAGCTGCTGCTATGGTGTCTTTATAGATTTTTAACTCACGTGTATATTCATCAGCTTTTTGCTCTTGTTCCTCAATAGAAGGAAGGGGGATTTCTAAGGACTTAAGATCTTTATAGCTGATATTTATAATTGTAATTCCTTGCTGTACTCCACTTATCATCTTTTCGCCAAGTGGACTATCCAAGAACAGCTTTAAGTAGGTACCGTTCAACATCTTCGGGTCCGGACGGATAACTATGACATTTGATGAAGCTATG
Source organism: Bacillota bacterium (assembly GCA_012799255.1). The sequence continues at coordinate 1,826 of JAAZLQ010000213.1, forward strand.
CAAGGATAATTCTGCTCATGGAAAATTGCAGTTCTAATTGCAGTGCCTCTTGCAGGAATTAGCACGTCACCTTCCATTAACAAGTAGTTCAGAACCTTACGTTCTTCTTCGTCAATGTGGTCGAGACCATCATAGTCGATTTCGTAATTACCAATATTGGAAATATTTACAATACCAATGTTTCCTGTTGGGTCTTTTTTAGTTACTGATTTTCCACGAAAAATTTCTGCTATATCTCCCATAGCCATTCTGCGAATAGGTGACTCCTGAAATTTTATCCATTCTTCATCCTGCTGAGCGAAGATTTTGTTTATATTCCAATCCCCAAGTTCTTCTAACTCATCAAACATAACAAATGTCTCTTCTTCGATAATTAATTCTTCAGCTATGTCACGTCTATTTTTGCGCTTCTCAGCTTTATATCGACGAACTATTATATCATCATCACCAGGTTTAGTATTAATGATATCAAGCAGAAAGGTCTTAATACCCGTTCCTTCAAAAGTTCCTTCAGGAAGTTCAGCAAGTTCCTTAACTCGATAAGTCTGCTGCACAAATCTTCTAAGCTCACCGTTCTTTCCTTGAGCATATGTGATTCTTGCTGGCATCACAATAACTAGCTCCCCACCACTGGTAGTATGAAGAAGTAGGTTCTCAAGTGCTACAGCATCTTGATCTCTGCACATGAAATTCTCATCTTCTACAAGGTTTCTAGTTCCAAAGTTAGGTACAGATAATATGAGGTCGTAACGTTTGTTTGTAAAGCCATACTTATATATGCTGGTATTCAATATCTCAACATTCTCATATCCAGCAAAAATTCTATTGATTACATAAAAGTTGATCACTTGTTCAGTTGTTATAGTGAAACTGCAGCTAGGATGTTCATCAACAAGCCTTTTTAGATTAGGAATGAATTTTTCTCCTTCAGCAATAAGAACAGTATCAGCATCAAGATTGAAACGATTAGTATATTCGTTGTAAAGAGCATTTGACATAGTTACGTATCCATAACCTTTCGGGCTCTTAGCTATCATCATTTCCCAATCAAAATCTTCTTCCAAATCACAATATGTTTTATATACTCTTTCAAATTGCTCCTTATCTTTAAACGGATTAATTATGTTAAGTTTGTCAGCTACCGAGAGCATCGTCTCGTATATGCGATCTTCTATCACGTTAGACACTTTTCTACTCTGCCACTCTTCCTTTGTTTCTGCCACAAGAAGCGCAGCAGGAATGTAGGAGTCTGTTCCCAAATATCCTCTGAAAAGATTCATATACTCAAAGGTTGCTTTAGTCATGATTTACCTCCTCTGGTTTGATTTTCATATTTAACTATACCAAGAATATCACACCCGAATTATTTTGTCAACCACTTTTTTAATTTTGGTATTCGAATACCAAATTATTATACTTCCTTAATTTACGTGAGGAATTCTAACCAAATCCTTTACATCTATCCTATCTCCTCAACCTGTGCAAAAACAAACACTATCTAACCTGTCAACTCAACGCTATCACTTTCAGGGGTGTTGATATGTTTCCACAAACAATAAAAATAAGGGTTTCCTAACATAGTCTCCTCCGGCAAAGTAACCGTGAGAAAAACCCAATGTCTGGAAACCCCTTATTTACGGGCATTTGCAGCCCTTATATTTCTATACCCTTGACATCAACACTACGCACTCCACATGGATCGAGTTGATGGAATTGATGTCTTGGGCTAATTTTTTGAACCTTACGTTTACGGGAACATGTCAATGGGTTTTTA
>JAAZLQ010000052.1 GCA_012799255.1 Bacillota bacterium
CAGCGGAAGTCATGTCGTTAACCTGCAAGTCAACATTTTGACCTTCGTTAGCACCAATGTGGAACTTAGCACTGAACTCGCCACCTAGAAGATTCTGGGTATTGAACTCTGTAGTATCAGCAATACGGGTAATCTCAGCTGCAAGTTGGTCGATTTCTTTCTGGATTTCACCACGATCGACTTCCGTGTTAGTATCAGTAGCCGACTGAATAGCTAGTTCACGCATTCTTTGCAGAATCGCATGAGTCTCGTTAAGTGCACCTTCAGCGGTTTGAATCAAGCTAATGCCGTCTTGAGCGTTCCTAGCAGCCTGCTTCAATCCACGAATTTGCCCTCTCATTTTTTCAGAGATTGCGAGACCTGCTGCATCATCGCCGGCACGGTTGATTCTAAAGCCGGAGGAGAGTTTCTCCATGGACTTCGATGCAGCCGTTTGATTCATACCCAACTGCCTGTGGGCGTTAAGAGCCATTACGTTGTTATTAATTCTCATTTAGTTTACCTCCTTGTGGTAAATCATTATGTTTTTCAGGAACATCCTTGTTCCCTTGGACTGCAGTCGAGCTGGCCATTCTCGACCATAGTCCCCAGTGTAACAAGTCTTGGCCTTCGACTTCTTACCCCGTTACTCATAATATCGTCCACTTCACAGGACACTTTAGCCCTTTTTTGAGAAATTTTCTAGAACCTGCACTTTGCCAAGAAAAACAGCAGCAAGTGGCGGGAGTTTGATTTCTAAAGAATACCCTTTTCCATGCCACGTTAGCTCAGCACTTTTGAGCTCATTATTGCTTGTTTGTCCCCCTCCCCCCCACCTCTCATCGTCACTATTAAAGATCTCCACATAACTCCCTGGCTCAGGGACACCAATACGATAATTTTCTCTTACAATTGGTGCAAAGTTCACCACCACAATTATAAAATCCTGGGGATCCTTAGCCCTTCTGATGAAACTAAGCACACTCTGCTCACTATCATTAGCATCAATCCACTCAAAGCCGTCCCAGCTGTGATCTAGCTCCCATAAGGCCGGTTGCTCCTTATAAAACTGGTTAAGTGCCTTGTTGTATTCCCACAACTTCCTGTGCATTGGATAATCTAACAGGTGCCAATCTAAATCTTCATCATACTTCCATTCAATAAACTGCCCAAACTCATAACCCATAAAGAGCAATTTCTTTCCGGGATGCCCCATCATATAACCCAGTAATGCCCTTAAGCCTGCAAACTTTTGCCCATAATCCCCTGGCATTTTATTAAGTAGCGACTTTTTACCATGCACTACTTCATCATGAGATAAAGGAAGCAGGTAGTTTTCACTAAAGGCATACATCAGTGAAAAGGTAACCAAGTTATGGTGATACTTGCGGTACATAGGCTCCTCTTCCACATAGCGGAGCAGATCATTCATCCATCCCATATTCCATTTATAATTAAACCCTATACCTCCCACATGAGTTGGCCTTGTGACCAAGGGCCAAGCAGTGCTTTCCTCCGCCATCATTAAAGCATAAGGATGCCTGGCAAACACCTCCTGGTTAAGCTTCTTCAAAAAAGCTATCCCTTCCAAGTTTTCTCGACCACCTTGAGAGTTTGGATTCCACTCCCCAGGTCCCCTCCCATAATCTAAATACAGCATCGATGCAACTGCATCAACCCGCAGTCCATCAATATGATAAACATCCAGCCAAAACAGGGCATTGGAAATTAAGAAACTCTGTACCTCCGTCTTGCCCAGATCAAAGTTATTAGTGCCCCAACCCCTGTTTTCAGCTCTCCTTGCTTCTGAGTGTTCATAGCAGGGCGTGCCATCAAACAGACGCAAACCTGGGTCGTCCCTTACAAAATGCCCTGGCACCCAATCCAAGATCACGCCAATACCCCGCTGGTGACAAACATCGATAAACGCCATAAAGTCCCGGGGATGCCCATGGCGACTGGTGGGAGCATAATAACCCATCGTTTGATAGCCCCAGGAGCCATCAAAGGGATGTTCCATAATTGGTAAAAGTTCAATATGGGTGTAACCCATCTCTACCACATAATCCACTAGTTTCTCGGCTAATTCCTGGTAGCTATAATAGTCTTCAGAACCATGCATCCGCCACGATCCTAAATGCACTTCATAAATCAACATAGGCTCTGTAAAGTGATCCCGCGTTGCCTTAGCCCTTTGCCACCTTTCATCTTTCCATTTGTAACTATGTAAATCACAAAGACGGGATGCAGTAGCTGGCTTTTTCTCTGCCCAAAAAGCATAAGGATCCGCTTTTAAAAGTAGCTGTCCTCGCTTAGTTAAGATCTCATATTTATACAAATCCCCCTCTTTAAGACCGGGAACAAAGGTAGCCCAAATCCCAGAATAGGGCATCCTTTCTAGTACATTGGCCCGTCCATCCCAACCATTAAAATCCCCCACAATCGAAACACGCTCCGCATAGGGTGCCCACACCGCAAATCTGGCTCCAGCTACTCCATTTTGCTCCAGTAAATGACCACCTAAAAAAGAGTAACTCTCAAAGTGAGTTCCCTGATGAAAAAGATAACGAACATACTCACTATAAGGTGAAGCAACCCACTTACTCATCTTGCTTTCCCCTCCGCCCCAAAATTAGAGCACTGCGCGCCTCAACTGTAGCCTGTGGTCCAACTAGAGTACCTAACTCTCCCACATCCTCCCCATTTACTAATAGATCCCAACTTCCAGCATCAATTGTGATCTCAAGAGGCCAAGGATTACTATTTAAGAACACCAAAATCGTCTCATAACTATCGCCATTAGCATTAGGTCCCAGGGCAAAACCGATTAGGTTGGGATCTGGTAAATCTAAAAATCGCAGCTTATCCCGTACCTCTCTTCCTTCCCTGATGCGAAAAGCTAGTCTTTTCTTTCGAAGCTCAATTAACTTTTTGGTGTATTCAAAGAGCTCCCTAAATTCACCCTTCCGCTCCCAATCCACTTGATTCACATGATCTGGTGACTGATAACTATTCGGATCTCCCCCTTTAGTGCGGGCAAACTCCTGCCCAGCATGGAGAAAAGGGATCCCTTGACTGATCAAGATGATGACATGGGCTAGTTTCATCAACTTAATTCTCTCATCTTGCGATTCATACGGTGTTGTGCAGAGTAGCTTATCCCAGAGGGTTAGATTATCATGGGCTTCCACATAAATAACGCTTTGACTGGGCTCTTTCGCCCAAGGACCGTTGGAATAAAGAACCTTGCCATAATCAATCTGCGGATGCTTAACCGCGCCAGTTATTCCGAACTTCACAGTTTCCTTTTGCCCTGTCCCTTGAATAAAGCCCCCTTCAGCAGTATGAAAAACATGTCCTTTGATGCCATCCCGTAGATCATTGCAAAAAGAAGCGACTCCAGTTAACTGGGGAGTGTTTTCCTTTAAGGCCCGCTCATACTCAGGTAATGTACTTTGGGCTGCAGCCCACCCCTCCCCGTAAAGCAAGATTTCAGGATTAATCACATCCAGGGCCTGCCGTACTGCTTGCATCGTCTGTATGTGGTGCAGTCCCATCAGATCAAAACGAAAACCTGCCACTTTATACTCCCTCGCCCAATAGCTTACCGAATCCACAATAAACTTGCGCACCATCGACCTCTCATCTGCCAATTCGTTACCGCACCCTGATCCATTAGAAAAACTACCATCCTCATGATGACGATAATAATAGCCAGGGACAAGTTTATGAAAAGATGAGACCACAGAATGAAAGGTATGATTATAAACCACATCCATCACCACGCTAAAGCCTGCCTGATTAAGTCCTTGAATCATCGTCTTCAGCTCCAAAATGCGGATCTTTCCATCTCGCGGATCACTAGCATAAGACCCTTCTGGAACATTAAAGTTCAAAGGATCATAGCCCCAGTTATAACTGGCCTGGGGCTGTGCTTCATCCACCGTGGCAAAATCAAAGATGGGCAGTAAATGCACATGTGTTACACCCAATTCCTTTAAATGATCAATACCAGTCACAACTCCTGAAGGGGATCTACTGCCCGCTTCAATCAGTCCCAAATACTGTCCTTTAGCGGCGATTCCAGAGGTTGGTGAGCTAGAAAAATCCCGTACATGCACTTCATAGATCACCGCATCAACTGGGTTTTCCAGTGGGATCCACTGCACTTCTTGCCAACCTGGGGGATTAGTCTGCTCTAAATCAACAATTTGCCCGCGCAAACCATTAATCCCAGTCGCTGTGGCGTAAGGGTCCACCACTTCTTCCGTTTGCTCCCCATGACTTACCAAAAAGTTATAAAACTTACCCTCCAGATCCCCTAAGATACTCCCTGACCAAACGCCTTTTTCACCCAACTCCAAAGGTGCTTTCACGCCCTTCCCACCTTCCCCTTCTTCGTAGAGGATAACTTCCATGCTTGTGGCAGTTGGTGCCCACACCTTAAATGTAGTTTGCTGTGGAGTGTAAGTCACTCCTAAGTCAGTTCCAGAATAGTGGAAAGCGACCTCAAACTCCTTGCTATCAAACACCTTACCGAAGGTTACAGGGGCTTTACCATGGGTTTTGTGCCTTAACTCATACTGCGTATTTAAATCCAGCGCTTCCCTAGTCTTAAGCACAAAACTCTTAGGACCTTTCCCCTGGCGATACCAAGGGTGCACTTCCCCTAAAACAACTTCCCCATCTAATGTGAAAAGCCGAAAGCCCCACTTAGGTCCCAAATCTTCTTTAATAGGTAAGTGGCATTCTACCCGAATCGTCTGAACACCGTCTAAAGTGGCCAAAATGATCTTAGGCTCCCGATCCACATCCTTTTCCAGATAGTAGATCCGGGGATCATCTTGCATCAACCACACTTGCAGTTTCCCTTCCTCACTTGCCCGAAAGAAGGGCAGCTCCCGGTCACCCCCATCCTTCTCTAACCAGGCATTACCTAAAACGCTCCTTCTGAGCACAAAACCAAGCCCACTGGCATCTGTTTGCTCTTGCAAAACTAGCCTGGCCACCGCCCCAAAAGCATCACCTGCGGTAAACTCAAGTGCACTCCCCTGCTCCCGGGGCCCCCAGATCCAGAGGTTCCAGCCCTCGTAGTTACCATCATAACGATAATAATGGAAGGTGATCTCAAGCTCAGGAAAGCTCCGCACCCTTTCCCGTAAGTGGGCTGGGGGAGCTAGATAAATCTTGGGATCGCCAGAAATGAGCCAAATCTCCCCCACATCTCCCACAAACTCATCAAAATAACGGTCCTGATCCACGTCTTTTTCCCAGGAGGCTCCCCGAATCACAAAACCAATCCGCTTGTGCTCTTTGGCAACTTCACAGATCGCGACCATACCAAAATAATCCGTTTCGCTGAACTTTACCCAACTACCACCATAGCCTTCCGGCCAGAGCCAGACTCCCCATGGCTCATAGTTCCGATCAGCTCGGTGATAGTGGATGATCACTTTTCGCATCTGGCTCCCTCCCCCGTGGCTCTAGTTTATCCAGTTTATGGACTGGACTTGCAGAGGGCCCGTACATTTCCACCTATTCGTGATATAATAACTTTAATTGGATTTGGAAAGGTTGGGATAATGTGTCTCAATTGGAGCTGATAGCCACCGCCACCTTTGGCTTAGAATCGCTTGTAGCCGATGAGCTGCGCAAGTTAGGATATGGTGATACCCAGGTAGAAAACGGCAAGGTAACCTTCACAGGTGATGAACTGGCCCTTTGCCGCGCTAACCTCTGGCTGCGCACTGCCGCTCGCGTCAAGGTAAAAGTGGGAGAATTTAAGGCCACCACCTTTGATGAACTGTTTGAAAAAACAAAGGCCCTCCCCTGGGCTAAGTTCTTACCGAAAAACGCTGAGTTTCCAGTTGAAGGACGGTCAGTACAGTCCACCCTGTTTAGTGTGTCTGACTGCCAAGCCATCGTAAAGAAAGCGGTGGTAGAAAGTCTCAAGCAAGACTACAAGCTAGAGTGGTTTCCCGAAGATGGCCCCTTGATGAAAATCGAAGTGGCCTTACTCAAAGATGTTGCTACCCTCACTATTGATACAACAGGCTCTGGCCTTCATCAAAGGGGTTACCGAGCCCTGGCCACTGGAGCTCCCCTTAAAGAGACTTTAGCAGCTGCACTTGTGATTTTAGCCCGCTGGTATCCAGATATTGCCTTGATTGATCCCTTTTGCGGCTCAGGCACCATCCCAATTGAGGCTGCCTTAATCGGGCATAATATTGCCCCTGGTCTGAAACGCTCCTTTGCCGCGGAAGACTGGCCCTGGATATCCCCTAGCTTCTGGAAACAAGTTCGGGAAGAGGCGCAG
>JAAZLQ010000350.1 GCA_012799255.1 Bacillota bacterium
AGAAGGCTTGTACTGCCGTAAGAGATGAATTCAGCAACTATCAGGCGAAGTTCAATACTCCTGCCAAGCTGAACAATTTCAGTCTCTCTATGGAACAGGTTGATACGCTGGCCGGTCAGATTGCGCAGATGATGAAGATTCCGCAGTTCTTGGACTTCAAGTCCGGCTGTGCTGATATCGTTTCTTATATCGCAAACATTGAATATATTGATTTGGGCGAAGCATTCAAAGCGGAAGTAGATGCAGCAAAGGCTGAGTTCCGTTCCATCCGTGATAGCATCATGGACGGTGTTTCCGGCGAAAATGCTGCCCAGAAGGTTGATGTAATCCTGTCTAAGGTGAAGACAAAATACATCGACATTTATTTTGAAAACCACAAAAAGAAGAGACTGGACATCACCGATGCCCAGCGCAGAGGAAAGATTCAGGAAGGCCGTGCGCTGGCCAGCCTGCGCAAGCTGCGCTCCATCGAAATCCTGTCTGCTGCCAAGTTAACTGATATCGAAACTGAAATGTCTGGTATCAAGGTTTGCTACGAGCTGACACCTGAAGAACTGAAATCTACTCACATTTGTCCTCATTGCCGTTATCACCTCGATGATAAGGTGAAGAATGTCTACGGTGTGCTGGACAATCTGGAAATCCGCATTGATGATTTGCTGGCTGAGTGGACTAAAACTCTGCTGGATACCATCTCTGACCCGATTGTGGCAAGCCAGAAGAAATTCCTGTCTGCAGAACAGCAGCAGGCAATCGATGACTTTATCGCCAACGGCACCCTGCCGAATCGTGTGGATGACTTCTTTGTTAAGGCGATCAACGCACTACTGAAAGGCTTTGAACCGGTGGTTATCGACACCGACGATCTGATGGCAAAATTGGAGCAGATGCCTCCGATGGATGAAGTGTCCTTCAAGGCAAAGGTAAATGAGCTGATTTCTTCCTATACCAAGGGTAAGGATGCTGGCAAATTGCGTATCGTTGTGAAGCGCAAAGAAAGTGAGGTTTAAGAATGGAACCGAGAAAACTAACGAAAGCGGACATTGACAAAGTGCGTCATATAGAAGGTTTCCCTGTCGGCAGTGACGAGGACATCATCGCACTTTCCAATGCTCCTTATTATACGGCTTGTCCGAACCCGTTTATCGAGGAGTTTATCCGTGAAAACGGAACTCCTTATGATGAGGCTACAGACGATTATCAAAAAGAACCTTTTGCAGCTGATGTTAGTGAAGGAAAGGCCGACCCTATTTACATGGCACATGCCTATCATACTAAGGTGCCGCATAAGGCAATTATGAGATATATTCTGCACTATACTAAACCCGGTGATATTGTATTTGACGGATTTTGTGGTACAGGTATGACTGGTGTTGCGGCTCAGATGTGCGGAATTGCAGACGAAACTCTCAAACATCAGTTTAGAGCTGAAATTGGTAACGATATTGAGTTCGGGGCGAGACACGCAATTTTGAATGATTTAGCTCCAGCTGCTACTTTTATTAGTAGTAATTACAATACTGCTACAGATGCACAGCAGTTGAAGGAAACCTTCGAACGTGCTTTGAGCGAGACCGAGAAAGAATTTGGTTGGGTATACGAAACAGAACATGCAGAAGATATTCCTACATTTTTATCTATTCCGGGGACAAAAGGACGCATAAATTTCATCGTTTGGTCTGATGTGTTTATTTGCCCGAATTGTGGCAAGGAAGTGGTTTTCTGGGATGAGGCTGTAGATTTGAAGAAGGGAAAAATCGAGAGCAAATTCCATTGTCCTCAGTGCCATGCTGAACTAAGCAAGTCCAACTGTGAAAGTGCTGCTGAAATTTTCTACGACGCCTCTCTCGGCAAAAGTGTTACTTTTTCAAAACAGGTTCCGGTGCTGATAAATTATACCTACATGGGAAAAAGGTATACAAAGAAGCCGGATCAAGCAGATTTGGACAAAATCGAAAGAATCAACAACATGGATATTCCGTATTGGCATCCTACGGATGAACTACCAGACGGGTATAATACTGAACAACCTAAACGCTCCAATGGGATTTATCATATTCATCAGCTCTTTACTCGAAGAAATCTGATGGTGCTGGCCAAATTCTTCTCGCTATTGGAAGACAATAAGTTGAAATTTATCTTTACCTCTGTTCTTCAGAATGCGACGAAGATGTATAAGTTTAGAACAGATGGCAAGGGTGGTATCGTTACCGGAACCCTGTATATACCTGCTCTTAATCAAGAAAACAATATTTTTAACTTGCTTTCCAATAAGGCAGATATGATTTATAAAGCCTGCGTGATGTATAAAGACAGCAAATGCTTGGTTTCTACTAACAGTTCTACGCAGCAGGTAATTCCTGATTCGTCGATAGATTATATTTTCACAGATCCACCGTTCGGTGCAAATATAAACTATTCTGAGCTAAGTTTCTTGTGGGAATCTTGGCTAAAAATTGTTACCGATAACGGTAAAGAAGCGATTTGTAATTCTGTTCAAGGAAAAGGGTTGCCTGAGTATCAAGAGTTAATGACTCAGTGTTTTTGTGAAAATTTCCGTATTCTGAAACCTAATCATTGGATGACTGTTGAGTTCCACAATTCTAAGAATGCTGTATGGAATTCTATTCAGGAGGGTTTGCAAAGAGCAGGTTTTGTTATTGCGGATGTGAGAACATTGGATAAAAAACAAGGTAGCTTTAAGCAGGTAACTACTTCAAGCGCTGTAAAACAAGATTTGGTAATTTCCGCATATAAGCCTAAAGACAGCTTCCGTGCTGGCTTGATTGCTTCCGCTGGTATGGAGGAAACTGCTTGGCGATTTGTTCAGCAACACTTAGAGAATATTCCTGTTGTTGTTGTAAAAAATGATAAGATTGAAATTATCACCGAGCGTCAGGCATATCTGTTATTTGACCGCATGGTTGCTTATCACATTATGAACGGTATTCCGGTGCCTATTGATGCAACTGATTTTTACAGAGGACTTGATGAGAAATTCCTTAAGCGTGATGGTATGTATTTCTTGGCCGATCAGGTTAACGAGTATGATACAGCCAGAATTAAAACCGATGTTGAAAATATTCAGTTCAGCTTGTTCGTTACCAATGAAAAGACCGCTATTTCTTGGCTGTATCAGCAGCTTAGTGATGAGTTTGGTGGTCCTCAGACCTACGCTGAACTGCAGCCGAAGTTCATGCAGGAAGTTAAGTCGGTTGATAAGTTCGAGGCTATGCCTGAGCTGTCTGTTCTGTTGGAAGAAAACTTCTTGCAGGATGAAAAGGGTCGCTGGTACATCCCGGATACCACCAAAGAAGGCGATGTGGCCAAACTGCGTGAGAAGAAGCTGTGGAAGGAATTTGAAGGTTATATGAATTCCAAGGGTAAGCTGAAACTGTTCCGTTCGGAAGCTATCCGTGTCGGCTTCTCTCGCCTCTGGAAGGACAAGAACTATCAGGCGATTGTTACTATCGCAGAGCGCCTGCCTGAGAAGACCATTCAGGAGGACGCAAACCTGCTGATGTACTACGATATCAGCTTAAGCAGAGTATAAACAAAAGAAGGTGTACAGAATGCTAAATACCGGCGATTTCGCTTTTGATACAGTAGCTAGCGCCAATGTGCAGATACTGGAGAGAATTGAAATGTGGGGATATACTTCCTACAAGGTTTTCAATCCTGCTACGGGCCGTGTGTATAAGGCAACGGAAGAACAATTGAATACAAGCGGCAATACGATCCAGTACGATGAGAACTACCTACGCTATGTGACATTGCTCTCGAAAATCAAAAACGAGACCGCTGGTGGCTTTCTGTCTGCGCTGACAAGCGGAGTCATCCCGCTGCCGCATCAGCTTCATGTGCTGAACCGTGCAATGGAGACGAACAATATCCGTTACATACTTGCTGACGAAGTTGGTCTCGGTAAAACCATCGAGGCCGGTATGATCATCAAGGAATTAAAAAGCCGTGGCCTTGTGCAGCGTGTTCTGGTTGTCTGCCCGACCGGTTTGGTTACGCAGTGGGCATCGGAAATGCAGGAGAAGTTCCACGAGAAATTTCATGTGATTCTACCGTCAGATTACGACACCATTCGACGCTTGACGGACGCAGATGATGTCTATGGCCAGTATGACCAAGTCATCTCCCCGATGGATTCCATCAAGCCTATCGAAAAACACGCTGGCTGGACTGATGAGCGTGTGGAAAAATATAACGAGGAACGCATCTATTCCATCATCAACAGTGGCTGGGACCTTATTATCATTGATGAGGCCCACCGTGTTGCCGGTTCATCCGGTGAGGTTGCCAGATATAAGCTGGGTTATTTGCTATCGCAGGCAAGCCCATATCTGTTGCTTCTGTCTGCAACACCTCACAACGGCAAGACTGAGCCGTTCCTGCGCCTTGTGCGACTGCTGGATGAAGATGCATTTCCTAACTCCAAGTCTATCGTAAAGGAACAGGTGGCTCCGTACCTGATTCGTACAGAAAAGCGTGAGGCCATCGATAACAACGGCAATTTGCTATTTAAGAATCGTATCACGCACCTTGTAGAGCTGCAGTGGGACGAGCGTCACACATTCCAGCGAGAATTGTATGAGCTGGTCAGCTCCTATGTTTCAACTACTTATGACAAGGCGAAGCGCAATCGCAAAAAGAATATGTGCCTTATCTTCCTGCTGATCATCATGCAGCGTATGGTTACCAGCAGTACGGCAGCAGTGCGCCAGAGCCTTGAGCGCCGTATGGAGGCGCTGAAATCCCAGAATACTCGCATCGGATCTCTGACCGAAGCGGATCTGGCTGAAATGGAAATCGAGGACGATGTTGCTGAAGCACTCGAAGCAATGTCCCTCAATCTGTCTGAGGAAATTGCAGAGCTAGAGCATATTATTGCTGTGGCAAAACAGGCCGAGTTCCAGCACCCTGATGTGAAGGTGGAGCGCCTTGTAGACACCATTGACGAAATCCTCAGCGAAGACCGGAACCAGAAGATTATTATTTTCACTGAGTTTGTTGCCACACAGAAGTATCTGCAGCAGCTTCTTGAGAATAGAGGCTTTACTGTTTCCGTGCTTAACGGTAGTATGAATATCGATGAGCGCAATGAAGCGCTACAGGAGTTCAAGACCAAGACTAGCATCTTTATTTCCACAGATGCTGGTGGAGAAGGTCTGAACTTGCAGTTTTCCAATATTATCATCAATTATGACCTGCCGTGGAACCCGATGAAAATCGAGCAGCGTTGTGGCCGTGCAGATCGTATTGGTCAGCAGCGCGATGTTCACATTTATAATTTTATTGTTGGCGATACGGTTGAGAACCGTGTCCGTGAAGTGCTGGAGCAGAAGCTCTCTGTCATCTTCAAAGAGCTGGGCGTTGATAAGTATTCCGACGTTCTGGACAGTGAAGTGGCCGAGCTGGACTTCACCGAAGTTTACATGAATTCCATCGGAAGACCTTCTTCTGTAGAGCGCAATATGTATCCGGTTGAGTCAGAAGTAAAACAGCAGGTAGCCAATGCTCAGAAGTACAAGAATATTATCCGTGAGGAGAAAGACTTGACACGGCTTGTCGGCACAGAGTCCAGTTTTGATGTTGACGCTGCACTCAGACAGATGTTGGCCTACTATGAAAGCTGGAAGGGCCGTGATATTCAGCTGATTGACCGCATCGGCATTAACGATGAGGAAATCATCCAGTACCTGCGTACTGAAATCATGCAGGACAAGACCTCGCAGCTCATGTCTGTCGACATCAAGAACTTTCCGAATGAGGCTGGTTATTTTATGCTGTGGGAATTATCCATCTCTGAAGAAAAAAGTGGAAAGCGCATTATTCCGATTTTCGTCAATGAAAACTTCCTGCTTCGTCCGATGGCCGGAAAGCGTATCATGGATGTTTTCCTTGATGGTACCAGCGGTTTGACTGTGGGCGCTGCACCGAATATTACAGAGGCAGAATACCAGCAGCTCGAAAAGCTGAGTATGGACTTTGCTTATGACATTTTCGTTGAATTGAAAGAGAAGCAGATTCAGATCAATCAGGAAAGCTACAACAAGTATATGTATGCCCTGAAGCTCCGTGAAGAGGCAGCAGGACATATTGGAATTGAAAATATCCGTCGTTCCAGACTGGCAAAACTGGCACGAGAGAAGGCTTCTATTGAGGCCGAATATAAAAAAGGAAGCCAGATTTATCCTGACTTCCGCTTGATGATTCTTGTAAGATTGGAGGCGTAAGCGATGTTCGGAGACTATGTGTTTGAGAAATCTTCTGCGCAATACACAGATAAAATCCTGCTTCTGGATGACGAGAATCTGAACAGCCGAGCGAATTATATATCTGCGTTCTCTGCACATGGTTTTGAAATCGTAAGATACACTGACGATCTTGCCTTCAGAATTGAGTACGAGGAGAAACTGAAAACTCCCGGTGAGAAAATGGCTGTTATTGCCCACACCGAGCAGTACATTCCTTACGATGTGCGTCGCAGACTTTCTGCATATATGGTTTCGTTGGAGAGGCTGTTCCCGAAACTGCATCCGACAATGTTGCAGGATATGGATAAGGCTGATCTTGATTTACTGTGCGCAGTCTATCCTACAAATTTCGACGACCTTCGACAAAAGCATGATACAGAAATGTTCCTGCGATTGAAGGTTTATGCCAGAGCTAATGTGAAGGCATATTTGAAGAAAGCAGCCAATGGTCTTATTGAAAAGGCCAAAAGTATCTCTCGATACAGCGATTGGTTTTCCATTGCAGAGGAAAAGGCCCAACTGGACGTAATGGCAGTTCAATACGATGTTGATGTTGACACGCAAGAAATTAACCGTCTGTTTCAACAATATGCGTTGGAGCAGTTCGGAAAGTTATCACAGAATATTGACAAGGCATCACCGGTGCTGGTTAGCAAAGCAATGGACTATATGCACGGCCACAGCGATAAGTTCGTCGTGATCGTCATGGATGGTATGTCTGAATTTGACTGGAAGATTATCTCCAGCTCATTTGTGGATTTGCCGTATCAAAAGTCATCGATGTTTGCGATGATACCAAGCACGACCTCTGTTTCCCGTCAATGCCTGTTGGCTGGCAAATATCCAAGTCAGCTGCTGGAGCCGTGGAAGCAGAGCAAGGAGAAAACAGAGTTTGTAAAGTGTGCAAAGGACCTCGGCTATTCCGATACGCAGATTGGTTATGAGCGAGGCTATGAGGCGCAGTTCGGTTCCTTCGTAAGATGCGGAGCCGTAATCATAAATGATGTGGACGATATGGTTCACGCACAAACACAAGGCCGACTCGGAATGTTCAATGACATCACCGTGTTGGCGAATCAGAAAAAATTACTGGAGATGACGCAGCGTTTCATTTCTGCTGGATATGATGTATATATTACAGCAGACCACGGCAACACTACCTGCACCGGCCTTGGAAAACTTATGGGAACCGGTGTTGAAGTAGAAACAAAGAGTCGTAGAATGGTGGCACTGAAGGACTTTGCTGACAAGGCCGGACTGATTGAAAAGCATGGACTTGTCGAATATCCGAAATATTATCTCCCAAAGGAATATGATTACCTGATTTGTGATGTTGGCGATTCTTTTGACGCCAAGGGTTACGATGTAATGACGCATGGCGGCATCACGTTGGATGAGGTGGTTGTACCTTTCATTAAAATAAAGGCGGTACAGAAGAATGGCTAAAATGGTTGGTTATGCCTGCAATATAAAATTGCAATGGCTAAATTATGCGGTCTCACTTTTGGATGAAAATCTAACAGAGGCTGAGTTCAAAGAAAAAATGAATGAGTATCTTTCTTTCGAGATTGATAGTCCGACAAGATTGCGCAAGAGCCGAGAAATCATTATGAATACTTGGTTCTACGATTCGGATGAAATCACTCCGATTCGACAGGAAGCACTGACACTGCTGAAAGCCCACCCAGAATGCGATGTGGCAATTCACCTGTGCCTGATGTACCTTGCATATCCAGTAGTAGCGGATATCTGTAAGTTCATGGGGCGTCTGTTTGAATATCAGGATGAAGTAACAAACACGGTGTTGAATCAGAAGTTGTATGACGAATGGGGTGAAAGAACGACACTCCATACGACTTGTCGTCGAGTTACGCTGACATTAAAGGATATGGGGATTTTGGAAAATGAGACGAGAACCCGTTATCGTTTAAATAAGCAGACAATTACAAATCCGGCAGTTGTTAATTTTATCCTTAGTATTGCGATGAAAATTGAGGATTCTGGTTATTATCCATTCGTGGGTTTGACAGAATTTGACATGATGTTCCCGTTCAAATACCAAGTGACAAAAGAACAGTTAATGGAGTGTGAGAAATTCTCTATGAGCAACTTTGGTGGAGAATTGTCTATCTCCTTGAACGATTAAAAATGAAAGGAGGCCAGTCGGTGAAAGAAATGACATGGGATGAGTACTATGCCGGTTTTTACGACTGGTCTCTTAGTACGCAGAAGCGTGGTCTGATTTTGGATGATTCCAAATATGATGGCATGGCGACAGGTCTCCCTTTTCATATTCCGTTTGTTGTGCGGAGAAAGCACAAGTAAACCTTTTAATTTTGGCATACTTTTTAATTTTACCTTTTCCGGGCCTGTCG
>JAAZLQ010000373.1 GCA_012799255.1 Bacillota bacterium
TAAATTGGAGGCTACTTCGGGCTCTTCAAAAGTCAAATTTACGCTCACTGAACGTCAAAAACGCATGATGCCATTGGTCATGATTGGTGCTTTCTTTGAAGGTTTCGATTTTATGGTCATTAACCTGGCCCTACCCTTCATTACCAGTGATTTTAACCTTAATGACCAAACTGCCAGTTTTACGGTTTCAGCTGTTGCTGTGGGAACCCTGTTGGCGTTTTTCGTAGTGCGCCTAGCTGACCGAGTAGGGCGCAGACCAGTCTTCCTCTGGTCAGTAGTCATTTATTCGGCTCTCAGCCTGGTTACTGCCTTTTCACCGAATATTGAATTCTTTATTGCATGTCAGTTTCTTGCCCGTGTCTTTCTAGTTACTTGCTGGGCGGTGGGTTTTATCTTTATGACCGAGGAATTCTCTCCGGAAATGAGAGGGCGAGCGGTAGGATTATTCCAAAGCGCAGCTGCAGTAGGAGCTATATTCCCTTCTTTGCTGCTGCCGTTGACGGCTATGTTCAATATGGAATGGGAAGGACTATATGTGATCGGTGCTCTGCCTCTGATTCTAGTCATATTCTTTGCTAAAAATCTTCCGGAAACCAAAGCATTCGTGGAAAGTAGAGAGCGCTTGAATAATGGTACGGAACATAAACCGAGCCTTTTTGCTATTTTTGCCAAACCATATCGTAAACACATTTTTGCAGTGATGGGTCTGTGGGTATTTATGTATCTCTGTTATTCTTCGGCAATGAATTTCTTTACCTATCACGTAGTCAATGATCTGGGATGGGGTACAACTCAGGTCAGCTTGGTTACTGCGTTAGCCTTTACCCTGGGTCTGTCGGGTTACTATGTAGCCGGCAAACTCTTGGATGCTATCGGTCGCAAGAAGACTGCTTACATTTTCTTCTTCCTGGGTGCTTGTGCTGTAACTCTGGTCTTCCAGGCTGAAGCATTTCTGCATGTAGCTCTAGCTCAAATCGTTGCTGTGTTCTTCATTGGAACATTTACGGTACTGTGCGCCACCTTTACTAATGAATTATTCCCCACAGAAATTAGAGCCAGTGCTACTGCTTGGGGCAATAATATTGTTGGTCGTCTGGGTCAGATTGCTGCTCCGGCTTTGGTCGGTTTCCTGGCTATTCCTTTGTCCGGTGTTGCTAATGCAGTATCACTGCTGACCCTGGGCCCCATAGTGTGTATATTGCTCATTGCACTATTCTTACCCGAACCCTTGGATTATGAAATTCCGGAATATCATTACAATCAATCAACTGGAGCATGAGTCCAAAATGTACACATTGTGAGTGGGAATATGATTAACCAAAATGATCCAAAGTATATTTTTTTACACCCTCGGCGGTCGAACGACCGCCCGAACACAACTTATTAGAAAATACAAGGGGATTGTTAATCGGACGGTGGGGAGGAGGGATATGGTCAAAGCTTAGTATTTGCTGATTATAAACATATTTTGTTCGTTGCTTCAAGCAAATATAAGGAGGGATCAAATTACATGGATGAAAAAGTTA
>JAAZLQ010000081.1 GCA_012799255.1 Bacillota bacterium
ATACCCCCAAAACAACCCAGCCAGTTCTATATGCAACCCTTCCAAAATGGCGATGGGCAAACTCCCACGTATCTCTATTCTTCATGGACATGACTGTTCTATATCCAAACAGTCGGTTGATCTTCTTTGGTGTCCGCTTCATAAACAGACGGCCAATGCCGATCATGGATGAAGGAATTATGAGCATAGTCGCACTCATGAAAACCAAAAGCCCACCTAAGCCCCCCAGATCTAGCTTTGGTCAATGACCGCCGTAGTCACTGAGGCACCCACGCAAACGCGCAGAATCTATTTATCCTTCATCCCACGCTCTTACCAATGACCTTGCCTTCTCTTTTCGCTTAACAATCTGAGAATAAACGTCTCCCTTCTGGCCCACGATGGTGGTTCTCCAAAGTTTCCAGTCAAAGAAAGCTCATTCTTGGCAAGGGCCACGCTGATTTCTACCCATTCCGGTCGTAAGCCCAACTCACGTTCATGTTCATCTAGTTTCTGGCCCCTAAATTCAGAATGAACCGTACAGAGGTAGTAATGGGATGTTTGCTTGAAGATGTCATAGTCTGTTTCTTTGGCCTTACCATATTCCACGATACGCCCAAATTCGCCACTAATTCCCGCGAGCGCCACGCCACACTCCTCTTCTATCTCCCGGTTCAATGCTTCAACGTGGCTTTCGCCATCTTTTATACCTCCGCCTGGAAATTTGAAGCCTCGGTCTATAGGAGAATACACTAGGAGCAATTTTTCCCCTCGTAAGGCAATACCACGCACCGCTTCTCGCCTAATGGCCTTGCCTTTTGGGTTTAGACCTGCACTGCGATATATCTCTGTTAACAGCTCCATCTTCACACCTCCACGCGTAACTCGTCGTGTCTATGGTCTATTCAGAAAACATCACTTCTGTGGAGTTAATGAGAAGTCCATATTAGAATCGATTATTCTATCCCGAGTTTACCATTTCCTGCTATTTTTCCGACAATCACGTCCTATTCCTGCTATTTTTCCGACAATCACGTCCTATGGCGTTAAGCGATAACGATCTCTTGGAAACAGACTAGCTTCCCGCACATTAGCAAAACCCATTATTTGAGCGGTGAGGCGTTCAAGACCAATCGCCAAGCCACCATGGGGCGGCATTCCTATCGCAAAGTTGTTTAGATAAACAGAGAAATCATCTGGATCAAGCCCCTTCCTACGCATGTTATCCGCAAGTAGTTCATAACTATGAATTCTCTGCCCACCTGTTGTTATTTCCAAACCTCTGAACAGTAGGTCAAAACTGCAAGTGAGCCCCTCCCCTTTAGGCATAGTGTACATTGGCCTTTTACTCCAAGGGTAATCGGTGACAAAGACAAACTCGCTGCCACATTGTTCTAGAAAGTGCTTACTTAAGATCCTCTCACCCTCGGGATCCAAGTCTTGTTCCAGATGGACCTTTCCATATTCCTTAGCTAATAGGTCAATAGCCTCCAAGAGTGGAATCCTCGGAATAGCAGGGACGGGTGGCAACTTGACGCTCAATGCTTCTAACTCTTTCCCACAGTTTTCTTCAACGTAGACAAACATGGCGGCCAACAGCCTATTTTGTAGGTCCATAATGTCTTTCTCACTCTCGATGAACCCCATTTCTAAGTCCAGACTTACGTACTCATTTAAGTGGCGCGAGGTGGCGTGTTTTTCAGCACGGTAGACTTGACCAACTTCATATACACGCTCGTACCCAGCTCCAACTAGCATCTGTTTATAGAACTGGGGACTCTGTGCCAAATAGGCCTTTTCTTCAAAGTACTCCACGGAGAATAGCTCTGTTCCCCCTTCTGTGCCACTAGCTACGATTTTCGGACTAAACACCTGTAGAAATCCCTCTTGATTGAGGAAGCTTTGAAACCCTTGTACCAAAGCAGCTTGAATTCTAAAGACTGGATTTATCTTGGCATGTCTCAAGCTCAACACACGATTGTCCAACATAGCGTCTAAAGGCACATTCAACTGGTCTCCGTTAACATTGATCGGCAGGTTTCTTGCTAAGGATAGGATCTCAATCTTGTTAGCCAGTACTTCATAACCAACCCGCGATCTGGGTTCAACTTGAACCACACCGCAAATCTCAACCACGCTTTCGGTAGACAAATCTATATCTTTCAGAAGGCAAGGGTCCGCTACCACTTGTATTGTCCCTGTCCGATCCCTGAGAATAATGAACGTCACCTGACTGAGCCGCCTAATCCGCTGTACCCAACCTTTTAGTAACACCTCTTGGCCTACGTTGCTCTGCAACTCTTCCACTAACATTCGCTTCATTGGTAAACTCCTTTCGTATAAAAAAATCGCCCCTTGCCAAATCTGGCTAGGGGCGTAAATGGACGCGGTACCACCCTAGTTAACTCTCCTTAGATAAAAAAATCTCGTCCTCCATGGGACGAGATGATCGTGGTGCCACCCAAATTCAAACTCTAAGTAGAGTTATCTTTGTTCCAAATAACGGTGGATACCGGCACATCCTTTTGATCAGATGGCAACTCCGAGCTGTCTACCAAAAAAGGTTCTTACTAGGCTCGCACCTTCCCTAGCTCGCTGAAAAGACTACTTTCTTGGGTTTTTCTCTTCATCGCTTCTTTATATTACCTTAGATTTAAACAGAAACTCCCAGTTCTGTCAAGTACATTTTAAAAACTTATTGGCAACCACCGCTTAAGTGACAGTAAACGCAACGCTTAGAATCAGAAGCCAAATGCCCCATCTTTTTGAGCAAAGCAATGAAAGTCTCTTGTTCCTCTGAATCCAAGGCACTTAACAGGTTTTCATCCCAACTTCGCAGTAGTTCAAAAAGATCCGGCTTGATCTGGAGTGCTTTGTCTGTCAAAAAGATGCGGTACGCCCTACCATCATCCGGATCGGGATGACGCTCCACATAACCCTCTTGTTCTAGTTTAGCTATGGCCCTAGTGGTATTGGCACGATCAATCTGCAAAAGTGTGGAAAGTTCTTCTTGCCTCACTCCATCGCAATAGTATAACTCTAATAAAAACATTACCTGCCCACTACCGATATTGTATTCCTTTAAACCCTGAGTAACATGGCTCATGGACATCCGATACAGGATGGAGAACCAACGACCTAGGTACTCATCGGGACACTTCTTCAAGGGGATCACCCTTTCAACTAATCTCATGCTCTATTGTATCATAAACCCTAGTTTGCAGTTATAGTTCGTGAGCTAATTGACCGCTACTTGCCCGTCTTCGAACCTGACTTCGGGCGTAGAAAAAACTAGCTACTTGACCTAGACCAGCCAAACTCCATGTAACAGGATATGCAGAGAACAGGACGAGAGGCGTTGGATACCACCTAAACACCGTAACTAACCATACAATACGCAGCAAACACGCGCCTATTAATGTTGAAAGCATAGGTAGAATCGAGTAACCCATGGCCCTGGTTAACCCTGGAAACACATTCATAATACCAGCGGTGAAATACACTGCCATCATTACCTTGATGCGGATCATACCCAAATCAGCTACTTCGGGATTAGTAGTGTAAATGCCAAGTAATTGACGACCGAAAAGTACGATGGCGCCACCTACAATAATCCAGGTAGCAAAAACGTAAACCGTACAGATTTTGGCAATCTCATCTATACGATCATAATCCTCGGAGCCCATGCTTTGACCGGTAAAAGTAATAGCCGCTTGATAATACGCGTTTACAGTTGTTCCCACAAGATTCTCCACGTTGCTTGCTGCTGCACTGGCTGCGACCATTACCGTACCAAAGGAATTTATGGCAGATTGAATTAGCACATTTGAGAAGGAAAACAGTACACTCTGTAACCCTGCTGGTATACCGATCTGCAGAATTTGCTTTAGCTTACTGCCATGAATAGTCAGATGTTTCCAATTAAAGCGCAAAGCGCCCTCGTGTTTCATTAGGGCAGCCATAATTAACCCCATAGATAGATATTGCGAGATAATTGTTGCCCAAGCTACTCCAGCGACGCCCAGGAGCAATATTGCCACAAAAAACAAGTTTAATACTACGTTTACTACACCAGACACCGTTAAGAAGTACATGGGCCGTTTGCTATCGCCGACTGCCCGTAAAATTGCTGCTCCAAAATTATACACCATACTGGCGGGCATTCCGATAAAGAGAATCTTCATATAAAGAGTGGATAATGGCAAAATGTCATCGGGGGTACCCATCCAGCTCAGCAAGGGAGCACAGAACAGTAGCCCAATGATGGAGGCAGTAACCCCGCCAATCAGACTAACCGCTATAGAAGTGTGGACAGATTGGCGAATGTCTTCAAGCCTGCGAGCACCATAGGCTTGAGCAACCACAACGCTGGTGCCAACCGATAGCCCCATAAACAAGTTCACAATCAGGTTGATTAACGAACCGGTAGCTCCTACCGCCGCCAAGGCAGAACTCCCATCAAAACGCCCTACCACAATCATATCAGCTGCATTGAATGCTAGTTGAAGAATGTTCATAGCCATAATGGGGAGTGCGAACATCAACATAGAGGAAAACAACGATCCATGTACCCGATCAGAGGTGCGCCGTAGTAGTGTCATTTAAATTTTCCTTTCATTACCTTGATTAGACTTTCAAAAGACGCCGCCCCTCTCCCTTAGGATGCCCCGTGGTAAGAGTTGGCACAAAACGACCCCATCAGTAGCGGATGGGGCGTAGTGTTCTTCTGGACATGAGTTTAATTCACAAAAACAGTTGACCCACGCTTGATAAAAGAATAGAACCAACGGGAATCTTCCATACCTAGCCGGATACAACCAGATGACCGCCTCTCAAGCAAGGTGAAGTCAACAATGGTTCGCTGCCTGTCCATTGGCAAAGAATGAAACATATAGGGCCCCGCAAATTGAACCCAGTTCTCCCCACCTCGACCATAACGCTCGGTAAAGAACCATTCACCCCGCTCTGCGATCTCGTGCATACCACGCAAAGTAGGAGAAACATTCTTCCCAGTTGAGCACGGCATAATGCGTTCCAGCTTCCACTGCCCTTGCTTACCGGTAAAAACGTAGGTCAGCTGCCGATCCAGATCCACCCAAACCAAGTGATTCGACTTAGACGTCAATCCTCGTTGGTTAACATAGGCTTCTAGGACTTCTTTAGGCAACTGTTCTGTGTTAGTCTCTGGATCGTTAGGTATGGCTAGACTGTCCACTGAGATCCAGCCTTGTCTACCGTCCTCAGCCTTTACTAAGTACCATTCGTAGTTTCGGTCCCGAACGACCTCTACAACTTCTCCTTCAGAAAACTCCCCAACCCTCTGACGGCCATTTTGCCAATCGTCAAAGGCAGGAGTATCGGCAGTAATATCCGCATAAATAACTGAAGGTCTAACGAGCTCCGTGGGATCCAACATCACTTGAACACTTGCAGTAACAGAAAAACTGAGTACAAAGACTAACACTGCTATAAATGCATAGGGCTGACCTGACTTCATAACGCGCAAAACCATTCCTCCATAAGCGAAAATTCGACATAATACTACTTTCGCTAACGAAAGACATAGTCCTTGTGCAACCACAAATTTTTGTAAGGGACTAAAGAGCTTTGAACAACCCGCCTACAATGCCACCAAACATAGAGAACAAGGCTAGCCGAGCCAGTCGTTTCCACCATAACCAAGAAACAACCATAACCTCACCATAACCCATAAAGCTTAGAATAACAAACGTTAAGATGCCCGCTACAATTCCATGTAGCCATGATTTCTGCTTGCAACGCCGTCCCGCACACAAAGACCCCGCAAAGATAGCCAGGTGTGCCAGAGCACTTAACAATTTGGCCGTGGGTTGCCATGAGGAAAAATAGACCACAACTGCTAAAATGATGGAGAGGACGATCAGAAAAAAGAACGAGCACAGTACTCCTTGCAAAATAGCCATAGGCTGCAACCAAAATCCCCTCGTTTGCATGTTGTTTTTTGTCGCCATGAAGATCACCCCATACAACCTATGCCCTGCACAAAAAAATATGCAGCCCCCTAGTTGGGACTGCATACCTGAGTACTTTCTACTCGTCTTTCTTCTTACTTTCGGCGATAACTTGTTCCGCAATCTGAGCAGGAACCTCTTCGTAATGACTAAACTCCAGGGTAAATGAGCCGCGACCTTGCGTCATGGACCTCAAGTCAATCGCGTACTTAAACATCTCAGCCTGGGGTACTTGGGCACGAATCACCTGCAAGCCGCCCTTGGGTTCCATACCTAAGATGCGACCGCGCTTCTTGTTCATGTCGCCCATAACGTCACCCATGAATGCTTCTGGAACGGTGATTTCCACGTTCATGATAGGCTCTAACAGAACTGGGTTCGCCTCCAAGAAACCTTTTCTGAAGGCCATACCAGCGGCAATCTTAAACGCCATTTCCGAAGAGTCAACAGCATGGTAAGAACCATCATAGAGCGATACTCTGATATTCTCGACTGGATAGCCAGCTAAGGGACCATCGTCAAGAATCTCACGCAAGCCCTTTTCAACTGCTGGAATAAAGTTACGGGGAACTGCGCCACCGAAAATATCATCTACGAACTCTAAGCGGTCTTCGTTCTCAGGATCACCAGGCGAGAGCTCAAGCCAGACGTGACCAAATTGACCACGACCACCGGATTGCTTCTTGTGTTTACCTTCAACTTTCGCCCTACCGCGAATGGTTTCGCGATATGCCACGATAGGAGTGGATAACTCAACTTCTACCCCAAACTTCTTCTGTAAACGGCTGGTCATAATTTCAATGTGTAGATCACCCATGCCGCTTACCAAGTTTTCACCTGTGGTAGTATTCTTCTCCACAGTAAACGTGGGGTCTTCCTCTGCAAGACGGGCTAAACCTGAACCGATCTTATCCTCATCACCCTTGGCTTTAGGTTGAATAGCCATAGTCATAGTAGGTTTGGGGAAGTCAATTGGCTTAATGCTGACCTTCCGTTCTTTAGAGGACAAGGTATCATTGGTAGTAGTATCTTGTAACTTAGCAACAGCACCTAAGTCACCAGGTCCAATCTTGCTGACTGGGATTTGGTCTTTACCTTTAATTAGGAAGAGCTGACCAATGCGCTCATCACGACCGCTGCGCACGTTAAAGCAGCTACTATCGGAACGGATCGTTCCGGAAAATACTCTAAAGAGAGTAAGCTTACCCACATAGGGGTCGGCCATTGTTTTATAGACTAGGGCAGAAAGCTCCTTATCTTCAGTAGTAATGGTAACCTCAGTACCATCTTCGCTGGTTCCAGCAATTGTACGATTGACAGGCGATGGCATGCATTGAACCATATGATTCAACAAGAATGAGATACCGAAGGTAGATTGGGCACTACCACAGAGGATAGGAACCAGATCACCACTCTGAGTTCCTAGCTTTACAGCACGGTCAATCTCTGCATCAGTCAATGGTTCTCCTTCTAGATACTTTATCATTAACTCATCGTCTGCCACAGAGGCGGCTTCGATCATTTCCTCTCTGGCCGCTTCCACTTGACTTTGCATATCCGCAGGAATAGCACTTTCCTTAAACGAATCTCCGTCTTTGATATAAGCTTTCATGACTACCAGGTCAATAATGCCCGAGAATGATTCAGCTTCACCAATTGGTAACTGGACTGGAACAAGCTTAGGACCAAAGTGGTTGCGCAACTCTTCGACAACCCTATTAAAGCTTGCATTCTCCCGGTCCATTTTGTTGATAAAGACAGTTCGGGGTAAAGCCACATCTTCAAGATAGCCCCAGCCCTTCTCGGTTCCCACTTCTACACCCGAAGAAGCACACACAACGAGAAGACCAGAATCAGCTACTGTAAGAGCAGCCACAACATCACCTACGAAGTCAAAATACCCCGGAGTATCTAAAATGTTGATCTTATGGCCGTTCCATTCAGCTGGAGCCAAGGACGTATTGATGGTAATTTGACGACGCGTCTCCTCTGGATCGTAATCCAATAATGCTGTTCCGTCATCCACCTTCCCTAAACGATTAGTTCCTTTGGATACGAAGAGCATTGCCTCTGCCAGCGATGTTTTTCCTGCGCCGCCATGACCCAGTAAGGCCACGTTACGTAAGAACTCTGTTCCGTATTCCTTCACACATTCTCCTCCTCTTAGTGAACCCTTAGTGTTATAGAATATAATAATTAGTTTTTATACCACGCCTTACATTCAACAAGTTTGCTAGAATTTCCTGCCTCTTAACAAGAAAAGGTTCCCTCTATAACCACCAACCCCAAATTTTCCCAAAAACCACGTGCTGGCGAGTGAGATCTACCGCGGTCTCCCAACCAAATAATGACAAAACATCTAGAGTTATGTAAGGATGACCGTCCGCTTCTAGCACTGGGTTGGTCAGCGGAATGAGCAGATCCCCGTAGCGTGCCACAGCACTATGTTGATAAAACTCGAGTTCAGCTCCCGCTACAGTAAAACACCAATTACTATTGGGATCGGTAGTCAATCCTAGGACTTCAACCAAGTCTTCAAGGTTGAAGTAGAACCGCTCTCCACTTGTTACAACTCGCACAGAGTCGGTCACTTCTTTGTCGTGAACAAACAATCGCCATCTTGTGCTACCCTGCACAAGCCTGGAGAAATGTCTGTTGTGATCTCTAAAAAAGAACTCCCCTTGATAATAGAAAACCTCGTTTCCGAACAAACCGGGCACTCTCCATTTCTCCTTTACAGACGATGAATGAAGTTCAAAAAGAGAAATACCCGTAGTCTTGGATAAGCTTAAGAGACCTTCTTCAGGATAATAATACAAGTGCTCTCCTAAGGCATTCGCCTCAAATTGGCGACTTGAAAACACTTCACCATTCCGCCACCGCCAGCCATAAAGCATTTTCTGGCTCGTTATAACCAACCATTCAGGGGAACTTGCATGTGGTAAAACCACCAGACTTTCCACGGATCCCCAAGGATAGTTTTCCCAGAAAACTGAAAGTCCATTGTCATCATCCCAACTTAAAACAGCAAGGTAGCCCGACTGCAGCGCATAGATCAGGTCAGGATAACCATTGTGATCCACATCCACAACCTCAAGTCCAACCACCACTTCGTCACTTGGACTGCGCCACAACGGAGTAAGGGTACCCTCCATAGAAAGGAGGACGTGGGCTTCGCCTTTTTGAGTTATCAGCAACACATCTCCCCAACCATCGCTGTTGAGATCGTGAACCTTCAGCGAACTAATAGTGTCCCACAGATAGAGCGTTTGTCCATAGCGCTCCCAAGTGCCTTCCCGTTCAGTATATATGTAGAGGGCACCACCGGTGCCTGTACCGATCACAAGGTCGTCACGTAAGTCTCCGTTCACATCACCGAGTGTCACGGCTGATACCTGCCCGGGAAGGTTATCAACGAGTACCTGCATGGTGTCGCCATCACCGATCGACACTTGATGTCCTTGACCCACAACCAAATTGGTTCCGTATACAGCTACAACAGCATCATTTAACTCGGGCTCGGTTACGGCTATATATGAAGCTGCCGTTGATATTTGGGTGATTAACAGGATGAAAAATGCCAGAAATATTATTCTTTTAAGCAAATGCATCCCTCTTTTCTATTATCCATTATGAATATTAAGCACAAACAGCCTATTATCCTGCAAAAAAAGACCTACAGACTTTGCCGTAGGTTTCTTTCTTAAGCTATCGCTAGTTCCTGCCCAATCACAAGGCAAGACTTAATTTTTCATAAAAATGGTCGGGGCGACAAGATTTGAACTTGCGACCTCTACCACCCCAAGGTAGCGCGCTAGCCAAGCTGCGCCACGCCCCGACGCAATATAAAGAATACCACGTTCCGGCAGAAAAGGCAAGTCATTTTCCGATTTCTAAGCCAAATTTTCTGTGACAAGCTCGTACAGCTTCTTGATAATCAGTCCGTGGTACCAAACAAGATACCTTAATCTCGGAGGTTGAAACGACAAAGACCGGAATATTCGCATCATTGAGTGCTTCAAACATTTTGGCCGCCACACCAGGATTTGTCATCATACCAGCTCCGACAATGGATACCTTGGCAACATTCTCATCGCAAATAACCTTCCATTCTTGGTCCCCTTTGATCTTTTCAATTATCCGTAAGGTGGTATCGAGCTCTTCCCTAGTGACTGTAAAGGTTAAGTCATTTACACTATTGGCCGCTCCTGCTTGTACGATCATATCCACATTAACGCCCTCTGCAGCCAATGAGGAAAAGACGTGGTAAAGTACATTCACATCATTGGGAATTCCCACTAAAGTAATTTTGGCACAATTCTCATCACTTGCCACACCTGTTACTGTAATCTCCTTTTCCACTGAATCCACCTCTCTGATCATAGTTCCCGGGTTTCTAGAAAAACTTGAACGCACATGAAGCGGAACACCGTATACAGCAGCAACTTCCACAGCCCGCGGCTGAAGAATCATTGCTCCAAGGGAAGCTAGTTCTAACATTTCGCCATAGTCCACTTGCTCTAGCTTTCTAGCTTCTGGAACTATCCGGGGATCTGCACTATAGACTCCTTCAACGTCCGTATAGATTTCGCATACCTCAGCTCCAAGAGCAGCAGCAACTGCAACCGCGGTTGTATCGGATCCTCCCCGTCCTAATGTAGTAATATCATGGGTGGCACTTATTCCCTGAAAACCAGCGACAATCACTACTTGACCTTTTTTCAGTTCAGATTCGATCCTAGCTCCATCCACTACCCTAATGCGGGCTTTTGTGTGTTGAGTGTCGGTCATAATTCCGCCTTGGGCACCTGTTAACGAAATGGCAGGTTGCCCCAAAGAATCGATGGCCATGGCTAAAAGGGCAATCGAGGCCTGTTCTCCTGTAGCCAACAGCATGTCCATCTCCCGTTTAGGAGGATTCTTGGAAATGGAGCGGGCCTGCTCTATTAAGATATCAGTCGTTTTCCCTTGAGCGGAAACAACAACCACAACCTGGTGCCCCTCGTGTACTGTATCAACAATTCGACGGGCTACTGCCATAACTTTTTGCGGATCAGCAACCGATGAACCACCGTATTTTTGAACAATAATTGCCATGATGCTATCCCCCAATCAACTAATATTAACATAACACATTGGACCATGAGGGACAATTAACAGGCAGTTAAAAAGGTGAGAACAGTGTGTTCCCACCCCAGGTGCTTTGTGCGTTTGATTAAAGGATGATGCAAATCAAACCGCCGCTTCCTTCGTTTATGATCTTGCTCAGCGTCTCTTGCAACTTCTCTTGTGCATTCTCAGGCATACGGTAGAGCTTACTGTTGATACCTTCCCTAACCATGTCTTGGAGCGAGCGACCGAGGAAATCTCGTTCCCAAAGGGCATTGGGGTCCCGCTCAAACTCTTCAGATAAGGAACGAATTAGCTCTTCACCTTGCTTTTCTGTTCCAACTAAGGGCGTTACTTCTGTTTGGATACTGGCCTGCACCATGTGGATGGATGGGGCACTAGCTGTAAGCTTAATTCCAAAATTCCGCCCTTGTTTAATCAGCTCGGGTTGCTCAAATGTAATATCTTCAAGACTCGGGATCACAATCCCATAACCAGTCTGCCTTACATGCTGTAAAGCCGCAGATAACTTATCGTACTCACGTTTGGCTACCGTTAGGTCCTGCATCAGGCGCATTAAATGATGATCGCCTTCAACCTCTAAACCTGTCATTTCTGCCAAGATGTTATAAAACAATTGATTGTAGAGGGCAACGTTGAGAGTAACCTTCCCTGTCCCTAGATCTAAACTATCCACCGTCACCATTTGGACATGTTCCGATTCTCTAAACCTTTGAACAGCCACTTGCTTTACATCTTTCACTTTTTTCAGACGGGCCACAGACTCCCAGGCCAAGTCCTCGTAAATCTGTCTTAGCCAATGGTCGCTCTTTAGCTCTTGAACCCATTTGGGTAAACGGACATTGAACTCTCTCAGTGGAAACTCCATCAAAACTTCAGCAAATAGATCGAGAATGTCACTTTGGGTCATTCTCAGACAATCCATGGGCAAAACGGTTACTCCATACTCTTCGCGCAAACGTTCTGCCAAAGCAATGGTCTCAGGGCTGTTCGGGTGAATAGAGTTCAGTGCAACCACAAAAGGCTTACCAAGTGCTTGCAGTTCTTCAACAACGCGAGCTTCAGGTTCCACATATTCGCTGCGGGGTAGATCCGCAATAGAGCCGTCTGTGGTCACCACCAAACCGATTGTGGAGTGCTCAGTAATCACGCGGCGCGTGCCCAGTTCGGCAGCTTCTTGGAAAGGAATGGGATGTTCAAACCAAGGTGTCCTGACCAACCTTGGACCCTCTTCATCCTCGTAGCCTTTAGCACCTGCCACAGTATAACCTACGCAGTCAACCAAGCGAATCCGTGCTCTGGTGTTCTCTTCAAAATTGATTTCCACAGGTTCATCGGGGACAAATTTTGGTTCGGTAGTGGTGATAGTGCGCCCTGCACCACTTTGGGGTAGCTCATCTCTGGTTCTTTCTTTTAAGTACACATCAGTAATGTTAGGCATAACGAATAAATCCATGAAACGCTTAATGAAAGTGGACTTTCCAGTACGTACAGGTCCCACTACACCCACATAGATGCTCCCAGCAGTTCGTTCCGCGATATGGGAAAAAACGTTGAACTTTTCCATTTAGGCTTCCCTCCTAAAGTCTAGACGTCCTCACTGACACCAGGTTGGACAGTATACTATATTATTCCTAGACCGGAAATATAACAGGAGAGAGAAACAAACTCCGTATCGAATACGGAGTTTCGGACTATCTATGTAGTTGTCAGCGATTTACTTTTTCACCAAAACGGAACTCGGTGCCTTGGCGTAAACGTTCAATGTTACTCCTATGTCGATAAATGGTGACCACGGCCACGATAGTACCCAAGCCAATCTCAAACCATCCTACGTTGAATAAGAGCAACACGAAGGGCAAGGAAACTGCTACAACGATTGACGCGAGCGAAATGTAACGAGAAACCAGCAGAACTGCAAGCCAGATCACGAGCAAAACGGCTGCGGCCCATGGATGAAAGGCGAGTAACACTCCTGCCACGGTGGCAACCCCTTTTCCCCCCTGAAAACGTAAGAAAACAGGCCAATTATGGCCAACCATAGCTAGTGTCCCAGCTAATAGCTCGAGGACAGGATCATGTAAAAACTGTCTGGCCAACAAAACGGCTGCTACCCCTTTACCCGCATCGCCAATCAGCGTAAGCAAGGCGGGAATGTAACCTGCTGTCCTTAATACGTTAGTCATTCCGATATTTCCACTACCATGTTTCCTAACATCAACTTTGGCCCACCATTTGCCTACTAAAAGCCCAAACGGAATACTTCCCAACAGATAGCTTATGGCCATAATAATCAAGTACTTCATTCATTTCTCTCCTTAGCGATAAGCATTATGGGAGTGCCAACAAAGCCATATTCCTGACGGATACGGTTTTCCAGATAACGTAGATACGAAAAATGCATTAAATCCTTACGGTTCACATGAAGCACAAAAACTGGCGGTTTAACTTGAACTTGTGATCCGTAGAAAATCTTCAGTCTAACCCCCTTATCACTGGGTGGTTGGTTCATGGCTACCGCATCTCGGAGAATCTCATTAAACCTGCCAGTGGAAATACGCAAGTTTCTAGCCTCATTTACCTCAAAACACAACTCCAGTAGTTGACTCATCCTTTGCCCAGTTACTGCAGAGATAAAGATGATAGGGGCGTAACTTATGAATTGAAGTTCATCCCGGAGAGCCCGCTCAAAATCACGCATAGTGTTCGTTTCTTTGGGCACTAAATCCCATTTGTTAACAGCCAAAACAAGCCCGCGACCTTTTTCGTGGGCGTAGCCTGCGATTTTCTTATCCTGTTCAGTAAGTCCTTCTGTACCATCAATCATCACTACAGTAACGTCGGAACGCTCTACAGCACCTAAAGTTCTTACAACACTATAGTATTCAAGGTCTTCTTCAACTTTGCTCCTCCGACGTAAACCAGCTGTATCGATCAAAGTCACCGGCTGATCTTGGAAAACAAACTTGGTATCAATGGCATCTCTCGTTGTCCCTGCAATATTTGAGACGATGACCCGTTCTTCACCTAGATATTTGTTAACTAGAGAGGACTTACCAACATTAGGTCGCCCGACAATCGCGATCTTTAGAGAATCATCTTCCTCCAAATCTGCATCGGTCGGAAAATGCTCTACTACAGCATCAAGTAGATCACCTATATTACGACCATGCTCCGCTGAAACCAAAATGGGTTCTCCCATTCCCAAGCTATAAAAATCCACAGCGGCTTCCCAAACACTTTCTGTCGACTCTGCTTTGTTAACACAAAGAATCACCGGCTTGTTGTGTCGCCTTAAAATATCAGCTATTTCCTCATCCACGCCTGTAAGACCTGCGCGTCCATCCACCACGAAGACAATCACATCAGCCTGTTCCACTGCTATCATAGCCTGCAACCTAACTTGGCGTGTAATTACATCTTCTTCCCAATCCATACCACCAGTATCAATGATGGTAAAATGTCTATTTAACCATTCTGCCTCGCCATAAATACGATCACGGGTAACCCCTGGCTGGCCTTCTACAATTGCAGTCCGTTCCCTAGTTATGCGATTAAACAAGGTGCTTTTGCCAACATTAGGTCTTCCCACAATTGCAACAATTGGTTTACTCATCAAAACCTCTCCTCAGATGCGTCAAATCCTAAAGTGGATACCTTCGCTATCTGCCCAGTAAATCCTGCCAAGAGTAGTTAATGTCTCACGATCACCAACACTCCATTATGGAGATCGTGGACGGCCGCACCGAGGAATTTGGCAATCAAAAGTGCCAGCTCAGTCAGTTCCTCCTCATCTTTGGCATAGAAGATGGGAGCTCCTCCTCCGTCCACCTTTCCCTGCTCATTTGTTACCACAGCCAATATAGTTTTCAATGCGTTTCCCCCTAATCTACCATTTTTCCTGCAACTGACGTAAGGGGCTTTCGGACTGCACCTTCTAATACAGGCACTCTGCGGATAGCTGCCAAGAATGCATCATCGTCCCCTTCAGAGGGTACCATCACAATGTACAAGACGCCTGTTGCCGGATTTCTGCGCACCATGGGTACAAACTCTTGTTCCCCAACATCCATATACACACCGATCATGGAAGAAACGTCGTGGGCAATTGCTTGCATTTGGCCCAAATTGGCCAAGGTCGCTTTCGCATTGGGACCCTTAGGAATGATCTTTCCGGCCAAACCTCGTTCATTATAGACTTGACGAGCGTTTGCGAGACCTACATTCATTAGAATCGTCTCTTCAACCATCAACAATGCACCATCAAATTTAAGTTGTGCTAGTTCAACATCCGCTATGTCAGAAATCTGCTGTCCCTGCATGAAACGGTTCAAAATGGCAGCCATAAATAACCCAACAATGGCACAAATCAGTAGGCGCCACCAACCCAAATAACGAAACAGCTCTGAAATAATCGCCACACTTAAGGAAACCCAAATTGCCAAGTAATTACGGGTTTCAAAAACACGGGCAATCCCTTCGATATAGGCTGTTCCCCTCTTAACCATCTCGGTTGACTCCATAGCCCCCAAGGTGGATCGCTCCACATTACGCACCTCTCTAAATTGGGATGCTGCTAAGAGAAGAAAAGAGATGGCCGAGTATTCCTCCTCCAACACTGCCGGAACTATTACCGCCCCGATTGCAGCACCAATAAACCCAACGAAGAGATGTATTGCCCACCCTTGCGGATAACTAGGATATTGTCTATAGTCGCGCCGTAGCATATATAAGCGGGCAAAGAAACCCGCTGCTGTGGCAATAACTAGAGTGAAAATGTAACTCATTGAACATCATCCGTGTCATCATCATTGGGGTTTGACAAGCCTGCTTCTCTGCGGAAGAACCCCACAAAGGAACCAATTCTTCCCTTGCTAATCAATAAGAAGGCTCCGCCAACAACACCTACCCCTACGATCATCCAGATCAAAGAACGGCCTGCACCTCCCCCGATTTGTTGATCTGCCTCGCTCTTTGTAGCAGGCGTCAGTCCAGCTGCTGCAGGTAACACCTTAGCGAAGAACTCAGCGGCCTGTTCAGCATGGTCCAACTGGTTTGTGTGAGCACCAAATTCTAGCAAAATGGTCTTGGGCCCCAAGTCCTGATTGTAGTTGCCCTTGGCATCAAAAATCCCCTCAATAAAGCCTGGAAACATATCATCACCGACCGCTTTGATCCGTTTCGCGTACTCTAAGTTGGCGTCCCGGTTTTGATTTTGCCTTCCAACTACTAGGCGCACTTTAGTTACTGGAACGCCCTCAACCTCCGCTTCATAAACTTCCGGAGGAGTAGCGTCTCGATGAACGTCGATTAACGTATCCGGATTCTTTTGCAACAGTTCAACGGCAGTTCGCCGCGACCGTACATACGCTTGCCCATCGTGGGGGATATGGCTGTTATCTGACCAATAGACAGTTAGCCCCTGAGCTTCCAAGGCATCTGCTAGGGCTTTTCCCACCTGTAAGACATCACCTTCGCCATCGTCACGGGATTCTGTACCACTGGATGGAACGTAGGATTCATCATTATGAGTATGATAAATCCCAACAACTCCTCCAGCCTCTGTCTTGCCCACTTGTGCGCCGAAGAGCTCTCCAGTTATATCTGGAAGTGTAATGGTTTCAACATAGCGGACGTAAACTATATCGCCTATAGTCTCTATAACCTCATAGAGCTTGTTATCTGAAGCGATGTATCTATCACCCGGGTCCAGTTCTCGACCAGTCATGGTGATTGTCGTTCCCTGCTCATCCTGTAAAGTGTAGTATCCGAAATCGTCCCTTTCATCGGCGCTTACTACCGTAGTCGTACCAACAAAAAGTAGTACACAGATGATAAGACTTAAAAACCTTAGACCGGTTCTCACAACTCTTCACCCCCCCCTTCAATGCGTTCGCGGGTTTCACCCACAAACTCTGCTAAACCTACTGCGATCAAGCCTGCAACAATCATGGCATCAAAAACTCCTGCACCCCCCAGAACTACCCTGGTAGACATGTTCGCAAGCATCGCCTGGCCAAAGTGAATCAGATCCACAACGAAAAGCCCTAGAACTCCAGCGATAAAAGATGCTCGCCTAGATCTGCCTGCCAAGTAGCCTACAATCCCTGCCACAATACTGAACAGCCACAATGGGTCAATGAGGAGCGATGGGCTTGATGGGTCAAAATCCGTAAACTGGCTAATACCAAAGATTATTCCTCCCGTGACTAGGGCAGCCACAATGGACCTTATTTTCTCTTTAGCTGTGTCAGCTTTAATTAGCAGATAAGCCACCATCCCCAAAGGTACTAAGCCACCTCCCAGATTTATCCCTACGCTAGTGCGACCTGTACGCAGAGGCAAAGTGATGAAACTTCCACCGATCATCAAGGCGATGATGATTAACGCCTGGGTGTCCGTTAATCGCATCCGATCAAGTAGGCGCTGTCCAACTCCGAAATAGATAAGGGCAGCAATTACCAGCAGTAAACCAGTGCCAACCGGCATCTAAATCCCTCCCTACTATGTGAAGCACTTGGTGTTAGTGTTCCCGGGAGACTTGACTGTATCCAAAAAAATACCTGTAGGCTTCTGCCTACAGGTATTCTAATCACTTTTATTATTCGTCGGTTTTCTTTAATAAGTCACTTAGATCACCGAACATGTCGCCGATATTGGTTGTCAGCTCTTCGCTGTCAGTACCCTCTGTTAAGTCGGGTTGAGTTTGCTTCGCTCTAGGAGCTGCAGTGGGTTGTGGTTTTGGTTCAAGCTCTTTAATGCTGAGACCAATGCGTTTAGCATCAGCATCAACACTGATAACCTTAACCTCTACCTGATCACCAGGCTGGACAACATCCTCAGCTTTGGCCACATGTTTGTGGGAGAGTTCGCTGATGTGCACTAAACCTTCGATGCCGTCTTCTAATTTTACAAAGGCACCAAAGTCTACTACCCTAGTAACTTCACCAGTTACTTTTTGACCTTCCGCATAGCGTTCAGTAACAGTAGACCAGGGATCGGCTATCGTTTGCTTCAAGCCTAGGGAAATCCTTTCCCTCTCTTGATCTACACCGAGAATCATCACTGTGATCTCATCACCCTCGGAAACAACATCGGAAGGATGATTGACTCTGCTGTAAGCCATCTCGGATACATGTAACAGACCTTCTACCCCATTGCCAATATCAACA
Organism: Bacillota bacterium; assembly: GCA_012799255.1. Next base: position 18,272 of record JAAZLQ010000081.1, read on the forward strand.
AAGGCACCAAAATCCGTTAGGCGACGAACGACACCAGGAACCTTCATACCCTCTTGAAGAGTAGCAAAGGCTTTTTCTTTAGCTTCGGCATGTTTTTCTTCTAGAACTAGCTTATGAGAGAAGACCACGTTATTCTTGGAGCGATCTAACTCGATAATCTTTAGTTCTAAAGTCTGGCCAATATATTTCTCTAGATTATCTTCAAATCCGCGGGAAACATGACTGGCGGGGATGAATCCACGTACACCAACATTAACTAAGAGTCCACCTTTAACAACCTGGATCACCTTAGCCTCCAAAGTTCCACCGGACTCAAAAAGCTCTTCCAGCTTTTCCCAAGACAGATCGGCGTCAGCCCTCTTTTTGGATAAAAGCACGTTACCTTCTGAATCGTCTACCTTAAGGACTTTTACGTGGATGTCATCGCCTACCTGAACGATATCCTCAGGATTGGCATTGTTAATAAAACTGAGCTCATTTAAAGGTATGCGACCTTCAGATTTGTAATCGATGTCAACCAAAACCTCATCGTTGGAGATTTGTACCACTTTACCTTGAATAATGGTCCCAACTGTAGGCATTTTGACATCGTATTCGCTCATGTCTGCTTCGCTTAGTTCAAGTTCCTCTGTGGATTGCACTTGCTCTACACCTTCTTCAATTTGCTCTTCAGTGGTTTCTACCACTTTTTCCTCGGTAGCTTGTGCTACCTTTTCTTCGTTGAATTCACTCATTCTCGTAAGTACCCCCTCAATTAACCAATCTCGAGTAGAGGCTCCGGCCGTAACCCCAACACGTTGCACACCCTCAAACCACTGGCTCTGCAACTCTTCTGGTGTTTCGATATGATATGTAACCGTTCCCTGCTCCTGACATAATTCTGCCAACCGTTTCGTGTTGGCGCTATTTCGACCTCCAATAACAACCATAACATCCACTTTGGCGGCCAATTCATATGCCGAAGTTTGCCGCTGTTCGGTAGCCGTACAGATGGTATCAAAAGCTTTTAGGTCCTCAACCTTCCCAATTAGTTCGTTAACACAGGCTTTGAAGTTACTTACCGATTGGGTGGTCTGTGCTATAATACCGACGCGACTTGCTATCGGCAGCTCTTGGATTTCTTGAGGCGTACTCACAACTTGTGCCGTTTCACCCGCATAACCTAAAATGGCTTGTACTTCGGGATGAAACCTATCCCCAACAATAATTACTTGATACCCTTCGTCTTTCAACTGTTTTGCCCAGCGCATAGCCCTTTGCACAAAAGGACAAGTAGCATCAACGACTTCGTACCCGAGTTCATCTAACTCTTCCATGACCTTTGGTGCAACACCATGTGATCGAACAATGACTACTCCTGAACCTACTTCACCAGGTTGTTCCATAACCCCTACACCTTGAGCTTTAAGTTGGGCCACAACCTGTGGGTTATGAATAAGTGGACCTAAAGTGTGTATTGGAGTGGCCGAATCGACTTCGCTTAGAGTCTTAGTCGTCAAGTCTAATGCACGTTTGACCCCGAAGCAGAAGCCTGCGGCATCTGCCAATACAATTTCCACCTTTCCCCCTCCCTTATTATACCTCCAACAACGGGACTCTAAACAGTAGTTCCCCTGATTGTACTTCTCTGCATTCTTAATTATTCCTGCTTAATAGCGAACTAAATTCGGCGGAAATCACTTTTGTTCCTTCTTCTACTTCGGCTTTATTAGCTTTTCTCGGTCCGCCAAGATCAATGGGCTTCCCAAAAGTTACTTTTACCGCCCTGCGGAATCGCATGGGCTTAAAGCCTGAAACAACGGCAGGAATTACGGGAACCCCTGTTTTAATAGCAATTAACGCAGTTCCTCCTTGCAGAGGTAGCAAATCCTCAGCTGAGTTATTGCGTGTTCCTTCAGGAAAAATGCCTAGAACATTACCTTGGCTAACTCTTTCTTGGGCAATACGAATCGCTTCACGATCCGCTAATCCTCTCTTCACAGGAAAAGCATGAAGGCGTTTGAACAACCAAGCCAAAGGAGGAAATTTGAATAACTCCACCTTGCCCATAAAATGAACGGGTCTTTTGAGAGCGATCGCTATCCCCACAGGGTCTAACATACTAGTATGCGTGCCGGCCACAATTGCTCCACCTTCTAGTGGGACATTTTCCTGGCCCTCTACCTCCAAACCGGCGACAAGCACAACGAAGAATTTTAGGATCATAACTAGAAACCTATACATCCTTATCCTCCTTGATTAGGCCGAGAACCTTTTCAACCACCTCATCTATTTCTAGAAACGTGGTATCAACCTCCACTGCGTCATCGGACTTCTTCAATGGAGAGTTATCTCTGGTGGAATCAAAATGATCTCGTTTGCGGAGTTGCTCTTCTAATTCTATAATATCCACTGGATGGCCATTCTTCTCCAATTCTTTCTGACGCCTGCGAGCCCTTTCTTCTACAGATGCTTGTAAGAAAATTTTCCAATCTGCATCCGGCATCACCACGGTGCCAATATCCCTACCATCCATAACTATGGAACCTTGCTTGCCAATCTCCTTTTGTAGAGCGACTATATAATCCCGAACCTTTTTATGACTCGAAACCAACGAAACGTTAGCAGTGATTTCCGGCTGTCTAATTAATTGAGAAACATCTTCACCATTTAGATAAATAAGGTTTTTCTTTGTGGTCCTCTCAAAAACAATTTCTAAATCCATCGCAGTTGCTACGTTCAATAATGCCTCTTCTTCATCAAAGGGGACACCTTTCTTTGCAGCTTCTAGGGTGAGAGCTCGGTACATTGCACCTGTATCCAAATAACGTAGTCCCAACTTTTGAGCAACTAAGCGGGCTATAGTGCTTTTACCGGCCCCTGCAGGACCATCTATTGCAATTTTCACAACAAAAATTCACCTCTCCTATCACATCTCGACGCCATTTGCAGCGCAGTAGCCTGTGGAAAAAGCTGCCTGTAGATTGAAGCCGCCCGTAACGCCATGGACATCTAATACTTCTCCACTGAAAAACAAGCCTGAAACCTTCTTCGACTCCATGGTTCGCGGATCCACCTCTTTCACATCAACGCCTCCGGCAGTTACAATAGCCGCAGAAATTGGAAGAGTCCTTGTAATGGTGAGAGGTAATCTCTTCAATAGCTTTAACAGTCTAGTTCTTTCCTCTTTTGTAATCTGGTGGCAAACCTTATCAGGCGAGATACCAGAAAGATCTACTATTACAGGAATTAGACTCTTGGGCAACAATTCATCCAACGAATTACAAAACTGTCGACGGGAAAATTGGTCAAAATCTCTCAACAATCTTTGATCTAGTTGGCTATGGTTGAGTGCTGGTTTAAGATCAATAAAGGCCTCCAGTGGTACCCCACTTTCTTTCAACCATCTACCAATTTGCTCGCTGGCAGTTAGCACAATGGGACCAGTTAGACCAAAATGAGCAAACATTAATTCTCCAAAGGAACTAATTGTTCCTCCTTGAGGATGCTCTACAGTAAACTGCACATTTCTTAGACTAAGACCTGAAAGTTCCCTCGCCCAATCCTCTTCTACGCGCACAGGTACCAGTGCCGGCCTCGGCTCTATAATATTATGACCCAAATCCTTTGCCATGGCTAATCCGTCACCTGTAGAACCTGTCCCTGGATAACTGAGACCACCCGTGGCAACCACCACTGCGTCCGCCCGAAAAAACTTAGCCTCGCCAGCAGCATCCGCAATAACTCCTGTGACCTTGCCTTTAGAGCTCACTTCAATCCTCTTTGCCCTATGTTGCAGATGGATTTTTGCACCATGCTTTCTGGCGAAATACTCGAGAGCATCTGCTACCTGGTTGGCATCATCTGAAACAGGAAAAATCCTGCGGCCACGTTCTTCCTTAACCGAGACCCCTAGTTTGGCGAAAAAGTCGACGCAAGTATCATTGGAGAACCGGTTCAACGCACTATATAAGAATCTGCCGTTCGCTGGGTAGTTAGTAATAAAATCCCGAATCGGGAGCGCGTTAGTTATGTTACAGCGGCCCTTACCAGATATCCGTACTTTTGAGGCGGTTTTCCTCATTTTTTCTAGAACATGGACCTGAGCCCCACGTTGAGCCAAAAAGCCTGCGGCCACAAGACCTGATGCTCCTGCCCCAATAACCACAACGGTTGCACTCATAGACGCACCGCCTTATAAAGCTCCTGTACTTCTTTAGGGCGCAAAAAGCGGTATTTTCCAGCTGAGAGCCCCGCAATACTTAAAGGACCCATGGCAATACGAGTTAACCGCAATACGTTATAGCCGACACTTGAACACATACGACGAATCTGTCGATTGCGGCCTTCGGTGATAGTAATTTTCAAGACTGAAGTCTCCTGGTCGCTTTTGACCAGTTCTACTTGGGCTGGGGCCGTAAGGCCATCCTCCAGAATAACCCCTGTACGGAGCCGGTAAACAGCATCCATGGAAATCTTCCCTTGAACCCGAACCATGTAAGTTTTCGGCAGTTCAAACTTTGGGTGCATGACACGATAAGCCAGTTTTCCATCGTTGGTCAAAAAAACGAGGCCTTCAGAATCATAATCTAAACGCCCTACAGGATAGATTCGTTCGCGAACTTCAGGAACCAAGTCCAAGACACTTTTCCGTGTGAACTGATCCTTGGTAGTGGTAATATAACCCAGGGGCTTGTTTAGAATAAGGTATCTTTTGGGTTCTTTATTTTCTAAAGGCTTGCCATCTACCATAATCTTGTCCTTCTTGGGATTTACTTTTTGCCCTAAGATGGCAGGTTGTCCGTTTACTTGGACACGGTTCTCCCTGATCAGATCCTCGCAAGCCCTTCGAGATCCAACTCCCGCTTCGGCCATCACTTTTTGCAGACGTTCCACTGAATACGCCCCTTTCAGTCCCATGATACCCAACTTTAGGATAAACCGCAAGAAAAAAGAGGGTTCCTCCAAGAGATAACTCTTGTGAAGGAAACCCTCTAGCTCTGAGTTGGTTCAAACTTTGTACGTTGTTCTTAACATTCCGTTGGAGCTCCGTTCGCCCTTTACCATCCCCTGGATCTGATCAATAAAGTGTGGAACTGCATCAATAAGTCGATCATAGATTGCTGACTGGTTAACAGGCAACAACCGGACACTATCTCTCCCCACCACTAAAAAGGCAACAGGATTGAGGGCAATTCCGGCACCACTGCCGCCACCGAAGGGATGGCTCTCCTCGGAGTCCTTTGATTTTGATCCAGAAAACTCACTTCCTCCTGCAGCAAAACCAAAACTGACCCTGCTTACTGGGACGATTACTGCCCCGTCGGGTGTTTCAACTGGATCGCCGAGAATGGTATTGACATCTACCATGGTCTTTAAACTCTCCATGGCAGTCTGCATTAGTCCTTCAATAGGATGTTTGTTCATGGCATTGCTCCTTTAGCTAAAAGTCCTAGCATACCAAGCAAAAGTGACTCGTCTTAGTTCATTGATTATAATTTGACCAAGTCGGAACCGGAATATGCAGTGGAGGTGAACCTTCAATTGCGGTTCTTTAAAGTCGGGCTGAACCATGATTTGCGGATCCACTCTTAACCGATTACCTGTACTTAAAGCGGTCAAGAATGGACCTAAGAGTCCCCAAACACCACCACAGCCTAGGGCACTAAAAAAGGGGTCACCTGTGCCAATAATCACTTGGAGATCCAATAAATCTATTCTTTGTAAGAAACTGTCCACGAGCCGTAGACCTGTTTTTAGGCTAGCGAAGAGCTGACCTAAACTCTGCAAGTTGCGACTGCGAATCATCTGACTCATTTTGGTCAGAGCTCGCTTAGGAACATTCAAGAAAAACCTACCTATGCCAACTCTCAGTATGGTTCGCGGTTCCAAACCGTTAGAACTGAACTCAAGTTCCACTCGAAAACTCGTTACCAACAAGAAAAAGAGTAGGAATAACAAAAAAAGACTGAGTAGTATAAAATCACCTCCACTCAGTCTTAAGTTGCCATTATTTCTATTCAGTTATGCTCCGCAAGGGAAGCTCATCGATACTTCGTAGACCGAAATGTTCTAAAAACTTTTCAGTTACTCCATAGAGAATTGGTCTACCGGGCCCCTCTTTTCTTCCCATTTCGTAGATTAGCTCCCGTTCTAGAAGGCTACTTATTGCACTATCTGAGCTTACACCACGGATTTGCTCAATCTCTGGCTTAGTTACCGGTTGTTCATAGGCAATAATCGCCAAAGTTTCAGTGGCCGCAGCAGAAAGGGGAGCATGAATCACGGGACGGCCCAGTTTTTCGATCCAAGGCTCCAGTTCAGGCTTGGTCACAACTTGATAACCCCCTGCAACATTTCGTATAAGTAACGCCCCATCGGCATAACGTTGGCGAATATCTTCTACCACAGATTCCACCGTTACTACATCAAGCTCGATAATCTCGGAAATTTCCTTGGCACTAATGGGATTCTCCGCGGCAAAAATTAACCCCTCAACTACAATCCTTGCTTCGGATAAATTCATGCGTTGACCTCCAATTCTAACGCAAATGGTTCGATGCTGATCTCTCCAAACATCTTGCTCTGCACCACGTTTATCTCGCCCAAACGCACCAGCTCGAGGACAGCCAAGAAGGTCCCCACGATTTCAGTGGGAGACTCATCCCGCAATAGTTCGAAAAAGCTGAGCCGAGGTTTTCCTACCAACTGTAACCTGACCAGAGCTAATCGCTCCTCCATTGAAAAACCAGCACTGATCGTATGCACAGGTTCTTCTGTTTCCAATTCTTTAAAAAGATTGTAGTAGAGATCACTTAGCTCATTTACTGTCACATCACCAACGGGGTTAGTATAAATTGGTGTCAGATCATAATAGGCCGCTGGCTGCCCCTTGGTGTAGTGACTTGATGCAGAATTGTGACGCTCCCGCAGAAACTCCGCCACTTCCTTAAAGAACTTGTAACGCAAGAGTTGCTCAACAAGTTCTGTGCGAGGATCTTCCGATTCTTCCGGATCATCTGTGTCAACAGACTCTTGTGGTAACAATAGTCTTGATTTGATCCGAATCAACGTGGCTGCCATCACCAAGAACTCTCCTGTGATGGCCAAATCCATCTCCTGAAGGGAATGTAGATAATCTAGGTATTGCTCGGTTATAGTGGCAATAGGTATGTCCCAGATATCTACCTCATTTTGAGTTATTAAATCTAACAAAAGATCAAACGGCCCCTGATAGACCTCAAGTTCAATCACATATCCCATGGCTACAACCTACAAGGACAATCGGATGAGTAGACTTGACAACACGTTATAAATCGGATTCATGATAAACCTAGCTCCGCCTGAAATAAGCAGAATAATCAGCACTATCCGCCCATAGGGAGCGAAACGCGCATACGCATAAGAAGCCTTGGGCGGCAACAAGCTGGCTAGAATGTGCGATCCATCCAGTGGCGGAATGGGAATCAGGTTAAAGGCTGCTAACCCTAAGTTTACCTGTACATTAATTAAGAAAAAGAGTAAGAGCGTATTGGAAAAAGCGCTATAGGGCAAGTACACACTTGAAATCTTCAACACGTTGTAGAAGACCCAGCCCAGCAAAACATTGGCCATGGGTCCCGCCAACGACACTAAAAGTGCTGCTTGCCTTTTATTTTTGAAATAATGGCTGTTAATCATAACTGGTTTCGCCCAACCCACGCGGAAGAGGATTAGCATTATGGTTCCGACAGGATCGAGGTGGGCTAGTGGATTAAGGGTTAGGCGCCCCTGGTACTTGGGAGTAGGATCTCCTAATTTATAAGCAACATAGCCGTGGCCCAGTTCGTGACAGGATATAGCTAACAAAATGGCAGGCACGGCCAGGATAATTTGATCGAGATTCAGCATTGAGAAAACCTCCCACTAATCAGCTCCTTTCCATAGTATCACAAAATAGAGGCACCTGCTAGATGCTTCCTCTCTTTGCTCCCCTGTCTTCCGCACCGTGCTCCCCAGCTAGCTATGAAGCCATCATTGCTCCAAATCTCGACGACTTCACAATTATTGGGACAATCCTTACACTCATAGCTATGATTGGTAAACTCACTTTTAAGGACTTTTTCTAGACCGGCAAAGCTAGTCTTCTTCTTTTGCGTCCTCAGTTGTTCCATGGCTAATTGAGCAATGCCAATGGCTCCCATTACATCGAAATTGGGGGGAACGATGATTGGTAACTGTAGAGCCTCCTCAAAGAAACGGCGCATTCCTAGATTCGCTGCAACCCCTCCTTGAAAAAATACAGTTGGTCGTAGCTCTTTACCTTTGGCTAAATTAGTTAAGAAGTTTCGAACCATGGCGGAGCATAAGCCAGCTACGATGTCCGATATCTTAATGCCAAGCTGTTGCTTGTGGATCATATCAGATTCGGCAAAAACTGTGCAACGACCAGCAATACGTACTGGGTTCTTACTTTCCAAAGCTAACGAACCAAACTCAGCGATGGGGATACCCAATCTACTAGCCTGTTGATCCAAAAAAGAGCCTGTGCCAGCGGCACAGACCGTGTTCATAGCAAAGTCCACCACCACCCCATCCCGCAACACGATTAACTTGGAATCTTGACCCCCGATCTCCAGAATCGTTGATACGTTCGGATCAAGCCTCAAAGCTGCCATGGCATGGGCTGTAATCTCATTTTTGACAATGTCAGCAGAGAGAATTGCCCCTGCCAATTCACGTCCACTGCCGGTTGTCCCCACGCCACTTATTTCCCAATCTCCTTCCTTGGCCAGCATGGTTAATCCCATTTTCGGGGCAGTAATGGGGGCTCCTTGCGTTCTAAGATATTTCGTCCAAACCACTTCCTCGCCCCGGGGCTTGTTCGGGTCCAACAATACGAAATTAGTACTGACGCTGCCAACGTCAACTCCAAGGTACAAACCTAACCCACTCTCCTCTGCAATAGATCTACAAAAGCCTCTAGCCTGGTTTGGAAACCGGTTTCTCCCGCGTGTTCATCCACTACTAACGATAGGATTGGTATGTTCTGTTCTGAGCTGATCTGGGGCATTATTCCCTGAGCCACAATTTCTGGCATACATGACATGGGCAAGATATGAACAATTCCTGCCAAGTTTTGGTTAGCAAGATCTACGCTACGGGCAACGCTTTCCAGTCCATGGCCTCCTATAAACCCCCGCAAGTACCCCGCTGCAGACTTTTTGAGCGATCGTAGACTATACAATCCAACAGCTTTCTTAAAAATATGGTTTTGAACCCATTCCTTCAGGCTAATAGTTCTAACCACTTCCACGCCTAAATAGCCAAGGCGCTCTTCCAAACGATAATTGGCAAGCGGCTCGACTACGGTATAAATCTCCCCTAACACACCTACTCTTAAAGGATTAGGAAAGGCCGGGTTCGTAACGTCTTGAAAAGCTTCTTTTGCTTCAAGGCGTACTTTTTCGATTGCAGCCATACTCTGGGCTTGCTGCAGGGAGCGGAGCTGTGCCTGCAATAGCTTTGATGTAACTCCATGACTCTTCTCTCGGGGGCGTGCTTGCAGCGACCAGTTCTCCAAATCTTCCACTGCCTTCAGTTTGGCCCAACACAGACGAGCACCTCTGATAAAATTCCCCATATTAGTGGAACCAACTACTTGACGCAGACGCTCAAAAGACGCCCGGAGCCCTCCCCTTGGAACCTCTAGCGTAACAAACTCCACCTGCTTACCCATGTCTGCAAGGATTATCCGTTGGATCTCTGCATAGTAACCTAGCCTGCAGGGGCCCCAGCCTCCCAGCATGTAGACGCTGTTGGCCCCCAGAGCAATTCCCTCTAACATGTTTCCCAAGATGATCTTGAAAGGCAAGCAGGTTTCTTCTGGGCTATAAAGGCTCCCCCACTCCAAAGTACGTTTGCTACCAAACGGCGGTGTAACCGGTTCATGGCCTAGGCCTTGTAACAAAGCTTCAATCGGAATATAGGCGTTCCCTAAATGGGGAAAAGTGACTTTCATCCGCTTTTTTTCCTTTCTAATAGATCGCAAAAGGCCTCTAAGCGTGTAATCAGACCTACTTCACTGGTGTGTTCATCTATGTTTAGTTCCAAATGTGCCATCCTTTCGCCTCCAATCCTATGCCCGACGAGAATGCTAAGCATGGACTCGGCCCCACAGCCAAAAGGCGATATGTTAATCACTCCATCCAGGGAGTTCATGAGATGCTCGAGTGCCCCGATTGATCTACGGGTACCAGTCCAAAAGGGCCGCTTTTTCAAAACAGAGCTCGCCGCGAAAGTAATGGAGTCCGGGAGCCACCAGGCAGTAACCACTTCAGCTCCAAGTTTCTCCAGATGATTAATGATGTTTCCATTGAGATAGGCATCGTCGGTTAAATAACGTGGACCTAATAGCAAGATGTTTAGACTTCTGTCAAAACCAGATTGCAGTCTTTGCCACTGTTTCAGTTCAAAGTCGTGCTGGGCCTCAATAGCGATTTTCCAGGCCTTACGCACTCTTGACCAAGACGAATACTTCCTTCCTAACTGCCAATATCCCTTAACAAACCCCATTTCGCCTTTTCTGGCATCGAGAGTTGGCGACTCTAACTGCACAGTGCGAGGGATATATTGCCGAACCAAATCCGGAAGACCAAGAAACCCGGGACAGGTGTACTCTTTCTTGTAAACACTTATTATCTGTGGAGCAAAAAGCATGTTGACTCCCTGCCTCACCAGTGCTTGGCTGTGACCAACAAAGGACTTCAGTGCCAAGCAAGCCCCGTCTACACAAGTGGCTAGTCCCAATTCGAGTATTTCTTGATTTGTTGGAGGAGATATTACTACTCGCAAACCCAACTCTTCGAAATAGCTTTTCCAGAGCGGATAGTAGTGAAAGTAAAACAGCGCCCGGGGGATCCCAATCTCTTGAATAGCCGTCTACCTCCTCTTTTTTTCCTTTTCCTGAGCCCGCAAGTCATGGGGCGAAGTCAACCTTGGCCTAATAGCAACCTGTGGAATCGGATAGCGAAAAATTACTCGCAATAACGCAGGACCATCAAAGGGGATTAATGGCCATAGATAGGGAATACCAAAGGATTTCGTTAGTCCTAAGGTTAACAATGTAATCACAAAGCCAGTAGCCAACCCCCACCAGCCCGCCACAACTGCACCAAAGAACAATACGTACCGGAAAAGACGGATAGCATTGCCCAACTCAATGCTGGGTGTGGCGAAACTGCAAATCGCCGTGATCGCTGCATAAAGGATCGCTTCTCCAGTGAACAGCCCTACCGATACCGCCAAATCACCCAAGATGATTGCGCCAACTAGACCGAGAGATGTGGCTAGAGCATCAGGAGTGTGAATTAGAGCCATGCGAATCAAATCTAAACCTAACTCAAGCAGAAGAAGTTGCAGCCAGAGGGCTAATCTCCCTGGTTCTTTTGGACCAATAAATGCAATCCAAGGGGGTAGATTTTGGCTCATTGCCAAAGTGTACCAGAGAGGCAGTAAGATTAAGGAACCAATGATTCCCAGAGTTCGTATCCAACGCAAATATGTGCCGACAGGAGGATTCTGAAAATACTCCTCCGCATGCTGAGTAAAGTGCCAGAGTGTTACTGGAACGATCAGGGCAAAAGGAGTTGTATCAACAAGGATGACGATATGGCCTTCCAAGAGGTGGGCTGCGGCCACATCTGGACGTTCAGTGTAGCGAGTTACGGGTATGGGGTTAAACACGGTACCTAAAATGTACTCTTCCAAGTTTTTTCCACCCATGGGAATAGCATCCCTATCGATGGCTTCAATTCTCTGTTTGACCTCTTTTACAAGACTTGGATCGGCAATGTCGTTAATGTAACTTACGATGACATCTGTCTTGGAACGCCGTCCAACTTGTAGTGCTTCAAAACGCAGGTTTTGATCGCGGATTCTGCGTCGAATGAGGTTGACATTAAAGAGGGCTGTCTCAACAAACCCATCACGGGAACCCCGGGTGACCTTTTCTAAAGCAGGTTCCTCCGAACCACGGGTTACATACTGGCGCACGTCCAGTACCGTGATTTCTTGAATCCCATCTATGAGCAACAGCATCGCTCCGGACAGCAATTGATCCATTCCAGCTTCTAAGTTGTCTGCCGTACTCATTTCAAAGAAAGGAATATGGTTTTCCAGATCTTGTTTTAAAACGGAAAGGGTTACCCCAATTCGCGGAATGGTCTGCAATGACCTCAAAATATGGATCACCGCTATATCGTTGACAAACCCATCGAGGAAAACCAGGGCTGCTTGTCTGTGGGCCACTCTTAACTTACGAAACACTAGATCAAAAGTTGTCCCATAGCCAAGTTCGGATTCCAAGACAGCCAAGTTTTCATCTAGACTCTTCGAAACGGAAAACTTGTCATTCTTCATTCCATCACTCCCGGCAAAAAAACCGCCCCTGAACAGAGCGGCGCTCTTATACGGGGCGAGTTAGCTTTGTTTCCGCTACCGTATTGTGGTAGGTACGAAAAGGTCGATAATACCTATCACAAAAGCTGCTAACAAGGCGCCAATAATCGATACCTCCATGCCTGGTACAATGAACTGTGCAACCCAAATGATTAAAGCGGACACAAAAAAGCCGACAACTCCTCGTCCATAAGGTGAGACATTTTTTCCCAATAGGCTTTCTACTACCCAGCCTAGAACAGCAATGACCACTGCCGCAAAAAGGGCATGGAAGAACGATAATGCCCTAAAACCCGGTAACAAGAAGCCCACTAACATCAGCACTAGAGCAGAAACGATAAAACGGACAACCGCACCCATCCAATCCATCTCAGATCACCCACTTCTAAGTTTACTGGATATAGCATAACCAAAAAACGGCTGGGTTATCCCAAGCCGTTTAAAGTTGGTTTTTAGTTTTCTACTTGAAAGGCCACTTGTACATTAGCTCTGTATCCTGTGATATCACCTTCCGGGTTGACAATTCCGGTCCAATTCGTAACTTCCACGCCAGTAACACCACGAAGGGTCTTGGTGACTTCTTTTACCGCTACTTGTACTGCATCCTCCCAACTTTGATCAGATTCTCCCACCAGCTCAATTACCTTTACTACGTTACTACCCATGGGTAAGCCCCCTTTTTCTCTTAACATATCCTCGGGGCATAGAATTTAACCAAGAACCTCACAGCAGAGCCGGAGTAAGTTTTTTCCCATAACTTTCTCGATGGTACCCGCAGGATATCCCCTCTCTTGAAGAGCTTCAGCAAGAATGAGAGTTTTCCCCTTGTGTTCTAATCCTTTCGGTGTGTCATCTATTCCGTCAAAATCAGAACCAAGGGCCACACACTCCACTCCCCCCACCTTGATCAAATACTCAATGTGATCTAGTACGTGTTCAACGGTTGATTCTCCAGTAGAAGTTAGGAAAGAAGAGTAGAAGTTAACGCCAATTACTCCACCACTATCTGCCAATGCACGGATTTGCTCGTCGGTAAGATTACGCGGATGATCACACAAACCCCTCGCATTAGAATGGGAGGCTAGTATCGGACTTTCACTAAGTCTTAGCACATCCCAGAAACCGGGTTCGTTCAGATGCGAAACATCAATGAGCATCCCCAGACGATTCATCTCCCTGACCACTTCCTGCCCAAACAGACTAAGACCTCCACCCTGCGCTCCTTCACTTTGACCCGAAGCGAGTTCATTTCGGTGATTCCACGTAAGGGTCACCAATCTAACTCCCAGTCGATAAAAAAGTCTTAGACTAGACAACTTGCCCTCTAACGCTTCACCGCCTTCGATAGCCAACAAACAGGCATGGCGCCCCCCACGTTTAATATCCAGAATATCCTTTCCAGCACCGGCAAAAGCCAAATCGTCAGGGTAAGTCTCCAGCATTTGCCAAAATGCATCAATCATTTCCATCGTACGATGCATCGCTAGACCGTGGTAGTACTTGGGTGATACAAAAGACGCGAAAAATTGAGCGCCCTGTTTGCAGTCACGGAGGTTAGCTAGACTAACATGTCCTTCTGCACTTTCCAGAGTTTCTCTATTGTCAACTAGCCGGGATAGGGTATCAACATGGGCATCAAAAATAAACACAGGTAGCAACCTCCAGAATGGAAAATTCGCTCTATGATAAACAAGAGCCTACCCCATCGGGCAGGCCTTTTGCTAACTTCATAATTCAGTGTTAACTTTACCTTGGTTCCACAATTAGCTTGATTGCAGTTCGCTCTTCCTCATCGATCAAAACATCTGTAAATGCCGGAATGCAAACCAAATCCACTCCGCTAGGGGCCACGAAACCTCTGGCTATTGCCACGGCTTTGACAGCCTGGTTCAAGGCGCCTGCACCAATAGCCTGAATCTCAGCACGACCTTCTTCACGCACTTTCCCAGCGAGCGCACCGGCGACTTTATTTGGTGTGGAATTTGCCGATACTTTTAATACTTCCATGTTAATGTGACCTCCTTTGGTAAAAACGCTACTACTTACGTGGTGTCCGTATGAACTTATTAGATATATACTGGGAAAATCCTCCTTTTATGTCCATTTATTGAAGATTCAGTCGAAAAATTGTGTCGGCACCACCATTTTTATTTAATGAAATGACAACCCCTGTTAAACGCGCTGGTCCTTTAGCAACTGAAAACCTAGTGGGTAACTGGGTTAAGAACTTGCCTATGACAACTTCAGGTTCAACCCCTAAGATGCTGTGGATAGGCCCGCACATTCCCAAATCAGTAACATAGGCTGTTCCCTTCGGTAATATCTGCTCATCCGCGGTAGGAACATGGGTATGTGTACCAACTAGGGCAGCTATACGCCCATCCAAATACCTTGCCAAGGCTATTTTTTCAGATGTAGCTTCACCGTGAAAGTCTACTATAACATGGGTAACATCATCTGGTAGGCCTTCAAGAAGTTGATC